>NZ_LBJU01000008.1:0-155667 GCF_028128835.1 Bradyrhizobium sp. CCBAU 65884 | reverse complement strand
CACCCGGGCTGGGCCATTCCTCACGGAACCAGGCCATTCTAATCCGGCGCGCTAATACAAGGGTGGGCAAAGGCGCATAGCGCCGTGCCCACGATCTCTCTCCAATCGGGACAATGGTGGGCACGGCGCGTTGCGCCTTTGCCCACCCTACGGCACCGAGCTAGCCCTCCACCCCGAACGTCAGCCCGGCATGATCCTGCAGCCGCTTGATCAGCTTGTGCTGCATCGCTGCGCCCGGGGTCCAGAAGCCGGCCGGAACGTCCGCGGCGTCGCGGAGCAGGCAGATCGCGCATTCGGAGATCATCTTCGAGGTCGAGCCGTAGCCGGGATCGCGGTCGCCGGTGACGCCGGCGCGGACCTGGCGGCCGTCCGGCGCGATCGCAACATAGAGCAGATTGAACAGACCGTTCTCGCGCTCTTCCTTCGACGGCCCCTCGCCCGGCTTCGGCGCATTCGGGCCGGTCTTCTCGGCATTGACCGCCATCACGCGCTTCGCGTTGGCCTCGCCCTTCTCGCCGGGACCGGTCAGGACCATCTCGTCGTAGACGAACTCGCGGCCGTAGGGAAAGCCCATCAGCATGTTGGAGCGATGGACGTTGCGGGTGTTGATCAGCGCCATCATGAACGGCGCGGCCCAGGATTGCAGATCCTCCTCGTAAGCCGCTCTGTTGCCTTTCGGCTGCTTCGGACCGGTAAATCCGGGCGTCAGCGCGAAATGGTCGTTGAGGATGGCGACGAGGCTGAGATCCTTGGCGACGGCATCGAAGGTCGCCTTCGCGCTCGCCGCTGTCCCGCCTGACAGCGTGCCGCGCATGTCGCGCACGCGGCCCTTGACGCGCGCAGCAGGCGCGCCGAACACGCGCCTCGCCTCTTCCTGCACGAAGAATGTGCCGAGCTCGAACGGCACGGAATCATAGCCGCAGGAAAACACGATGCGCGCGCCGCTCGCCTTGGCCGCCGCATCGTACTTGTCGATCATCTGGCGCATCCAGACCGGCTCGCCGCAGAGATCGAAATAGTCTGTGCCCTGTGCAACGCAGGCTGCGAGCAGCTCTTCACCGTAGAATTGGTACGGTCCGACCGTCGTGATCACCGATCTGGTCTGCGCCACCATCGCCTTCAGCGAGGCAGCGTCCGACGCATCCGCCACGATCAGCGGCGTATCCGCGGGCGCGCCGATGGCGTCGCGCACCGATTTGAGCTTGTCGAGGCTGCGGCCCGCCATCGCCCATGTCAGCGCCTTGTCGTCCTTGTAATGTGCCGCCAGATACTCGGCGACGAGCTGGCCGGTGAATCCGGTCGCGCCGTAGACGACGATGTCGAATTTCGCAGAGCTCATGACTGGCCTTTACTTCTTCGCGTAGCTCACGCCCATGCCGGAACGGACGTCGCTTTGAATGCCATAGGGCGGGATCGGATAGCGCAGGCCGTTCCTGGCCAGCGCCTTCATGCCTTCAATTGCCTTGGCGAGATGCGACGGCTTCAAGGCCATCAGCATCTCCTCGTCCGGCACGCCGCCATAGCGCCGTTCGGCATAGCATGGCAAGGACAGGCTGGGCTCCCCGGTCTTGAGCGCCCGCCCCCAGGAATCCGCGCAAGCCGTCTCGCCGACCACGCCCCATTCGAACTTCTTGTAGCCGGTATATTGCAGCCCGTTGATCAGGATGATCATCTGCCCCGGCGTCGCATAGACCAGGCAGATGTCGGGCGGATCGAGCCGGCCGCTGGCGAGCGGACTGACGGCGAGCGCCTGATAGTGTCCGAACGGAACCACGTCCAGCGCCTCCTGGCGCTTGCGCGCGTCCTCCGCCGTGCCGTGCCAGACCCCGACATAATTTTCGCCGGCGAGCCACTTCTCGTCCTGCGGCGCGAGCCCGATCACCGCGCGGCATTGCGCGCCGACAAGGTCATCGGCCGTGATGCCGACGGTCCAGCCCAGCCGTGCGGCCATGCTGACGATCTGGTCGGTGGTGTGGATCGCATTCGGCCGCCGGATTTTCGGGATCGCCTCCATCTCTGCCGCTTGCGCGAACAGCTTCATGCCGATCACTGTCGTCTTCAGCCGCAGCAGGCTGTTGAGATCGGCGACGAGGCCGCCAAGATCGATGCTGTCTGCACTCTGCTGTTGCATGGCTTCCTCCGGCCCGGCGATTGCGCCGTGTGTTCTTGTTTTACAGCTCTCGTTCTAGTCCTTGCCCGGTCCCGGAAGCAACTCGCCGGTCCTGCCCATCAGACGGTAGGCCACGAGGCCAATCCACTCGCGCACCGCGACTTCGGTTCGGCCCAGCCCGTCCGCGCCCATATTGGTGAAGGCGAAGAGATCGTCACGTCCGCCCATCCGCCAGTCCACGGGATAGGCCTCGACGTCGAATCCGGCCTTGCGGAAGATCCCCATCGAGCGCGGCATGTGGAAGGCCGATGTCACCAGAAGCCAGCGCTCGCCCGGCTTCGGCGCCACCAGCTCCTTTGTGAAGATCGCATTCTCCCAGGTATTGCGGGAATTGCGCTCGAGGATCAGGCGCTGCTTCGGTATGCCGAGATTTTCCAGGATCGGCGCGGAGTAGTCGGCCTCCTTCGCGTCTGTCGCGACCAGGTTCGCGGTCCCCCCGGTAAACACGATGCGCGCATTCGGATAGCGGCGCGCGAGCTCGGCCGGCGCAAACAGACGATCGGCGGCGTGCGCGACCACCGGCGTGCGATGCGCCGCCGACAGATCGGTGTCGACGGAGCCGCCGAGCACGATGATGCCGTCGGGCGCGCCGCGCGCAGGGTCCCACGCCGGAAAGCGCGACTCCAGCGGATAGATCAGGAGATTGCCGAGCGGCGAGAACGCCGCCAGCGCCAGCAGCACCAGCGTGGTCACGGCAAGCTTGCGGCCGAGCGCGGCAAAGCGCGTCGCCATCAGCACCAGCGACAGGATGCCGAGCTCGACCATGAAGTTGATCGGCAGCAACGCGGCGCCAAGCGTCTTGGAAAGGACGAAAAACAGGGGAGCCTCGCTGGAATGAACTGGCCGGTCCGCGCGGGGCTTGACCTGCCCGGCGATCTTCAGAAATCTTCTTGAAAGAGGATCGAACGCCGGGTCAAGCCCGGCCTGATGAAAGCGACCGGACGCGGCACATGACCCATCACCACCTGCATTCCAGCCCCAAAACCTGCCATTGGGGCTTCTTCGAAGCCGCGCTCAAGCCCGTGCTGACGATCAAAAGCGGCGACGAGGTGACGGTCGACACCATCAGCGGCGGCCCCGACATGCTGCCCGACCGCGACAAGTTTCACATTCCCCCCGAGATGTTCGAGGTTCACGCCAACAACGAGCGCATGCTGCCCGGCCATATCCTCACCGGCCCGATCGCGGTCGAAGGCGCCGAGCCCGGCGACGTGCTCGCGGTCGAGATCCTCGACGTCCAGCTCCGGCAGGACTGGGGCTGGAACATGATCAAGCCGCTGGCCGGCACCCTGCCCGACGATTTCCACGAGACCCGCATCCTGAACATCCCGCTCGACCGGACGCGGATGACCGGCCGCATGCCGTGGGGCCTCGACCTGCCGCTCAAGCCGTTTTTCGGCGTGATGGGCGTGTCGCCGCCCCCTGGTTGGGGCCGCATCTCCTCGCTGATCCCGCGCGCCATGGGCGGCAATCTCGACAACAAGGAGCTCGGCGCCGGCGCGACGCTCTATTTGCCGGTGTTCGTGCCGGGCGCGATGTTCTCCTGTGGCGACGGCCACGGCGTGCAGGGCGACGGCGAGGTGTGCGTCACCGCGATCGAGACCGCGCTGCAGGGCCGCTTCCGCCTGACGCTGCGCAAGGACCTGAAGTTCGACTATCCCCGCGCCGAGACGGCGACCCACTACATGACCATGGCGATGGATCCCGACCTCGACCAGTGCGTCGTACGCGCGCTGCGGGACATGATCGCGCTGCTCGGCGAGCGGCGAAACCTGTCGCGCGAGGATGCCTACACGTTGTGCAGCCTAGCCGCAGATCTCAGGGTGACCCAGACCGTCAACGGCGCCAAGGGCATCCATTGCATGATCGAAAAGGCGATCGTGCACGGCTGAGCCGGCCCGCACCTCCTGACCTGTCGACGCCACGCCGCCGCCGGGACTCCCGCGCGGCGCGCCTCGCCGCGTCTAATTTCCCGTGCGATTCCAACGTTCTGAGCATCAAGCTCAGCCTGCATTTGACTTCCACCCCCGAACCTAAATAGAGTCTTAATCGTTACTTTTATGTACCCGAGTAAGAGGCTAGCGTTCGCGCCATGGCCACCGAAAAAGCCGAGACTGACCGTATTCCCGTAACCTTGGCGCTCTCGACCATCACCTATTTGGAGAAGCTGGTGAGACAGGGCACCCACGGCACCAGCGTTCCCGGCGTCGCACGTACCCTGATCGAGGAAGGCATCCGTCTCGCCATCAAGGACGGGCTTTTGTCGATTCGCGACAATGGCAGGACGTGACCGCGCGCCGAATGCGAGGCGGACGGATCTCGGCAAGGCGGATGGCCACATCTGCAACCTGGGACCGTGACACATGCCTGTTCTCTCACCAACGTCTTCATCGACCTGTCCTGCGCCGACGTCTTCCTCAAGCAGTTATTCCGCGAGGACTTATTCCTCGAAAACCTGGACCGACGAGCGCATCGAACTTCTGAAGCGGCATTTCGAGGCCGGCCTCTCCTGCCGCGAGATCGCCGCCGACATCGGCGTCAGCCGCAACGCGGTGATCGGCAAGCTGTCCCGCCTCAATCTCACGCGCGGCCGCACCATCGACGAGCGCAAGGTTCAGGACAGGCCGGCGCGGGCACCGAGAGCCGTGCCGCGGCTGCAATACGAGATGCTCGCCACGATCTATGGCGAAACCGACGCACCCGTGGCCACAGGTCCGATCGACGACGCCAATCGCTGCTCGCTGATGGAGCTGGCCGAGAACCGCTGCCGCTGGCCGATCTCGACGCCGGGCGCCGAGGATTTCTGCTTCTGCGGCAACGCCGCGCCCGACGCTCAGCCCTATTGCGCCGGCCATAGCCGCCTCGCCTACCGGCCGAACTCACGCGCCCGCGTGATGCGCGGCTAGCATCTGTTTGACGCGTTCTCTTGACGCGAACCGGTATCCACTTCGCTCGAAAACGCTGTGCCTCCCAAAAACGAAAAACTTCCGGCGGGGCATCGCCGGAGGTTTCTGGAGGCTTAGCATGAAGCTAAGAGCCGCAACTTTCGTATTTGGCTGAGAGATATATAGCTTAGTAACTCATGTAAGTAAATAAATCGGGGCCGACGGAATCGCATAGCTCGTCTTCGCCTTCCGCACGGGCCATTCGGATTTCCGAAGGCCCTGCAAAAAAGCCCCGGCGGTGTCCCGCCGGGGCCGTGTCGGATCGCAAAAGACCTCGAGCTTACCAGTTGCGCTGGGCGCGCAGCAGCATGCTGTAGGTGTCCTGGTCCTTGAGCTCGTAGGTCGCCGCCGGCTTGGCGACGCCCGTCAGTGCTCCGGTCGTGATCACGCCCGAATACTTCTGGTCGAGATGGCTGTAGGTGAAGTCAGCCGAGAAGGTCAGGTTCTTCACCGGCGTCCAGCGGGTGATGACACCGACCTGTCCGATGTTGAAGTCCGGGTTGCAGGAGCCGGTCAGGGTGGCGAACGCCGCGCTGCCGCAGATCATGCTCTTCGCCGTGCCGCTGTAGTTGACCGCAGCCCACGCGCCGTACAGCGCCGTGTTCCAGTACGGGCTCCAGTTGTGGGTGAAGGCACCCCGGAAGCCGTAGGTCTTGGTCAGCTCGAGCTGGCCGCCCGGTCCGAACACCGCATCGGACACGCCGGCGAAGCCGATGCTCTGATAGGCGGCGTTCGAGCTGCCGAACATCGAGTAGCTGGTCGCGGCCAGCTCCTGGAAGTTGTAGCGGCTCGCGCCTTCGGTGTAGACGCCCGAGATGTTGATCACGTCGCCGGCGCCGGTCGGGATGTTCTTGATGCCCAACGCGAGCTGAACGGCCCAGCCCCATTTGTCTTCGGGATGACCGGTGGCTTCGGTCGCACCGTAATAGCCGACATGGTTGTCATGCGCGGCGACCGACGCCTGGAACAGGCCCCAGGCCTGGTCGACGCGAACCATGGCGACGAGGTCGGGCGAGCGGGTGCCGCCGATGTCGTTCGAGCCGTAGGCACCACCGAGAACGCCAGTGGTCGACATGCCGGCCGTGTTCCAGATGTTGGTCTGGAAGACCTGCGTCTGGTCCTGCGCCGAGAACGCGGCCGTCACACCTTGGCCGAAGTCGGCGGTGTAGGTGAACTGGGTCACGCCGTTGGTGGTGCCGCTGCCGCCGACGAGCTGGTCGAAATTGTTGCCGGGATAGTTGATCCAGGGCGCGTCGAACTGCGACACGGCCTTACCCATGGTGAAGCCGGCGAACTGGACGAAGGCGTAGTAGACGCCGAGCGCGCCGCCGGAGAGATTGCCGTCGGTGCCGTTGATGTTGCCACCGCTCGAGCCGGTGAGGCCGGTGCCGGCCGCGTTGAGGCCGATCGTGCCGCTGTACTGGGTCGCACCCGTGCCCGAACCGGTCCCGCCATAGCTGCCGGTCGTCCAGGTGAAGACCGCGTCGAAATAGGTGCGGACCACGCCGTACTCGGTCGCGGTGCGCGTGTCGATGTTGAGGTCTTCACGAGCGCGCATCGAGTAGTAGTTGGTGAGGCGGTTGTTGGCCGCGAACACGCCGTTGTACTGGGCGCTGTAATTGCCGCCGGCGTTGAGCGCCACTTCGGCACGCACATAGCCGCCGAGCTTGATGCAGGTGTCGCTGCCCGGGATGTAGTAGAAGCCCGCGCCGTACAGCGTGCAGATCTTGACGTACTCGACTGCCTTGGCCTTGACCGGAAGATCGGCCGCCTGGGCTCCACCGACGGCGATCAGACCCGCCGCAGTGCCGAGCAAAAGGCTCTTCACCAGTTTCATCTTAAAAACCTCCAAGTTGCTCATTTTACGGAGACCGGACCGTGAGGCCCCCCAATATCCCCGTCTCTATCAATCCGCTCGGCCGCTTTCGGACACACCCGCTTCGACGCGAGCAACGTCAGCGAACCACCTGCAACGGGACGATCGAGTACCCCCCACCGTCGCGCACCAATATGCCTGCGTCGTTCGCTAATCAAAATACTTTATTAAGTCAGCTTTCCGGTTTTCGCTAAGCCTGTGCCCCGCGCGCAACACCGGGACCAAGCCGATCGCTGAGCTGATCATCTTTGTAGTTTTAGTGACGAAATTACCCTGCCCTGCACTTGCGTCAGAGCAGGCTTGCGTGGACTATGGCCCTCCACGAACACCGGCCTGAACAATCGGTTCACGGGAGTGACGCTGTGTCCGCGACGAGGAAAGAAGGAGCGCGCCTGCGCTCGATCGGCAACCTGGATATCATCAGGCGCTTCACCTGGGAGATATCGTCGATCAACATGTATCTGGAGGAACTGCGTCAGTTCTGGGCGAAGACGCTCGGCATCAGCGGCCCGCAATGGCTGATCCTGATGGCCATCTCCGACCTCGACAAGGACGACGGCATTCCGGTCAACGTGGTCTCCAAGCTCCTCCACGTGGATCCGTCCTTCGTCACCACCCAGTCCAAGCTGCTCGAAAAGAAGGGCCTGCTCCGCCGTCGCCCCTCGCCGACCGACGCCAGGGTGGTCCGGCTGTCCCTGACCGACAAGACCCAGAAGCACATCGCAAGCCTCAACGAGCAGTACAAGACGATCCGCGAATTCGTCTTCCAAGAGTTCGACGAGAACGAATTGACGGAATTCACCGGCAAGCTCGCGACGCTGAAGAACCGCCTCCAGAAAGCCTGCGTCCGGATCTCACTCGACTTCTAAAGCGCGATGCGACCAGGATGAATCGTCATCGCGCTTCAGGTTGTTGTTTAAGCATGATCTTTTCGGAAAACCGCTGCGCACTTTTCCGGATCATGCTTTAGGGCCCCGCGCTCAGATCCGCCGCGCGGCGGTGCCGAGCCGCGATTCGAGCCAGTCGAAGATGTATTCGTTGGCAAGGCTCGGATTGTCCGCATGGGCCTGCGCCGCGCCGGTCTCGGCCGCGCTGAACACCTTCAGCATGACATCCGAACTGGCGAGCCGGGAGTTCTCGACGATCTGACGCGCCCGGTCGGCCTTGAGCCAGCCGTCCTCGCCGAGCGTGATCAGCACCGGGCAGTCGGCGCTGGAGGCCATCAGCGGCGCATGCGGCACCGGCACGATGCTGACATCGCTCATCGCGAATCGGCTGGCAAAGAAGGCCCGCTCGTGCAGGTCCCACAGGCCGCCATCGCAGACGGCGGCGGCGAGCCGCGGCTCCTGCAACACCGCGCGCGCCACGAAGGACGAGCCCCAGCCGTCGGCGATGATCCCGACCCGGGCGAAATCGATGTCGCCGCGCGTCTCCAGATAGTCCATGACGCCGGGAATTGCGCTCTCGAGATCCCGGCGCCGCAACAGCGCGTCGAGATAGTCGTCGCGCTGGTCGCCGAGCAAATCGAGCGCCAGCATCGAGAATCCACGCTCGCGCGCATGCGGCACGAGCTTGAACAGGAATTCCTCCTTGCGATGGCCGGGCTCGCCGATGCAGATCACGGTCGGAGCCCGTCCGCTTCCCGTCGGCGCGGGAATGAAGTAGCCCTGCAACGCATGTCCGTCGAGCCAGGGGATGGTCACGACTTCGCCGGCGGGCCCGCGCGCCGCGAGATAGCGGCGGGCGCATTCCTGCATCGCGAGCACCGCAACCCAGCGGCGCTCGTCGGCCGGGTCGAGCGGCATCGCCGCCGCACCGTAGTAGTTCATGGCGCGCAGCCAGTTGCGCTGCGCGCTCGCCATGTGGCCTTCCGCGAACGCGGCCTCGGCGCGCTGCCGATTGGCCTGCGCCAGCTTCTTCCACTCGCGATGCCAGGACCGGTCGTCACCGCGCTTCAGCTGCCGCGCGATCATCAGGCATTCGGCGATCGTGGCGCCGCCCTCCTGGGCCGCGGTCAAGAGCCGCGTAAATTCAGCGGAGATGTCCTCCCGCTCCGGGCAAAGGATCCAGTCGTCGGAGAGGCATGCGGGAATCATCGGAGCTACGCTCTATCATCGCGTTATCCCCGATTGAGTAAACTATTTCAGTTTACCGACCAAGCAGCCGTGCACCGAATGAGAGCCGTTCGAGATCACCATCGCTTGAACGAAACGGCCCCCTCGCATGCGTGACATTCCAATTCGTCATGAGGCGACGAACATTGGCAGGAGGTGGCACGTACAATTACCTGCGCGCCTCTTGCCATGATGATTATCATACCTATATCGGCGCGCCTTTCGAGGCGGTCTCAACCGAGCCGCCAGCCGACCTCCTGCGTAAAGCTTTCGTAGAAGGCGCGGTCATAGGCCTGCTCCGGCGTGGCGCGCACGCGTTCGTCGAGTCGCTTGGCGTCCTCGCCGACGAGGATGCGCCAGCGCTCCGCCTTGACCCCGTCGAGAATGATCTTCGCGGCTTGCGCAGCCGTGGTCGGCGCATCCTCCAGGAAGCTGCGGGCGCGTTCGGCGAACGCCGCCTGGATGTCCTCGTCCGACATCTTGTCGGCATCCGGCACGCCGGCCGCGACCATCCGCTTGCGGGTCAGCGCGACCTCGTCGGCATTGAGCCGCTCCGATCCGTCGGCGCTCTGCACCTTGCGCGAGTTGGAGACGATCGAGGTGCCGATGTGACCGGGCATCACCACCGAGCATTTGACGTGCGGCGCATGCAGGCGGAGGTCGTTGATCAGCGCTTCGGTAAATCCCTTCACCGCGAACTTGGCCGAGCTGTAGGCGGTGTGCGACTGGTTCATGCCGATCGAGGCCCAGAAGCCGTTGACGCTCGCGGTGTTGACGATGTGGGCCTCGTCCGCCGCGACCAGCATCGGCAGGAAAGTGCGCACGCCGAGATAGACGCCGCCCCAGCAGATGTTGAAAGTGCGCTCCCACTGCTCGCGCGTGTTGGTGAACAGGCTGCCGCCGCCGCCGATGCCGGCATTGTTGAACAGCAGGTGGATCCTGTCGGTCTTCTGCTGCTCGGCGAGCTCGTCGCGAAAGCGCTTCAGATGATCCTCGATCGAGACGTCCGCGACATGCGTCGTGACGCGCAGGCCCTGCGGCAGCTTCTCGACCTCGCAGAGTCGCTTGGTCTCCGCCATCGCGGCCTCCGAGACGTCGCACATCGCGACATTGCAGCCTTCGGCCACGAGTTGCCGCGCGAGCTCGCGCCCCATTCCCGTGCCGCCGCCGGTGATGACTGCGATCTTTCCTGCGAAATTCTTCATGGGACTTTCGGCCCCTCCCTTGTCGGTATGTTTCTTCGTCATCGCGCACTCACTGGAGCGCGCACGAAATGTAGCAGCGCCGCATCCGCAAATGAAAGCGGATCGGCGATGCAATCTTCAGCATCAGTTATTTCGGCGCGCGGACTATTGGCCGTTCCGGTGCTGTTGCCACGCGGTCCGTGCATGTGAGGCAGCCTCGCCCGCGGCACATCCTTCGAGACGCCCACCGTTGGCGGGCCCTCAGGATGAGGACTGGGTGCGTGGCAGCAGCTTCAACGAGCACCGAAGTTCATCAGCCTCATCCGGAGGAGACCGCGCAGCGGTCGTCTCGAAGGACGAGGCGCTTGCTCGGCCATCGCCAGGATGCACACGCGATAGCCCGGCCGTTGCGAGAGAGCGCCCGCGTCGCTGCCGCCACAGTCGGGCAAAAATGCCCGGTTCCCGTATTTGTCCGGCTTCGGTTTATGGGCAATTTTTTTACAATCCGAATCATCAAATGGGCTCCGGACGCTGGGTCGAGTCGGCCAGGCCAGCGTGTTGTTTGCGTGTCACAGGCTCTGGCACTCCGCTTGCATCCTCTTCGTGGTCTGAAACTACCGATGAGGTGACAGGAATGTTCGTGACCGTCGTTGCCGTGCTCTGCCGGCTGAGTGCAGCCAGCTCAGGCAGTTGCATCGAGGAAATCGTGACCGACAGCAACATGACGCCCGAGATGTCGATGATGCAATGTGCGATCGGCGCACAGGCGCCGCTCGCGAAATGGATGGGCGAGCATCCGATCTATCACGCCAATTGGCGCCTGGATCGGTACAAATGCGTGCCCGGCCATTACGAGATCAAGGGCCACGCCTAAGGCCCCGCAAAACTACTGATCCGAGGAAACGCCCGGGGGCCGCCGTGCCCTCCGCGCGAGCACCGTCAGCGCCAGCCCCATCGAGGCGGCGCGCCCTGTGACCACGGTCACACCGTCCCCCTAAGCCACCATGCGCATGATGAGCGCACGCGCCTTGCGCCCTTCCGGCGTCGGCATCAGCGCGTAGTTGTGTGGCTGGTCACGCAGCAGATGCAGCTCGACCGGCACGCCCACCGCCCTCGCCCGCTCGGCGAGATCGACGCTGTCGGGATAGAGCAGATCGCGAGTCCCAGCGAAGATCGTCATCGGCGCCAGGAAGCGGAAGGCGCCGTTGAGCGGACTGACGAAGGGATGGCCGACATCGAGCTCGCCGGCATAGAGCCGCCCGGCCTCGACGATCCCCGGAATGTCCTGGATCGGATCGCGCGCGGCGATCTCGATTTGCTCGGGACGGCTGACCGACGCATCTGCCGCGGGCGAGATCAGCACCAGCCGCGCCGGCTGTCGATGACCGCGATCGCGCAGCCATTGGCACGCGGCGAGCGCGAGGCCAGCGCCGGCCGAATTGCCGACCACCGTGACCTTTGCGGATCCGGCGTCTTCCAGGAGCATGCGCAGCAGCTCGCCCGTTGCCGGCACGACGTCCTTGGCAGTCGCGCGCGGCGCCAGCGGATAGATCGGCACAACGCACGACACGCGCGCCTTGCGCGTCATCTCGCCAACGAAGCGCCAGTGCGCCGGCGCGATCTCGTTGATGAAGCCGCCGCCGTGCAGGAACATGACGTAGTTGCAGTCCTCGAAGCCCGACGACGGCGCGGTGTAATAGACCGGCCAGCCGCCCATCTTGGTCAGCGTCGCCTCGACGCCGCGCCCCAGGCCCGTCGGCTCGTAAGAGGCCGGCTGCAAGGCGAGCTTCTGCACATGCGCCTGCACGGCTTCGATTGATGCCAGCTGCTGCTTGTAGGGCAGCAGGGCGAGCAGCATGTTGAAGACGCGACTTTGCAGGCTTGGGGCGGGATCGCGCCGGGCCGGTGGACCGAACACGCAACCGCCCGGGCAGAACTGCAAGGCCGACACTAGTCTGGCAACGCTCATGGCCACATCCCCATCTGGCACTTTCGAAACGGCGACAAGGGGCTTGCCGACCCACCGCCACCTGCCCATATAATGCGAGTATTCGCTCGCTTTTCCTACTCGCATTCGGATCACAAGATCGTGGCTCGCCAACCGCCGACAAAACCCCGGAAAAATGCCTCGCAGGCGCGATCACGCGCCACCATCGACGCTCTGGTCGAGGCGACCGCTC
The DNA here is from genome assembly GCF_028128835.1 of Bradyrhizobium sp. CCBAU 65884. NCBI lineage: Bacteria > Pseudomonadati > Pseudomonadota > Alphaproteobacteria > Hyphomicrobiales > Nitrobacteraceae > Bradyrhizobium > Bradyrhizobium sp. CCBAU 65884. Next base: position 143,198 of record NZ_LBJU01000008.1, on the reverse strand, counting down.
GCATTCTGGTCCGCGAAGGTTTTGAGAAGGCCAGCACCAACCGCATCGCCGAAATCGCCGGCGTCAGCGTCGGTTCGCTCTACCAGTATTTTCCAAGCAAGGAAGCGCTCGTCGCCGCCGTGATCGACCGTCACAACGACGAGATCATGGGCATCGTCCGCGCCGCGCTCGTTGAAGTCGCCGATCTGCCGATCGACAAGGCGGTGCGAAAACTCGTCACCGTCGCGATCGACGCCCACCGCATCAATCCGAAGCTGCACCGCGTCCTCGCCGAGCAGATCCCACGCACCGGCCAGCTCAAAGACGTCGAAGCTTACAACCGAGAGATCCAAACGTTAGTGCGCGCCTATCTCGAAAGCCGCCGCAAGGAGATGCGCAAGGTCGATCTCGATGTCGCAACCTTCATCTGCGTCAGCGCGATCGAAGCGATCGCGCACAACACGGTGCTGCACGGCGCCGAGATGCTGTCGGAGAAGATGGTGCGGACGCTGGTGGACGAGACGACGCGGATGGTGGTGGGGTATTTGAGTTAGGTGGCCCTTACGGAGATCTGCTCCAAAGCTCAAAAGTGATAGTTCACGCCCACTCGCGCCACGTGGAAATCCGCCCGGCCGAAATTTGCAGTGTATCTGGACAGGTTCGGACCAATACCCGTTGCGAGTGCGTTGGCCGTCACTGACGATTTGCCGAGGTCAACGTAAAGATATTCGGCCTTGAAGCTCCAACGAGGCGCAAAGCGCCATTCGCCGCCTCCACCCAACGTCCAGCCGGTCTGAATGCGGGAATTGCTCCCCGTGAAGCACGTCAATCCCGTTGTACAAGCAAATGAAGTGCCGCTGACGGAGATACTGAAGCCTCCAGGCGGTCCGTTTACGATATAGTCGTCAAATGTCGCCACCCGACCAAAAGCGAAGCCGCCGGTCCCATACAGAAGAACGCTAGGCGAGACCAGCGCCCCAAAGCGCCCACGAATACTCCCCCACCAGTCAATCTTTTGCTCGGCCGAGATGGTCTGTGTGAAAGCTGGGGGCAGAATCGGCGCGGTTTCGCGACCGCTTCCGCGCAAGCTGGATGCGCTCAAGTCGCCTTCAACGCCGACGAGCCATTTGCCATCCAGCTGCCAATTGTAGCCCGCCTGCAAACCTCCCGTTACACCATTCATCGAAAAATCGTGAGCGCTGAGAGCAACCTGCCCCGCAAACGGAGCTACAAGCGGAACTCCGGGATTGAAAAGGAAAGCGGAAGCGGCGTCACTCGTAAAACCCACGGACCGGTTTGCCCATGCGCCGCCAACGTTGCCGCCTACATAAAATCCCGTCCAGCTCGGGCTGGGGTCAGCTGTGCGCGCTTTCGTGAAAAGTGAAGGGCTTTGGTCAGCAGCTTCCGCCCCCGACGCGACACTCGCCAAGACTGCTACAGCAGCCAGCACTCTTCTCACGGGACGCCCCCTCCGCGATTCCAACGCGCCCGAAATTCTTAAATCATGTTGACGCTGCACGCTGTGACGCCAAGGCAACACTCGCGGAACGTTGCAACCGCAAACGTGCGGCCCGCGGTAACCCGCCCGAAAATTTGATTCTTTGAAATGGTCGGAGCGAGAGGATTTGAACCTCCGACCCCTAGTCTCCCAGACTAGTGCGCTAACCGGGCTGCGCCACGCTCCGAACGTCGTTCCATTAGCTAGGATCGGCGCGATGCGCAAGGCGAGGCCACAGCATTTTGGTGCCTCTCCCTCCATGGGCTCGGAGCCCAAGCGCCCGGAACTGCCGGCAAAGCCGACTGAACCCGCTCCTCACCCGTCCTTCAGCGCCTGATCCAGCATTTCGCGGCAGGCGACGAGGTCGGCGAGGACGCGTCCGAGGCGCTCCCGGTCCAGCGCACTGGGGCCGGCCGGGGCTGCGGCCGTCGTGCCGCCCTTGCGGAAGGTGGTGAGGATGTCCTCGTCGTCGACCTCGGTGAAGCGGAAGTCGATGCCTTCCTCCTCATCCCCCTGGTAGTCGTCATCGTCGCTGTCGGCGACGCCCTTGATGGGCGCCTCCTCGTCCTCGGGCTCCATCAGGCTGGCGCCGATGGCGTCCTCGATGGCGCCGAACGAGACCGCGGCGGCGCTGTCGGCGAGGCCCTGCACCGATTTGACGCCGTGCTCCTTCAGGATCCGCTGCACCCCGCGGATGGTGTAGCCCTCGCCGTAGAGCAGCCGGCGGATGCCCTTGAGCAGGTCGACATCGTCGGGGCGGTAATAGCGGCGGCCGCCGCTGCGCTTCATCGGCTTGATCTGGGAGAATCGGGTCTCCCAGAACCGCAGCACGTGCTGCGGAATGTCGAGTTCCTGCGCTACTTCGCTGATGGTTCGGAACGCATCCGGCGCCTTGTCCAAATGCCAAATCCTTTGCCGAAGGCGTTACGCCTCTTGTTGAGCCTTGCTGGCGTCACCGTTGGCGCGGTGCTGGCCGTTGATCCGCTGCTTCAGGATCGCCGACGGCTTGAACACCATGACACGGCGCGGCGAGATCGGCACCTCGGTGCCGGTCTTCGGGTTGCGGCCGATGCGCTGACCCTTTTTGCGGACCATGAAGGACCCGAACGAGGACAGTTTCACCGTCTCGCCCTTTTCCAGGCAGTCGGTGATCTCCTTCAGCACGAGTTCCACGAAAGCGGACGATTCCGTGCGCGACAGGCCCACCTTCTGGTAGACGGCTTCGCACAGGTCGACACGCGTTACGGTTTTACTTTGATCGGTCATCGCCCTGCCCCACATCACGGCGAACAATTGTTGTCTGAAATTATGAGGTTACGTTACAGCGGTCAACAGCGCTCATCAATGCAGACGCATCGATAATCGCGGCTAAATCCGGCAAAATTTTATCGACTGTGGCTCTACCAGCGCACGAGTGCGGAGCCCCAGGTGAAGCCGCCGCCCATGGCCTCCAGCAGGACCATATCGCCCTTCTTGATACGGCCGTCCCTGCGGGCCACCGACAGCGCCAGCGGAATCGAGGCGGCCGAGGTGTTGCCGTGACGGTCCACGGTCAGCACCACCTTCTCCGGCGCGATGTGGAGCTTGTGGGCGGAGGCGTCGATGATTCGCTTGTTGGCCTGGTGCGGCACGAACCAGTCGATGGTCTCGGCATTGAGCCCGGTGGCCTGGAAGGCATCGACGATGACGTCGGTGATCATGCCGACCGCATGCTTGAAGACCTCGCGGCCCTCCATGCGCAGATGGCCGACGGTCTGGGTCGAGGACGGTCCGCCGTCGACGAACAGCTTTGCCTTGTGGCGGCCGTCGGAGCGCAGATGCGTGGTGACGATGCCGCGATCGGTCGCGGCCTTGCCCGGCTGCTCCTGCGCCTCCAGCACCACCGCGCCGGCGCCATCGCCGAACAGCACGCAGGTGCCGCGGTCGTTCCAGTCGAGGATGCGCGAGAAGGTCTCGGCGCCGATCACCAGCGCGCGCTTGAAGGCGCCGGTGCGCAGGAAATTGTCGGCGGTGGCGAGCGCGAACACGAAGCCGGAGCATACCGCCTGGAGGTCGAAGGCCGCGCCGTGGGTGATACCGAGCCCGTGCTGCACGGCGACCGCCGTCGCGGGGAAGGTGTTGTCCGGCGTCGAGGTCGCTAGCACGATTAGGTCGATCGACTGCGCGTCCATGCCGGCATCGGTCAGCGCGGCCTGCGCCGCCTTGATCGCCAAATGCGAGGTGAACTCGCCCTCGGCCGCGATGTGGCGCTCGCGAATGCCGGTGCGCTGCACGATCCACTCGTCGGAGGTGTCGATACGCGCCGCCAATTGGGCGTTGGTCACCACCTGCTCCGGCAGATAGGAGCCGCAGCCGAGCACGACCGAACGAATTTGAGTCACGAAACAGCCTCCTGCGCGGCCTGCACGGAATTGAGTGCACCACCCTCGCGGTTGAGCATCTGATTGATCTTGTTCAGGAGATCGTAGTGAGCCATCTCATAGCCAACATCGATCGCATAGGCAAAGCCTTCGGCGCTGGTTCCGCCGTGGCTCTTGACCACTAATCCGTTCAAACCCAGGAACACGCCGCCATTGGACTTGTTCGGGTCCATCTTGTCGCGCAGGGCCTGGAAGGCGCTGCGTGCAAAGAGATAGCCGAGCTTCGACAGCCAGCTCCGCTGCATCTCGTTGCGGAGTAAGTCCGCCATCTGCCGCGCGGTTCCCTCGGCGGCCTTGAGCGCGATGTTGCCGCTGAAACCTTCGGTCACGATGACGTCGGCCAGCCCCTTGCCGATGCCGTCGCCCTCGACGAAGCCGATATAGTCGAGCTCCGGCAGGTTCCTGGCACGCAGGATCTCGCTTGCCTCGCGGATCTCCTCGTGCCCCTTGATCTCTTCGGCCCCGATATTGAGCAGCCCGACCGTGGGGCGCTTCCTGTCGAACAGCACGCTCGCCATCGCCGCGCCCATCACCGCGAGCGACACCAGATGGTGCGCGTCGCCGCCGATGGTGGCGCCGAGGTCGAGCACGATGGAATCGCCGCGCCTGGTCGGCCAAACGCCCGTGATCGCCGGGCGATCGATCCCCTTCAGCGTGCGCAGGTGGAAGCGCGACATCGCCATCAGCGCGCCGGTATTGCCGGCGGAGACCGCGACATCCGCCTCGCCCTTCTTCACGGCATCGATGGCGAGCCACATCGAGGAGGTCTTGCGGCCGCGCCGCAGCGCCTGGCTCGGCTTGTCCGAGCCGCTGACGGCCACGTCGGTGTGGATGATCGTCGAAGCGGCCTTGAGGGCCGGATGCTTCTCGAGCTCGGGCTCGATCCTGGCGCGGTCCCCGACCAGCAGGAACTCGGTCTCGCGATGCCTCTGAAGCGAGATGGCGGCGCCGGGAATGACCACGGCGGCGCCGGCGTCGCCCCCCATGGCGTCCAGCGCGATGCGAACCTTGCTTGGCATAAAAGTCCTGGAAACCTGGTCTGGTGCGGTCTTGGATCAGCGGGACCGCAAAATGAGTTCGCCACGGACATGGCGGCCGGCCAAGCGCCACGCCGCACCCGGGCCGGGGCGCGACAATAGCGTTTTGTTACCCCGAAACAACCTCTTGCCCCCAGCCTTTTGCATCCCGGGCGATCCGGCCGCGAACCGCGAAATTTGCAAGAAACACACTGAAATCAGTCAGATAAAGAGCGCTTTGAAACCATCCCGGCAAATGCCTCGCGCACCCCCGCAAGACGATCCCGCGGGGAAATGCCCGGCTATCGGCCCTTCTTGTTGTCCTGGAGCGCCTTCAGGGCTGCGAATGGATGGTCCTCCGGATCGGGAGCGGTGACCTCCGCCTCGAACACGACACCCTCCTTGCGCGGATAGGGATCGATCGCCAGGAACAGGGCGTCGGTGGCGAGCCGGCCGAGGTCGATGATCCCACCCACGATCGCCTCGGGCGGGTCGGCGACCTCAGACGGTGCCTCCTCGTCCTGCCCCTCAGCGATCAGGTCGGCCAGGCGACGCGCCTCGGCCTCGGGGGCGAACATCAGGTCCACCTCCTCCTCGATCTCGCTTTCGATCGGATCGAGCGTGACCACGCAGGTCTGGCCGATTCGGGCCCGGACGCTGCCGGTCACCTGGACCCGGCCGCCGCTCCTGGGCACCACGTCGAACTCGGCCTCGGCCGACAGGACTTCGCGGAGGCCCGCAAGCCCGGCCATCGCCTGCCGCTCGGCGGCCGAGGCCTCGAGCTTGCGGTGCAGGCCGGTGTCGGGGATTTGCGCAACGATGATCGGGACCCGCCAGGGATCTGGCTCGGTATTTGGTCGGCTCATGGCTTGTCGCCCTCGGGAAGCGCTGGAGGAAACCTGAAGGAGGCGCGCAGCAGCGCGGCCTCGTCGGCCCGGCCGAGATCGGCCTCGGTGACCCGCGCATAGGCCGCAAGCCGCCTCGCCTGGACCAGGTCGGTCCCGTTCAAGATATTCTTGCGGATCGCCTCTGCCAGGGCCTCGCCGCCGGCCTCGATGGCCTGGTCATAGGCCTGGACGCGGCCGTAAAACGCCTCGCCGAAGGCCCGCATCCGCTTCGGCACGGTCTGGTCGCCCACCCCCATCTCGCGCAGATTGTCGTCCATGTCCTCGCAGAAGCGGTCGAACAGCGCCTGCGACAGCTCCGAGGCTCCTGCGATGGCGCCCTGAACCGTGCGCAGGCGCCGCAGCAGCAGCCACAGATGCAGCAGCAACAGGTCGAAACGCCCGTTAACCGTATCGGGCACGCCCAAGTCGCGGTAAAATATGGGTTCTCGCGCCTGCGTCACGATCATGCCATAGATGGCTTCAATGGTGCCCGACGGGGTTAGCCGGGGTTTCCTGAAGTGATTGAACGGCCAAAGCATTGTGGTTTCCGCAAGCGGGCGCGCGCGAGTTGCATTCAGACGCCCAGCCCGGTACTTCAGCGCCTCGCGCGACGCAAGGGGACGGAATCAGTTCCGCTATGACGACAACGAACCAGATCAGCCTGCACGCGGACAAGCGGCGCGGCCTTCATGCTCGCTGGCGCGGCTTGCGCTTGCTCGCCGCCGTCGCCCTGGTCGGCGCCGCGCTCACGGGCTGCACCGGCGAGCAATTCCAGAAGGGTTACATCCTGCCGCCCGGCGCGCTGGAGCAGATTCCGATCGGCGCGAGCCAGGACCAGGTGCTGATCGTGATGGGCACGCCCTCCACGGTCGCGACCCTCGACGGCGAGGTGTTCTACTACATCTCGCAGCGCTCGGAGCGCATGGTCGCCTTCATGAACCAGAAGGTGGTCGATCAGCGCGTCATCGCGATCTATTTCGACAAGAACCGGCGCGTGCGGCGTCTCGCGAATTACGGTCTGCAGGACGGCAAGATCTTCGACTTCATCAGCCGCACCACGCCGACGTCGGGCCAGGAGATGAGCTACCTCACGCCGCTGTTCAAGCTGCTCAGCTTCAACTGAGTCCCCGAAGCGTTTTCGGGTGAAGCCGGGGACCGGCTCGCATCAGGAAAACGCTTCAAGACAAGCACCCAGAACGCCTTCCAATTCCGCCGGAAGGTATATGGCCCTGGCCTGCGGCGTCGTGCCGCCGTCCACGCGGCACTGACCGCCGCGCGCGACTTGCCGTCGCACCTGCGGTTTCCTACCCTCCCTGCAAAGAAAGAAGCAGGGAGTGGATTCGTGCCTAAGACTTTGTCCCGACGTCGCGTGCTCACCGGAATGGCCGGCCTTTCGGCCGCAGCGATCCTGCCGCGATCGAGCCTTGCGGACTGGAAGCCGACCGAAAACGTCCGCCTCGTCGTGCCGGCTGCGGCCGGCGGCTCGACCGACGTGTTGGGCCGGCTCCTGGCCGCGCATCTGCAAACCGCCTGGGGCCAGTCGGCTGTCGTGGAAAACCGCTCGGGCGGCGGCGGCACGATCGGCACCGCCGAGGTGGTTCGTGCCAAGCCCGACGGCCACACCATTCTGGTCGGCAATCCCGGTCCGAACGCGATCGCCTACAGCATCTTCAAGAATCTGACCTACAAGCCGGACCAGCTCCAGCCGGTCTCCAACATGATCCGGATCCCGAACATCGTGTCGGCGCATCCGAAGACCGGCATCAAGTCGGTCGCCGAGCTGATCGCCTATCTCAAGGCCAATCCGGACAAGCTCAGCTACGCCTCCTCCGGCGTCGGCCAGAGCCCTCACCTCACCGGCGCCTGGTTCCTCCAGCTCACCGGCCTCAAGATGACGCACATCCCGTTCCGCGGTGCGGGCCCCGCGCTTCAAGCCGCACTGGCGGGCGACATCCAGATCCTGTTCGACAATCTCTATCCGAGCCTGCCGCAGGTGCAGAACGGCACGCTCAACGGCCTCTGCGTCACCACCACCGAGCGCAGCGACCTCGCGAAGGACCTGCCGACCATGCGCGAGAGCGCACCGGAGCTGGCGAATTTCGACGTCTCGTCGTGGTTCTCGGTCTTCCTGCCGAAGGGCGTCTCGCCCGAGGTGCTGAGCGCGCTCAATCTCCAGGTCAAGGCGATGCTGGAGCGCGACGACATCAAGAAGCAGATCGCCGCCATGGGCGCCCGCGCCGATTACGGCACGCCCGAGCAGTTCGCCGCCTTCGTGGATGCCGAGACGAAGAAGTTCGCCGGCATCATCCAGAAGGAAGGACTGCAGATGGACGTGCAGTGACGCACGGCCGCGATCTGTAGGGCGGATTAGCGAAAGCGTAATCCGCCTTCGATGCAGTTTGGGCGGTGGCGGATTACGCTTCGCTAATCCGCCCTACGCACTGTCACTACAAACAAAAACCCCGCGGCTCGCGCCGCGGGGTTTTGTCTTGTCTCGTCTGCGCCGCTCAGTGCGCCAGGATCGCCAGCAGCAGCAGGGCCACGATGTTGGTGATCTTGATCATCGGGTTCACCGCGGGACCCGCCGTGTCCTTGTAGGGATCGCCGACGGTGTCGCCGGTCACCGCCGACTTGTGGGCGTCAGAGCCCTTGCCGCCGAAATGACCGTCCTCGATGTACTTCTTGGCGTTGTCCCAGGCGCCGCCGCCCGAGGTCATGGAGATCGCGACGAACAGGCCCGTCACGATGACGCCGAGCAGCATGGCACCCACGGCGGAGAACGCCGCCGACTTGCCGGCCGCGCCGCCGCCCGCGATCGCGTAGATCAGGAAGTAGACGACGATCGGTGACAGCACCGGGAGCAGCGAGGGGATGATCATCTCCTTGATCGCCGCCCGGGTCAGCAGGTCGACCGCCTTGCCGTAATCCGGCTTGTCGGTGCCCTGCATGATGCCCGGCTTCTCGCGGAACTGGCGCCGGACCTCCTCGACGATCGCACCCGCGGCACGGCCCACCGCGGTCATGCCCATCGCGCCGAACAGATACGGCAACAGGCCGCCGAACAGCAGGCCTACCACCACATACGGGTTGTTGAGCGAGAAGTCCGGATTGACGCCGGCGAAGTAGGGATGGTGCGCGGAGTCTGCAACGAAGAACTTGAGGTCCTGGTTGTAGGCCGCAAACAGCACGAGGGCACCGAGACCGGCCGAGCCGATCGCGTAGCCCTTGGTGACCGCCTTGGTGGTGTTGCCGACCGCGTCGAGCGCATCGGTCGACTTGCGCACCTCCTTCGGCAGGCCCGCCATCTCGGCGATGCCGCCCGCGTTGTCCGTCACCGGGCCGAACGCGTCGAGCGCGACGACCATGCCGGCCAGCGCCAGCATGGTGGCGGTCGCGATCGCGATGCCGAACAGGCCGGCGAGGCTATAGGTGACCAGGATGCCGGCGATGATCACGATCGCGGGGAGCGCGGTCGCCTCCATCGAGACGGCAAGCCCCTGGATCACGTTGGTGCCGTGGCCGGTCACCGAGGCCTGGGCGATCGACTTCACCGGACGATAGTCGGTTCCGGTGTAGTATTCGGTGATCCAGATGATCAGCGCGGTGACGATGAGGCCGACCACGCCGCATTGGAACAGCGCCATGCCGGTATAGTCGACGCCATCGAGCTTGCCGAAGCCGATCAGGCTGTAGATCACGCCGGCGATGCCGATCAGCGACAGGACGCCGGTTGCGATCAGGCCCTTGTAGAGCGCACCCATGATTGACTGGCTCGGCCCGAGCTTGACGAAGAAGGTGCCGATGATCGAGGTGATGATGCAGATGCCGCCGATCGCGAGCGGCAGCGTCATCATGTTGGCGAGGATCGGCGTCTTGGCGAAGAAGATCGCGGCGAGCACCATGGTGGCGACCGCGGTCACCGCATAGGTCTCGAACAAATCGGCGGCCATGCCGGCGCAGTCGCCGACATTGTCGCCGACGTTGTCGGCGATGGTGGCCGGGTTGCGCGGATCGTCCTCGGGAATGCCGGCCTCGACCTTGCCGACGAGGTCGCCGCCGACGTCCGCACCCTTGGTGAAGATGCCGCCGCCGAGACGGGCGAAGATCGAGATCAGCGAGGCGCCGAAGCCGAGTGCCACCATGGCGTCGATGACGGTACGGCTGTCAGGCGCAAGCTTCAGCGAATGCACCAGGAAGCCGAAATAGAGCGTCACCCCGAGCAATGCGAGACCTGCCACCAGCATGCCGGTGATCGCGCCTGCCTTGAAGGCTAGCTCGAGGCCGCCGGCGAGCGAGGTGGTCGCCGCCTGGGCGGTCCGCACATTGGCGCGGACCGAGACATTCATGCCGATGAAGCCGGCCGCCCCCGACAGGACGGCGCCGATCAGAAAGCCGATGGCGACGTAGATTCCGAGGAAATAGACAAGCAAGAGGAAGATGACCACGCCGACGATGCCGATCGTCGTGTACTGGCGCCGCAGATACGCCTGTGCACCCTCAGCGACCGCCCCCGCGATCTCCTGCATGCGCGGCGACCCCGCATCCGCGCTTAACACCGAAGACGTCGCCCAAATCGCGTAGACGACGGAAAGCACTCCGCAGAGCACTATCAACCATAATGCTGTCATGTGATTTTTGCCTCAGATCCTTGATGTACCCCCGGCGCCTTTTGTTGTCCGTCGAGCGGTGCGGCGCCTTGATTTCGAACAAAGCCGCCCCTTGCCCAAAAGGGGCGGCCTTAGTCGGTCGCAAGCTTGCCAAAATCAAATTGAGGGTGCAACGCCGGATAAGGCCGAAAACGCCGATCTCGGCAGGTATTTAGACCAAGTGCAGCGAACTAAGATGCCGGTTTGGAGCAATTCCTAGAAGTGGCTGTAGGACAGCCGCCTCAAGACCAATTCCTGGCCCTGCCCGTCCAGGAAGCGCGGCCCCTGCTTGCCCGCGACGATCGTGCCGATCGCGGTGACGGCAAGACCGGCCGGCCGCCCCGCGGCAATCAGCGCATCGGCCTGCGCGGGCGGGACGGTGCACAGCACCTCGTAATCGTCGCCCCCCGCAAGCAGCGTCTCGACGCAAACGACGTTGCGGGCAATCAGGCTTGCTGCCGCGGCCGAGAGCGGCACGCTTGCCACGTCGACCATGGCCGAGACCCCGGACGCTGCGCAGAGTTTGGTCAGATCGCCGGCGAGCCCGTCGGAGACGTCCATCGCCGCGGTCGCATGATCGCGCACGGCCCATGCCAGCGAGTTGCGCGGCTGCGGCACGCGATAGCGGGAGACCAGGGCTTCCCTTGCGGCGGAATCGGTCGCGAGCGCTGCCGCGGCGGCACCGCCCGTGAGCACGTCGAGGCCGAGCGCAGCGTCGCCGATCGTGCCGGTCACCAGGATGCGATCGCCTGGCCTCGCGCCGGTCCGGCCGACCATCCGCCCCTGCGGCACGCGGCCGAAGGCGGTGATCGAGATCATCTGCGGACCCGGCGTCGACACCGTGTCACCGCCGAGCAGCGGACAGGCGAATTCCTTTGCGTCCTCGCCCAGCGCGTCCGCGAAGGGCTGGAGCCAGGCATCCTCCCTGCTGCGCAGCGCCAGCGTCAGCACGAATCCTGCCGGCGCCGCGCCCTTGGCGGCGAGATCGGACAGGTTCACCCGCAGCGCCTTGCGCGCGATGGTGTCAGGGGGATCGGTGGCAAGATAGTGCACGCCTTCGACGACGGCGTCGGTGGTGACGACGATGTCGTCGCCGGACGACGACAGCACCGCCGCGTCATCGACCAGACCGAACGCGCCGGGATCGGTCGCCAGCGGCTTGAAATAGCGCGCGATGAGGGAGTCTTCGGCGGAGGGGTTTTGCGTGTTCGTCATCGGCGCCGGCCTCAAACTTCGCTGTCATCGCCCAGCCAGTGCGCACTTGCGCACCAGGACCGGGCGATCCAGTACGCCGCGAAGCCGATTATCAATCACCGCTGCCGCGGCGTACTGGATCACCCTCTTTCGCGGGTGATGACAGCGGAGTGAATGTCTACCCCCGTCCGAACTCGTCGCCGCGAAATTGGCGGCCGATCTGGTCGAGCACGGCGTTGACCATGCCGGTCTCCTCGCGGTCGACGAAGGCGTTGGCGACGTCGACATATTCGGAGATGACGACGCGGCCCGGCACGTCCTTGCGGTGCTCCAGCTCATAGGCCCCTGCCCGCAGCACCGCGCGCAGGATCGCTTCGATCCGCTTCAAGGGCCAGCCCTTCGACAGCGCCTCGTCGATCAGGGGATCGAGCTTCTTCTGGTCGCGCACGACGCCCGAGACGACGTCGCGGAAGAAGGCCGCCTCGGCCGGCAGGTAGGTGTCGCCCTCGACCTCGTTGCCGAGCCAATGGCTCTCGAACTCGGCGAAGATGTCGTTGATGCCGGCGCCGGCGATATCCATCTGGTACAGCGCCTGCACCGCCGCGAGCCGCGCCGCGCCGCGCCGGTTCGCCTTCTTCTCGTTTGGCCCTGCCGGCTTCTTGGTGGGATCAGCCATGGCTTCAGGCCCGCGCCATGCGGCGTTTGATGCGCAACATCGCAAGCGCCGCACGTGCGGCATCGCCGCCCTTGTTGAGCTCGCTGGCGCGCGCCCGCGCCCAGGCCTGCGCCTCATTGTTGACGGTGAGGATGCCGTTGCCGAGCGGCAGCTTTCGCGCCACGGCAAGATCCATCAGCGCGCGCGAGGATTCCTGCGACACGATCTCGAAATGGATGGTGTCGCCGCGGATCACGCAGCCGAGCGCGATCACCGCGTCATAGGGCTTTCCGTTCGCCGCCGCCGCGTCGATCGCGATGGCGACTGCCGCAGGGATCTCCAGCGCGCCGGGAACCGTGATCACGTCATGCGTCAGGCCCGCCGCCTTCAATTCGGTCACCGCGCCGTCCAGAAGCGCGTCCTGGAGATCGTCATAGAACCGCGCCTCGACAATCAGCGCGCGCGCGCCGGAAATGTCGGTCTGGTCCTTCAGGGGTGCGCGCCGCGCGTCTGCCATCGTCTCAATCCGTTTACTGGGGTCGGCGCGTTATGTAGTCGCCGCGGGCACGTAAGCCAAGTTCAAAGACTGTCATTCCGGGGCGCGCAGCGAACCCGGAATGACGACTACGCCGTCATTTCCGTCAGCCGCGCCGCGTAGCGGGCCATCAGGTCGACCTCGATATTGACCTCGTCCCCCGCCTTCCAGCCACCGATCGTCGTGACCGAGAGCGTGTGCGGGATGATCAGCACCGAAAAAGTCACGTCCCTGACCGTATTGACCGTGAGCGAAACGCCGTCGAGCGTGATCGAGCCCTTGGTGGCGATGAACCGCGCCAGCTCCCGCGTGGTCGAGAGCTCGAACCGCGCCATGTCCGGCAGATCCTCGCGGCTGACGAGGGTCGCGATACCGTCGGCGTGGCCGGCGACGATATGCCCGCCGAGCTCGTCGCCGATCTTGAGCGCACGTTCGAGGTTGAGCCTGGTACCGACCTTCCAGTGCTTGGCCGTCGTGAGTGCCAGCGTCTCCGCCGCAGCATCGACGTCATACCAGGTTTTGCCACCTGCGACGCCGGAAGCAACCACAGTCAGGCACACGCCGTTGCTGGCGATCGAGGCACCGTCGGCGATGGTGGTCTGATCGTAGCGGCAGGCGATGCGCAGCCGGTGCAGCTGGCCCTGTGCCACAGGCGTGAAGCTGACGATCTCGCCGATATCGGTGACAATGCCGGTGAACATTACGCGCGCTCGTAGATGGTGAGAGTATCCTTGTCGAATGTTTCGCTAGCATGAACCTTGTAGGCCTGCGACTGCGTGATTTTCGACAGGGGCAATGCATCGAGCGCATCGACGCCGCCGCTGCCCACCGCTTCCGTGCCGCGGAACAGCCAGATCTCGTCGACGAGGTCGGCCGCGACGAACGAAGCCGCAACGCGGCTGCCGCCCTCGACCATCAGGCGGGTGATGCCCTTCCCGGCCAGCGCATGCAGCGCGGCCGGCAAATCGAGCCCGGAGGCACTTGCCGGCGGGATGCGGATCACTTGCGCGCCGGTCGCGCCGAGACGTGTTGCTGCCGCGGCTTCCGCAAGGTCGGAGCCCATCACCCAGAGCGGCGTCTCGCGCGCGGAGCCTATGAGCTTGCTTCCCCCGGGAATGCGCAGGCTCTGATCGAGCACCACGCGCACCGGCGAGCGCGCCGCCATGCCCGGCAGGCGGCAGGTGAGAAGCGGGTCGTCCGCCAGCACCGTGCCGATGCCGACCAGGATGGCATCGCTCTGCGCCCGCAGGAGATGCACGCGATTGCGCACCGCCTCCCCCGTGATCGCGACCGGCTTGCCGCCGGCGGCGCCGATCTTGCCGTCGGGCGAGACCGCCAGCTTCAGGATCACATGCGGGCGCTTGTCCCGGATGCGACGGAAATGCCCGGCATGGTCGAAGGCGGCTTCCGCCGCGCACAGGCCTAACTCTACTGTGATGCCGGCAGCGCGCAGGCGCGCATGGCCCTGCCCCGCGACCTCCGGATTGGGATCCTCGATCGCTGCCACCACCCGCTTGATGCCGGCCGCGATCACCGCGTCGGCGCAAGGCGGCGACTTGCCGAAATGCGAGCAAGGTTCGAGCGTGACGTAGAGCGTGGCGCCGCGTGCGGTCTCACCGGCCCGCCGCAAGGCTTCGGGCTCGGCATGCGGGCGTCCACCTGTCTGGGTCCAGCCGCGGCCGACGATGACACCGTCCTTGACGACGACGGCACCGACCGCCGGGTTGGGCCAGGTGCGCCCCTGCCCGCGGCGTCCGAGCGCCAGCGCCAGCTCCATGAAGCGGCGATCGGCGTCCCTGGCCTCGCGGGCCTTCTGCGCGAACTGATCCTCCAGGATACGGAAGATCATTTGCGGATCGCGGCGAGCCGCGCTTCCTCCTCACCGGAGAGCTCGCCGAGCACGTCGGCGAAATCCTTGGCCTCGCGGAAATTGCGATAGACCGAGGCGAAGCGCACATAGGCGACGTCGTCGAGCGTGCGCAGATGCTCCATCACGGTTTCGCCGATCACCTCGGAGGAGATCTCGGCCTCGCCCCCGGTCTCGAGCTCGCGCACGATGGTGGAGACCATCTTCTCCACCCGCTCCGGCTCGACCTGCCGCTTGCGCAAAGAAATCTGCACCGAGCGCATCAGCTTGTCGCGGTCGAACGGCACGCGGCGGCCGTTGCGCTTGATCACGGTGAGCTCGCGCAATTGCACGCGCTCGAAGGTGGTGAAGCGGAAATTGCAGGCGACGCACACGCGCCGCCTGCGGATCACGGAAGAGTCCTCGGTCGGACGCGAGTCCTTTACCTGCGTATCGAGACTATTGCAGTTCGGGCAGCGCATCCTCGTGGCCCAGCCTTACTGATAGATCGGGAACCGATCGGTGAGCGCCTTGACGCGTTCCTTGATCGCGGCTTCCACCAGCGGCGCCTTGCCGTCGTCGGACTGCGCGATCGCGTTGAGGACCTCGGCGATCATGCCGCCGACCTGCTGGAATTCGGCGACGCCGAAGCCGCGGGTGGTCGCCGCCGGCGTGCCCAGACGAATACCGGAGGTGACGAACGGCGACTCGGGGTCGAACGGAATGCCGTTCTTGTTGCAGGTGATGGCGGCGCGAACCAGCGCCTTCTCCGAGGCGTTGCCCTTCAGGCCCTTCGGCCTGAGGTCGACCAGCATCAGATGGTTGTCGGTGCCGCCGGAGACGATGTCGAAGCCGTGGCTCTTCATCGCCTCGGCCAGCGCCTTGGCGTTCTCGACGACGTTCTTGGCGTAGACCTTGAAGTCCGGACGCAGCGCCTCGCCGAAGGCGACCGCCTTGGCCGCGATCACGTGCATCAGGGGGCCGCCCTGCAGCCCCGGGAAGATCGCCGAGTTGAACTTCTTGGTCAGCGCCTCGTCATTCCACAGCATCAGGCCGCCGCGCGGACCGCGCAGCGATTTGTGCGTCGTCGTCGTGGTGATGTGGGCATGCGGCACGGGCGAGGCATGCACGCCGCCGGCGACGAGGCCCGCGAAGTGTGCCATGTCGACCAGCAGGTACGCGCCGACGCTGTCCGCGATCTCGCGGAAGCGCTTGAAGTCCCAGGCGCGCGAATAGGCCGAGCCGCCGGCGACGATCAGCTTCGGCTTGACCTCTTCAGCCTGCTTGGCAACCGCATCCATGTCGATGATCTGGTCCTCGCGGCGCACGGTGTAGTGCGCGGCCTTGAACCACTTGCCGCTCATGTTGACGGGCGAGCCGTGGGTGAGATGGCCGCCGGCCGCGAGGTCGAGACCCATGAAGGTGTCGCCGGGCTGCAGCAGCGCCAGGAACACCGCCTGGTTCATCTGGCTGCCGGAGTTCGGCTGCACGTTGGCGAATTTGGCACCGAACAGCTTCTTGGCGCGATCGATCGCGAGGTTCTCGGCGACGTCGACCCACTCACAACCGCCATAGTAGCGCGCGCCCGGATAGCCTTCCGCGTATTTGTTGGTCATCACCGAACCCTGCGCTTCCAGCACGGCCCGGCTGACGATGTTCTCGGAGGCGATCAGCTCGACCTCATGGCGCTGCCGGCCGAGCTCGCCCTTGATGGCGGCGGCGATTTCGGGGTCGGCCTGCTCGAGCGGAGCGGTGAAAAACGAATCGGGCGCGGAGGCGGTTTTGGGTGCGGTCATCTTGCGAATATCTCCACCGCCGCAGCCTTTTGGCGGGCTACGGGCGGGTCTGGTGTGGCGATCGGAAGCGGCGAGCGCGATCTACCACATCGCCCGCAACAGGCCAAGCATTTGCGGGTCGGGCCTGATATTTATGCAAGATATGGTGGAGGGTGGCGGTTTTCGGCACTTGGGCCGGCTCTGGGGAGCCGCCCGTCCACCCCTCCCGAATGGGGCCGCTTTGGGCCCTAACTCCTCATCCGTGGAGCCGCCGGCTGTCTATCACAGCCCGGTATACCCCGCCTTCACAGGGTCCACGCTGCCGTCGAGCTGGCGCAGATAAGTCAGGCCGCAGACCGTCAACCTGTGCGGGTCCTTCTCGCCCGCTTCCATCAGGGTGGTGAGGTAGTTCGTGACCTTGGCCCGTGCCTCCTCGCTGGCCGCGGCGGTGCGGTTGGCGAGCAGGTCATAGGTCTGCATGATGCGGTCGATGGCGGCTTCCATGGCACCCTCTGGTTCGTGCGATATTCTTGGTTCGTCGGTATTTTGCGACTGTTGATCAGGCAACCGCGCGGGCCTCGGCCTGCGCCTGGAACCGGGCGATCGCCGTGTTGGCGAGCCGGATCTTGTTGAACTCCCCGTTCTGGAGCAGCTTGATGATGATCCCGAGCAGGCGTTCGTCGGTGACGAGCGTATCGGCAATCGCGCCGGAACGGCGAAGGTAGTTCGCGGCGATGGCGTAGGCCTCGCTCACGAGTTCCACGTTCATCGCCTGCATCCCGCGCTCGACCAGCATCGACTTTTCTCCGATCCGAAGGAGATAAGCGCCAAGCCCGGAACTGGTTCCTGGGGTCGCAAAATTTTCTTCGCAGGTGCAAAATGCAAAACGCACCGGTCCGGGGCAACTCCGGGCCGGCGCGCTGGGGAAGTTGAGGCACGTTCGGGCGGCTTGCCGGTCTTGTTGCGGGCCGGCTTGGCCTTATCCCTTGGAAACTCAGAGCCGATACAGGATCTGGTCGGTCCAGAACCGCTCGAGGCGGTGCAGCGACTTGTTGAGGGTCGAGAATTCCTCGCCCGAAATGCCGCCGACCTGCTCCACCGTCTTGACGTGCTTCTGGTAGAGCGCATCGACGATGCGGCGGACTTCCTGGCCCTGCGGGGTCAGGCGAATGCGCACCGAGCGGCGATCGACGCGCGAGCGCTGATGATCGAGGAAGCCGAGCTCGACGAGCTTCTTCAAATTGTAGGAGACGTTGGAGCCGAGATAGTAGCCACGCGTGCGCAGCTCGCCCGCGGTCAGCTCCTTGTCGCCGATGTTGTAGAGCAGGAGAGCCTGCACCGAGTTGATGTCCGCGCGGCCGCGGCGATCGAATTCGTCCTTGATCACGTCGAGGAGCCGGCGATGCAGCCGCTCCACCAGAGTCAAAGCTTCCAGATAGAGCGACTGCACCGAACCCTGCTGGCCGGAGACGCGCTCTGCGGTATCTGCCGCAGTTGCGACGGCTTTCATCATGACACTTCCCCTGTTGTCGTTTTTATCGACACTTATTCGACGAAACTTGTGTCCCGTCTGATAGGTGCAACTTAAGGGGCTCGTTTGAAGATCGGCTTAAATAAGAGAATAAAGAGATCATGAATTTAAGACAGTGAATTGCGGATTAAGCCTGTGCCACAAGCACTTTTCGCAACGCTCTGTTGACCTTCGCAAGGTCCTGTTCACCCTCCGTCCGCCGCAACTGTCGCATTCCAGAACAGCCCCGCTTCGTTTCGAAACGGGCGCGTAACGGCTGTGGCGGAACCGGCTGGTCAACGAAAACTTACCGCAAATTTTAGGCAACCAACGGTCAACCAAACCGGCACAACTCCGCGCGCTCCGATCTCGTGTCCCGGACAAGCGCAGCGAAGCGGAGCGCAGAGCCGGGACCCAGAAAGCCAAAAGCGGGATCGCGGAGAGATGGGCCCGGCTCTGCAACGCAGCACGCCGCAAGTGCGGCGCGCTGCGTCGCGTCCGGGGCACGAGAGTATCTATGTATCGAAGGTGTCGCCTACGGCGGTCGCTCGCGCGCGGCCATCCAGGCGAGCGCGAGATAGGCGGCGAGCATGAAGGCTTCGACGCCGACGACGACCAGGCTGCCGCCGTAGATTCCCGGGAACATCAGCTCGATCACCGCCATCGACACTACGGTGGTCAGCCACACCACCGCGCCCCACGGCGTCGCCAGCCACAGGCCGACCGCAGCGACGAGCTCGATCACCGCGAAGTAGACGGTCGCGGCCTGCCAGGCCATCGACTGGTTCTCGAACGCCTCGTCCTCGCCGCCGACGAAGCCCGTCACCTGCGCCCAGTGATAGAGACCCTTCAGGATCGAGAGCAGCGCCATCACCCGCAGGAACAGCACGAGGCGGCGCGTCCAGACATTGTCGTCGGATTCCGAGCGCTCCGACGAGATCGCAGCTACCGACATCGCGCTGTCTCTGGCGCTGTCTCTGACGGCGTCCCTGGGGCTGCCGTCACGGGCCGCATCGCGGGTGGAAATCTCGGACATGGCCCCTTCTGGCTGCTTCGGCCCGCAAAATCAATCGGCTGCCATCACGTTGCGGCAGGTCAAGCCGCGGTGACGGGAACCATGCGAGCTGGTATAAGAATAATTCCAGCCGGAGGAAGAGTGATGGCGATCAAATACGGACGTCCGATCGAACTGCGCGAGGTTTCGCGCCGCGAGGGAGCGGCGGTGCCCCATGCCCTCGATCTGACCGTCCGCCCGCGCCGCAACCGCAAGGCCGAATGGGCCCGGCGGATGGTGCGCGAGAACGTCCTCACCACCGACGATCTGATCTGGCCGCTGTTCCTGATCGACGGCGACAACAAGCGCGAGCAGGTCGCCTCGATGCCGGGCGTCGAGCGCCTCAGCGTCGACCAGGCCGTGCGCGAGGCCGAGCGCGCCATGAAGCTCACCATCCCCTGCCTCGCGCTGTTTCCCTACACCGAGCCGTCCTTGCGCGACGAGGAAGGCTCGGAGGCCACCAATCCGAACAATCTGGTCTGCCAGGCGGTGCGCGCGATCAAGAAGGAGTTTCCTGAGATCGGCATCCTCTGCGACGTCGCGCTCGACCCCTTCACCAGCCACGGTCATGACGGCCTGATCTCGGACGGCAGGATCTTGAACGACGAGACGGTCGCCGTGCTGGTGCGTCAGGCGCTGGTGCAGGCCGAAGCCGGCTGCGACATCATCGCGCCCTCCGACATGATGGACGGCCGCGTCGCCGCGATCCGCGAAGGCCTGGACCGCACCGGCCTGCTCGACGTGCAGATCATGGCCTACGCCGCCAAATACGCTTCCGCCTTCTACGGCCCGTTCCGCGACGCCATCGGTTCGGCCAAGACGCTGACCGGCGACAAGCGCACCTATCAGATGGACAGCGCCAACACCGACGAGGCGCTGCGCGAGGTCGAGCTCGACATCACTGAGGGCGCCGACATGGTGATGGTGAAGCCCGGCATGCCCTATCTCGACGTCGTCCGCCGCGTGAAGGACACCTTTGCGATGCCGACCTTCGCCTACCAGGTCTCGGGCGAATACGCGATGATCGCGGCCGCCGCCAACAACGGCTGGCTCGACGGCGAGCGCGCCATGATGGAGAGCCTGCTCGCCTTCAAGCGCGCCGGCGCCGACGGCGTGCTGAGCTATTTTGCGCCGAAGGCGGCGGAGAGGCTGCGGTCGCAGGGGTAAGCTGGCGGGGCACCTTCACTGTCGTCCCTGCGTACGCAGGGACCCATACCGCGTGATCTAACTGTGATCCGCGGTATTCGTACCGGCGAAATCAACTAACGGTCTTCGCCAAACTCCTCCCTGTGGTTATGGATCCCGGATCTGCGCTTCGCTTGTCCGGGAACGACACCGGTGTTGCGGCGCCAACATCGTGCCCTCCCCCGCCCCCGAATCGCCGGAATATTTCGGCTTGTTAATGCGCCTGCGCCCTTGGCAGGGGGAAAGCCTGTTCCCATGTCCTGCCTCGAGGGTTTTTCCCCTCTGTTTCCCCCTTGGGAGGACGGATCATGTCGTACGACTCGGGCAATTTAGGAGCCTGGCGCAATGACGGCGGGGCGCAGCCGCACGCCTACGACCCCTATCTGCACCCGGAGCTGTTCCGTGGCGTTGCGACGCGGCGCGTGTTTGCCTTCCTGATCGACATGGTCGTGATCTCGGTGCCGGTGAGCCTCGGCTACATCTTCATCGCATTGTTTGGCGTGGTCACGCTCGGCATCGGCTGGGCGCTGTTCTGGCTGGCCTGGCCGGCCTCCGTGATCTGGGCGATCGTCTATTACGGCGCCTGTATCGGCGGTCCCTCCTCCGCGACGATCGGGATGCGGGTGATGGATCTGGAGCTGCGCACCTGGTACGGCGCACCCGGCTATTTCGTGCTGGGCGCCACCCATGCCGTGCTGTTCTGGGTGTCGGTCTCGTTCCTGACGCCCTTCGTGGTGCTGCTCGGCCTGTTCAACGGCCGCCGGCGCCTGCTGCAGGATTTCGTGCTGGGAACGGTCGTGATCAACAATTCCGTCCGCGCGCCGGTGCCGCAGGCCGCGAGGACCTGGTGATCAACGGCCTACTAACCGGGATCCTCTAAGCTGACTGCTGACCTGACTTGCCAAGCTGACCAATTGACCGGGAGCTTCCGTAGCGCGATGCTGATACTCACTTCGGAGGCCCACGACGTCCCTTGACCCAGCACTCGCGCGATACCCCCCAATTTTACCTTACGGCGCCGTCCCCCTGCCCGTATCTGCCGGGTCGGCATGAGCGCAAGGTGTTCACGCACCTCGTGGGAGAGCGCGCCGGTGACCTCAACGACCTCCTGACCCATGGCGGCTTCCGCCGCAGCCAGTCGATCGCCTACCGGCCGGCCTGCGACCAGTGTCGCGCCTGCGTCTCGGTCCGGGTCGTCGCCAACGAGTTCCGCCCCTCCCGCAACTTCCGCAAGGTGATGGCGCGCAACTCCGACATCATCGGCGAGCAGCGCAGCGCGGTGCCGACCTCCGAGCAATATTCGGTGTTCCGCGCCTATCTCGACGCCCGCCACCGCCATGGCGGCATGGCCGACATGACCGTGCTCGACTACGCCATGATGGTCGAGGACAGCCATGTCGAGACCCGCATCATCGAATACCGCAAGCGCGGCCCCGACAGCGGCATCACCGGCCGTGGCGAGGAGCTGATCGCGGTCGCGCTGACCGACGTGCTCAGCGACGGCCTGTCGATGGTCTATTCGTTCTTCGAGCCGGGCCAGGTCAGCCGCTCGATGGGCACCTTCATGATCCTCGACCACATCGCCCGCGCCCGCCGGCAGGGGCTGCCTTACGTCTATCTCGGCTACTGGATCGAGGGCTCGAAGAAGATGGACTACAAGGCCCGCTTCCTGCCGCAGCAGCGCCTCGCGCCCTCGGGCTGGCTGCGCGTCGACGCACAGGGCGACGCGGCGTCCGAGCCGCAGGATTGACCCTCACGATTGCCCCGTCCGGCCTCGCGCCGGCTTTCAGCGCGCCAAGGCTACGACGGCCTCCGAGCCGACCGGCTTCGAACTGCCCTCGCGGCCGAGGATGAATTTGAGCGCAGAGATTCCGGGAAGGAAGAAATAGCCTCCCCCCAGCGTCTGCGTAAAGGCGGCCAGGGACACTTCCTCGCCGCTTGCCAATCCCGGCATGGAGAAGCTCCTAGTGGCAGCGGGCTTGCCGACGAGAGGGTCGTCCTGGTCGTTGAGGCAGACGAACCGGGGATTTCGCAACCAGCGCTGGTAGATGAACTCGAACTGCCGCTCGAGATCGGCGTTGCACGCGATGAAGAAGATGCCCTTGCGCGGCTTACCGTTCGCAACCTCCTCGCGATAGGGCCGACCTCGGCGCAGCAGCCGGTGCAGCTTGACCGACTTGATGCTCGATTGCACGTCGATGCCGAGCGTATCCCTCGGATTGACCCGGCGGATATGGGCGCCCTTCGGACAGCCAAAGCCGTTCGCGTCGTCGACACGAAAGCGAAATGCATCGGCTTCCGAATCCGAAATCGGAACGCCGGGACTGCCTTGCCACGACAATGGCTTTCCATCCCTTCGACGGCCCATCATCTTCTCGCAGACAGCCTCGCCGTACACCGCTTCAAATTTCGCGAACGCGTCGACATCCTGCTCGATCTGGCGAACCGCGAGATAGGTCCCGTTCAGCGCGAAGCGGCCGCTCGTATACGTGGCGTCGCCGGGCCATCGCTTGACGTTGGGGCAATAGGTCAGCTCGTCGTATTCGTTGCGATAGCCCAGAATGAATTCCCCCGGGGCGACGACGCGGTCCTCGTAGAGGATGCCGGCATCCCGCCTGATCTTCTTGCGCTCGGCGCCGCGCTCTTCCCTGAGCTCGCTGATCACGGGCTGCGCGAGGCCATCGCGAAACCCGAAGGACTCGTACAATCTTTCTTCCTCGTCGCCCGCCTTTTGCTGGAAGGCGCAGGGATCGTTGTCGACCTTGATGACATCGAACACATCAGGATCAGGATCCAGTTCTGCCGACTTCTCCGGCGCGCTCGCCATCTCGGCAGCGCTCCGTCGCTTTCTCCATTCGGCCACCAGGACATGCACGGGGCCGCCGGCACCGCCTTCAACATCGGACCAGCGCCATTCTCGCGGACTGTCCCTCAACAGCAACGCGCGCAGGTCGCAGCCCATGCCGCTGCTGAACGGGGACGGGAACGGATGCGCAGCAGTCTCGTCGCATCCGAGCTTTGCCAGCCCCAAATAGCTGAAAGCGATCGCGACGGCATCGTCGACGGGGTGGGTCCTCGATTTCCTGACATCGGCGGCACTGACCACCAGCTTCTTGTCGACGAGCCCTGCGAGCCACGCCCGGGCATCGTCCTCGCGGCCCGCCTTGATCGTCAACAGCCAGAAGCGGCTGGTCTTCAACCAGCCATAGCCGCTTCCGAGCATTCCCTGAATGTCCGCGAGCTGTTCGGAGAGATGCGAGGCCTTCATGTTTCGATCGCCCTCATGATGAAGTCGTCGTTCCTGTCGTTGCGCTCGCCGAACAGGGCGTCGCGCAGCCCGGTCGCGAGGTCGATCTCCTCGATCGTCGCGTTGCACGCGTCGAAGCGATACATGTGCGGAAGCATGCTGTCGCGGGCGTAGGACTTGAATTTCAACTCGCACTTCACGCCGCGAAAAAGCACGAAACGCGTCGGCGGAAAATCGCGCGGCACCTTGATGTCCGGCTGCCCGACCGCCGCCGATCCCCGCGGCCTCAGCGTCGTCCATCGCCAGGCCAACGTCGTCCCTATCGTCGCGCCGTTGATGAAATCGTCGAGGTAACCGCCGAAATTGCCGTCATAGTTCGAGCAGAATAGAAAGCGCCGACCGTCCTCGATAATGTGCCAATGGCCAAAATGGATACCCGGTGCATCACCGAGCCGCCCCTCGGTGAAGAACACCCGCCCAAAGAACGTCACGACGCGCAGCGACACGCGGATCCACCAGGCGCTCCAGCCGTTCGGGCTGCGGATATCGGTCAGGCTGACCATGTGCGCGGTCCCACTGGCCAACAGCGCTTCGCACTGGTCGATTGACGGATGAACCTGCTGGGCCCGGGTGACATCGTCTTCGTAGGGATGAAAGAACCACTTGCTCAAGGTCGCAAACCGGCGATTGATCCAGGAGAAAAAGGACCCGATGCAGAGCAGCGCGACGATCGCAAGCACGCCGAAGAGGGCGAGCTCCCATCCCGGAACCCGCGCGGTCAAAGCCTCGATCCCTTCCATGATCGGCTTGGGATAGAAGACGAAGACCACCGCGCACACCAAAATGGCAACGAGCAACGGCACGACCACGATCCAGCCGACAACACGGGTGGAGAATGACGACCACGTCTCGGTCGGTCGTTCGAGTTCGCGGCGGACGCTGTCCACCCAGCGCCGCCACGGCGCGAACAGGGCCGGCAGCGCGACCAGGAGCAGCCATCCCAGGAACAGCAGCCCGACAAAGGCGAGCAGTGCCCTGATGCTCGCCCACACGATCCACATGCTCACACTGCTGATGACGTCCACCACGGACTGCACCGGGGGATAGGATGCGCCGACGAACCAGGTGATGGCGCCGAACAACCCGCGCGGCAGCGCGCCCAGGAGCCAGACGAGGGCCAGCCACAAGCCGAAAACCACGAGCCCATAGCCGACCTTTGCGGAGATGCTCGCACCCTTCCCGCGCCAATAGGAGCGCGGCGCAGGCTGCATCGCCCAGTCGAAGCGCGGGTCCTGGAATGCCCGCTGCGCCAGCGCAAGCGCGAATGATGCACGATCATCGCCGTACATGGCTCTCAACTTGCGTCCCTGATCCCGGGTCCATATCAGGAGATCGTGCTCCTTCCTGATCTGCCGGGCCGTTCTGTCGCGAGGACCGACGAAGCCGCCATCGGCGAGACTGAGCCACCCGATCAGCTTGTCGAACAATTGCCCGTTGCGCGCGCTCACCAGCGGAGGCCCGCCGCCGGGCCAATAGGAGCTGAAGAGCGACCACATCGCGCCGCTGGGATGATGGACCAGCCTGTACAGCATGTCCTTGGGATCGATGCCTTCCTCGACGGCAAGCTCGAGCATCAGCGACGGCGCCTGCTCCTGTGCGTCCGTGCGCGCCGGCAACAGGGCGATGGACGCGAACTGAATGACCGCAACATCCTGAAGAAGTGCATTCAGCGCGGACTGCATGTCTCCGGAGTCCGAAAAATCCACCGCGCCGCGCCAGCCTGGTGCAATGATGCAGATCATCTGCTGCCGGACCATTTTGAGCATGGATTGTCCTTCCAATCCGTCAGACGAAGTTCACGCGCATGCGAGACATCAGCGGGCCGTCATAGGCGATGGCCTTGCCCTCGCCCCGCGTGAGCCGCAGCTCGGGCAGGATCAGCAGACCAATCAGCGCACTCGTCAGGATCTCGACCGCGTAATCCTTGGCGGGACATTGGCGGGTGCCGTATCCGAACATCAGCCAGCGCAAATCCTGGTGCGGCCCCCAATTGCGGGCGGGACAGAACCGACCGCTCTTCTTGACCACCCTGGAATCGAACAGGGCGGCGATCGACCAGATAGCCATCTTGCCGCCGGCGGAGCACGGCGCGTTGTGCCGCGCTCCGGTCTCGAATTCCGTATCGCGCGGCACGTCGCGCGCGAGCAGCGGAAAGATCGGCCGAAAGCGCATGAGCTCGAGCATGTGCTCGCGCACCAGATCGCGGAACTTGGCGTCTTGCCAAACGCCGGCCGGCCCGAGCCGCTGGGCTTCGGCCCGCAAGGCCCGGTGAACCCTGGAGCGCCCGAGCAACTCCTGCACGGCCAGTGCCCCCGACTGCACCGTGACCGGATGCGAAATCCAGGCAAGACCGGCGGCATTCCGCGTGATGGTGCTGGCGGTGCTCTGGACACCCCAAGCCTGTTCGATGTCGCGGCTCACGGCGGCGATACGTGCCCGCAACGCATCCGAGCAGAGTTCCGCCCGTCGCTGAACCCTCAGCGTCGCAGTGCTTCCGGCAAGCAGCTGGCCTGCGACATACCTGATTTCCAGGAGATATTGCCGTTGCAGCCCGGGATCGTTGACGTTGCCATGCGCGCCCGCCACCACCTTGCCCGTTGCCGCCCCGAACAGCGGATCCATCGCTCGAAACACGATCCACATCAGGTAATCGTCAATGAGGTCGAACGATTTGTTCGTCCCGAGCTGCCCAAGCTGCTGGACGCGTCGCTGAACCTCCTGATCGGCCGCAGCCGGCAGGCTCGCAGCCAGCAAAGCCAACCGGTCATCGAGCAGACGCCTGTCGTCGTGGTAGGTAGGACCCGGATCCATGCCAATCAGGTAATCGCCGGCGGCCAGATTGGCCGCATGAGCCGAGTTCGAGAAACTCTGCGGCCTGGTCAGCACACCCTTGACCGCACTGGCGCGGGCCGCCATGCCGAACCAGCCGCCCGCGAACGGCCAGAGCCGAAACAGGGCACCGACGGTTCGCAATGCCCTCGGACGGCGATTGGCCCAACAGAAGATCCCATAGGAGAGGCTGCGGAGCCCCGGCGGCATTGCATCAGGAGTGCCAGCTGAGATTTTCATGCTGCGTACCCGTCCTTCCGCCGATCTGCGAGCGCCGCAGCGGCCCGTTTCCGGTAGTGAGGCATGCCCAGACGCTCCGCCGCCTCGGCGGTTCGCTTGAAATGCGCTTCGGCCCCGGCCTGATCGCCGGCCTGCCGCAGCGTTTCGGCGAGCTCGTACAGGGCTTCGGTCTGGTGTCCGTATTCCTCGGCGGCCTGCTCGACCGCCTTGCGTCCGACAGCGATCGCATCGTCCAGTCGTCCGAGCTTGCGATAGGCGACACCCAGGCTCACGCGCATGAACGTCCTGCCATAGGGGCCGGCCGCCTCGTAGATGCGATCGGCGAACCCCTTCTCCAGCATGGGCACCGCTTCGGCAGCCTTGCCATTGCGTGCCAGCGCGCTGCCGAGAACGCCGGTGCACACGGACAGCATCGTCGGCACGTTGTGCGTCATGCATTGCTGCACACCCGTGCGCATCAGGGACTCGGCACGGTCGAGCTCCTCGCGTTCGACCCAGATCTGCGATTGGACCGTGTCGATCAACA
This sequence comes from Bradyrhizobium sp. CCBAU 65884, assembly GCF_028128835.1. Lineage (NCBI taxonomy): Bacteria > Pseudomonadati > Pseudomonadota > Alphaproteobacteria > Hyphomicrobiales > Nitrobacteraceae > Bradyrhizobium > Bradyrhizobium sp. CCBAU 65884. The sequence goes on along the minus strand of NZ_LBJU01000008.1, from coordinate 116,096 downwards.
GACGGGAATATGGGTGATCGATGTTCGACAGAATCTCATAGCTCTTGGCGCAGAAATCGTCCGCGGCGCCGCCATCCCCGAGGCGCCACAGCGTGCTGGCATGAAATGCGTACAGGTTGATGATCGGAATCGCAGCCCAGCCGGACTGGACATAATGCGCCGACAATTCCGGTTCGTAGTCCGACAGCAGGATGTGACCTTCGGCCGCCGCGTCCGCGTACCGCCCGAGCGCATGCAGATGCATGAGGCGGGTCTGATGCGCCGCCATCATCATGTGACGACGCTGTGCGAGGCGAGCCGCTTCCAGTCCCTGCGAAGCGTAGCCGAGACCTTGCTCGAAACGCCCGCGCATCCACAGAAACACCGCCGTCTCGGTCGAAACCGCCGCCCTTGCACGCTGATCGTTCAGTTGCACGGCGATGGCTTCAGCCCGCTCCATGTTGTCGAAGATCTCGTCGATCTGCCCGAGAGCCAGCATTGCGCCAATGGCCTCCAGCCGAAGCGCGAGCTCCAGGGTCTGGGCGGTCGTCGCGCCCTCGACGCGCCGTGCCGCCTGGATGCCCTTTTCCAGCAGCTGGACGGCCTCCTGATTGGCCGAGCGCGAGATGGCACGAGCCATCGACTTGACGGCGAATCTTGCCGCCTGCTCCCATTCCTCGCCCCCGAAGGCATGATGCGCCAGTGCCGGCGCGGCATCGACATCGGCGGCCCCGGGCTGGGCGTGCAGCGCCAGGAAGGCCTGGCGATGAAGTGCCTTGAGCCTGGCGCGCGTGAGCACCCCGAGCACGACGTCACGGACCAGCGCATGGCGGAACGCGAAGGCGTGCGATCCGTGCGAGCCCCTCGCCTGATCCGGACTCGTCAGCAATCCGGACGCGACACAAAGGCCTAGCAGTTCTTCGGCGCGCTCGAGGTCCACGGCCTGCATCGCGGCAACCAAATCGTGCGTGATGGGATCGCCCAGGATGGCCGCAGCCTCGAGCGCCGATTTTGCGGCTTCGGGCAGCCTGTCGACCCGCGCCCCGATCACCGCCGCAATGGAGCCCGGCACGCGCAGCTCTCCGAAAGGCCTCTGCAAACGGTAGGCGCCCGGGGTCCCTTCCAACGACCCGTCATCGATCAGCGTGAAGACCAGTTGCTCCAGGAAGAAGGGATTGCCGTCGGCACGCGCGACCAGTTCGGTCATGACGCCGAGCACGGACGGATCATCGCCGAGACAGGCGCGCGCGAGCTGGAGCATTTCTCCGTCGCCCAGCGGCTCGATCACGCGCTCGGAAAACCAGGAGGCTCGACGCCACTGATGGTCGAAATCCGGGCGATAGGTGACGCAAATCAGGACCGGCAGCGCCTGAAGTTTGGGAAGCAGGCCCTCGAACAGCCGCCGGCTCTCGCGGTCGGCCAGGAAGACGTCCTCGAGCACGAGCAGGAACGCGCCGGACCGCACGCGTCTGCGCACGAGCCAGAGCAGCGCCTCGCCGATCCGGCGCCGTCGTTGCGCCGGGTTCAGCGCCAGCCAGGCCTCATCCGGCGCCGCAAGTCCCAAGAGATCATTGACCGCCGCCAGATGCTCGGCGCCGTCATCGGGCCATTTCGCGATCAAAGTCTGCTTGGCGGAATGCCGAATGTCCGCCGCGCTGGTTTGCGGAAGCCCGACCAAACTTGCGGTCAGATCGGTGGCGGTGCTGTAGGCCCGCGTGCTCGCATATCCTCTCGCCTGGGAAAAGCAGACTTCCACCCCCTCCCGCGCGAGGCTGTCCATCCAGTCGACGATCAGGCGCGACTTGCCGATCCCGGCATCGCCGCACAACCCGACGGTTCGCATTCCGGACCTTTGAACGGTCTCCAGGGCCCCTTCCAGGATCCTCAACGTGTCTTCGCGTCCGATCAGAGGCGCCCAGCGCTGTTTCCGCGTCAACGGCGCTGCCGCCGAACTTTCGGTCTCGACCACGACTTCATGCACTTCGATCGGATCATCCAGTCCGCGCACGATCCGCACGCCGGCCGTACGCGTGTCGATCTGCTGCGCGACCAGCCGCTGCGTCGCGGCGCTGATCAGGATGCCTCCGGGCGGCGCCATCTTCTCAAGCCGCGAGGCGAGATGGATTGTCTTTCCGTCCGCGCCGTAATGGGACCACCGGTATTGTCCGACGATACCGACCAGCACCTCGCCCGAATTGATACCGATGCGCAGCGTCGGGCTGACAACGCCTCCGACGTCATGGGCTGGAATGGATGCTCTCTGCATCTTGAGAGCGGCAAGGCACGCCCGCAGGGCGTGGTCTTCCTGCGCCACGGGCGCGCCGAACAAGGCGACGAGGCCATCGCCGAGCAACTGGCTCACCGTGCCGCCATAGGTCTCGACCGCCTCAGCCAGCCGGTCCAGTGCCCTGCCGAGATAGGCGCGGGCTTCCTCGGGGTCGACATGCTGCAAAAGGGAGGTCGAGTTGCAGACGTCGACGAACAGCACGCTGACCTGCTTGTTTTCAGTCAGCATCTGCGAGCGAACGGGAAGATGATGGTGCAGCTGGACGACGTGCGCATCGCGCTCGGGGGCGCCCGGCTCCTCCGCGTTACGATTGAGACTCGCGCCACATTGAGAGCAGAAGCGATGCTCGCGGGAAATACGGGCTGAACAAGCGGGACACCTGGTCACGGCAGCACACACTCATCAATGACTTGAACGAAATTACCAACGCGTTCTGGCTTGAACATCGCCCCTTCGGGGCGTGAACCCGCTCAGCAGAAAAACAAGCTGTCGATCAATCCAAACGATCAAACCAAAAATTTCGTGCGCCAACCATATTCGCGCACAACCGATAGATGAGCCCGGAGATTTGCAGTGGCCGCTCTTGGTCCGGCGCAGGACCCGCCGATCATCCCGCCGGAAGCAAAATCAATGCTGAAACAGGGGTTATTATTGTACGCCCGGTCAGCAATTGCAACTAGTATACGCGCGCCGCACAAATTGAAAAGTGACAGTTTGCCAAATCGAGTTCCGACGCCAGGTTTTGCAACCCCTGCGCGCGAAACGGAAGCAACGTCGCCAGCCAACACATCAAACCGGGCAGACGCTCGCTTTCGCAAAGGTCATGCTCGCTGCCTGATCGGGGGGCCGTCCGGGCAAGGCCCACTTGAACGGGCCGGACAAATAGCCGCCGCCCCCTTACCCGAACAGCGTATCCACCAGCAGCTTCACGTTCAAAATCACGATGACGCCCGCGACGATCCACGCGATCGCCGCGACATATCCCGGAATCGCAAACTGCCCCATCTTGCGACGGTCGGAGACGAAGCGGACCAGCGGGATCACCGCAAAGGGCAGCTGCATCGACAGCACGACCTGGCTGAACACCAGCAGATCCGCAGTGCCGCGCTCGCCATAGATCGCCGTAACAACGATCACCGGAACGATGGCGATGCCGCGCGTGAGCAGGCGGCGCGCCCAGCTCGGCAGACGCAGGTCGAGAAAGCCTTCCATCACGATCTGGCCGGCGAGCGTCGCCGTCACCGTCGAGTTGAGGCCGGAGGCGAGCAGCGCCACCGCGAACAGCGTTGAGGCGATGCCGAGGCCGAGCAGCGGCGATAGCAGCTCGAAGGCCTGGCCGATCTCGGCAACGTCGGAATGGCCGCTCTTGTGGAAGGTTGCGGCTGCGACCACCAGGATCGCGGCATTGATGAACAGCGCCAGCATCAGGGCGATGGTCGAGTCCGTCGTCGCCCATTTGATCGCCTCGCGCCGGCCGGTGTCGTTGCGCTCATAGGCGCGCGTCTGCACGATCGAGGAATGCAAATAGAGATTATGCGGCATCACCGTCGCGCCGATGATGCCGATCGCGATGTAGAGCATTTCCGGGTTGGTGAAAATCTCGCTCTTCGGCATGAAGCCGTGCAGGACCTCCGCCACCGGCGGCGCCGCAGCCACGATCTGGACCGCGAAGCAGACCGCGATCACCGCCAGCAGCGCGATGACGAAGGCTTCGAGGAAACGGAAGCCGCGGTTCATCAGGAGCAGCAGCAGGAAGGCATCGAGCGCCGCGAGCAGCGCGCCGCCGATCAGGGGAATGCCGAACAGGAGTTTGAGCGCGATCGCCGTGCCGATGACCTCGGCGAGATCGCAGGCGATGATCGCCGCCTCGCAGGCCAGCCAGAGCAGGAAATTCACCGCCGGCGAATAGGTGGCGCGGCAGGCCTGCGCAAGGTCACGGTCGGTGACGATGCCGAGCCGTGCCGCCAGCGACTGCAGCAGGATCGCCATCAAATTCGAAAGCAGGATGACCGACAGCAGCGTGTAGCCGAATTTGGAGCCACCGGCGAGGTCGGTCGCCCAATTGCCGGGGTCCATGTAGCCGACTGAGACCAGATAGCCTGGGCCGACAAAGGCGAGCAGCCGGCGCCACCAGCGGCCAGCGGCCGGAACGGCGACCGTGGCGTTGACCTCGGCGAGACTTTTGGTGACGGGCGCATCAGCGCGCCAGCCGGCGGCGGGACTCAAATCAGGCGATCGGGCATCCATGGGGCGAGAATACCGAAATCGAGTCTTATTGCAACTCATTTGCAACTGCATCTAGCGGCATGGGTTCCCGTTCCTGCCTTTATTCGCCGCCGTGTCGGGAAGCGGGTGGGTTTGACGGCCGTTGGCGCCGGATACTGACGCCTACCCGACTTTGCAGGAAATGAGCCATGTCAAACCCGCCTCGCCTCCCCGACACCTTTGGCCGCCTCGCCTGGTCCAACCTCGCGGCGCAGTCGGCCGAGCAGATCGCATTGGCCGCAGCTCCCATCGTCGCCGTGCTCACGCTCGGGGTCGCCGAAGGCCAGACCGGCCTGTTGCAGACCGCACTGACCCTGCCCTTCGTGCTGTTCGCGATCCCGGCCGGCCTGCTCGCCGACCGCATCTCGCGTCGCTCGCTGATGGCCGGGGCCGAGGCGCTGCGGGCGGTGGCCCTCGGGACAATCGTGCTGCTGCTCGCGCTCGGCGCCCTCAATCTTCCGCTGCTGGCGCTGCTCGGCTTCGCAGCCGTGTGCGGCACAGTGGTCTACAGCGTGGCCGCGCCGGCGCTGGTGCCGTCCTTGGTCAGCTCTGACCTCCTGCCGGCGGCGAATGCCCGCATTGAGCTGGCGCGAACCGTCGCCTTCGCAAGCGGACCCGCCCTCGGCGGCGCACTTGTGGGATGGTGGGGCGCCAGCCCGGCCTTCGGCTTTGCCGCGGCGCTCTCGGCCATCGCTGTCGTGCTGCTCTCGGGCATCTTTGAACCCGCGCGTGCCCCCGCCCCGCGGCGCCATCCGCTCCAGGACATCCGCGAAGGCGCGGCCTTCGTATTCCACCATCCGCTGCTGCGGCCGGTGTTCATCACCCAGTTCATCTTCAACACCGGCTGGTTCCTGCAGATCGCGGTGTTCGTGCCCTATGCCTTGCGCCATCTCGGCCTCACCGCCGCCGGCGTCGGCACGGTGCTGACCATGTACGGCGTCGGCATGGTGATCGGCGCGCTGTTCGCAACGCGCGTGATGCAGCGGCTCGCGTTCGGCACCGTCGTCGGCCTCGGCCCGGTCACGGGTTTCGTTGCAGCTGTTGTGATGGCGCTGACGGTACTGATCCCCTCGCCCTGGCTCGCGGCGTTGAGCTTCTTCCTGCTCGGCGTCGGGCCGATCCTGTGGGTGATCTCGACCACGACGCTGCGCCAGTCGGTGACGCCGCCGCGCCTCTTGGGCCGCGTCTCCGCCATCAACATCATGAGCTACGGTGCCCGCCCGCTCGGCTCGGCGCTGGGCGCGATCGTCGGCGGCCTCTGGAGCGCGGAAGCCTGCCTTTATCTCGCGGCCGCCGTATTCGGCGTGCAGGCGCTGGTGATCTGGCTGTCGCCGGCCGTGGCGCTGGACCGGCAGCCGGACATGGTGGGGGATGAGGTGGCGGTGCGCTGCTAGTTACGCCGACATTGCGAGGAGCTCTTCGCGACGAAGCAATCCAGAATCCCTCCGTAGAAAGACCCTGGATTGCTTCGCTGCGCTCGCACTGACGGTGTGTGTTTGCTGCAGCCGGGCTAATTCGCCAGATATCGCTCGTAGCTCCCCGTCACAGGCTCGCTGGCATCGACCTCGGGATCGAGCGTGTAGAGATCCTGCGCGCGGCCGATGCCGCGTAGCGCGTAGCGGCCGGTGGACACGAGATAGCGCCGGCCGGCAGCATCCAGGCCCTTGTAGAATTCCGCCGATGCCAATAGCTCGCGGTCGACCGAGCGGCTCATCGAGGCGATGCGGCTGACCTCGTTCACCGTCGGCCCGACAACCGTGAAATCGAGCCGGTCCTCGCTGCCGATATTGCCGTAAAAGACCTCGCCGACATGCAGGCCGATATAGGCCGACGTCGTCGGGCGGCCATCGGCCTCCCGCCGCCTGTTCAGCGCCGCGACGTTCTTGCGGAACAGATGCTCGGCGCGGAGCGCAGCGCGCCGAGCATCCGCCATGTCCTCACCCCAGAACATCGCGAGCACGCCGTCGCCGATCAGCTTGAGCACGTCGCCGCCGGCCTCGTGGATCGCGTCGATCACGGCCTGCGCATAATCGTTGAGGAACGGGATGATCTCGTCGGGGCCGATGCTCTCGCTGATTCCGGTCGAGCCGCGCAGATCGGAGTACCAGAGCACGGCGTTGATGCGCTCGGTGACGCCGCGCGAGATGCGGCCGCGCAGCACCTGCTCGGAGGCGTCGCGGCCGAGATAGACGCGCCCGAGCGTGCGCGCGATGTCGACCTGCTGCGCCGATTTGATCGCGAGCCCCAGCACCGGGACGAGATCGCGCAGCGCCTCCAGCTCACCGTCGCTGAAGCCGCTGTCGCGGCGCGTGGTCCAGCAGGAATAGAGGCAGTCCATCAGGCCCAGCGCGCCGTTCTCGCCGAAGCGGTGCACGAAGGCGAGATAGTGCTTGTGGCCTTTTTCGGCGAGCTCGCCGATCTGCGAGAAATCCATCGACGGCGCGTCGGCCAGATCGATCACCATCTCGTCGTGGCCGTGCTCCAGCATGTGGAAGAACACCGAGCGGCGCCAGCTTGCGGCGGCGTCGCCCTCGGCGGTCGAGCCGTATTCGAACGCGTCGCTCTCGTTGCTGGGACGGTCGCTCCAGCGAAAGCCGCGGCCCTCGTAGATCGGATGCAGCGTGTCGATCACGACCAGCGCACGCGACAGCTCCAGCCCTTCGGCGCGGCAGCGCTCGCAGAAGCCGCGGAGCAGGTCGATTTCGGGAAGGCCCGTGAGCCCCTGGCCGGTCAGCCAGTTCATCAGCGCAAGGCGCGAGGACAATTGCATGCGCCATTATGGCGTGCATTCGTGACGAGCGGAAGGCCACGCGGAACGTCATGCAACCAAGGCGCCCGCCTGCAGCAGGTCGAATATGCCGCAACCGCTGTTGACGCAGTGTCGTGCCGGCTGCAAATGGAACCGATGTCCCTGCCGACCAGAAATACAAGACTATGAGCCAGCGCCAGCTTCCGATCATCCTGGCGCTCGGCACCACGCAGACCCTGGCCTGGGCGTCCAGCTATTATCTGCCGGCGCTGATCGCCGATCCCATGGCGCGCGACCTCGGCGTCTCCTCCAACTGGATCTTTGGCGCGTTCTCGGCCTCGCTGGTGATCTCGGCGATGCTCGGCCCGCGCATCGGGCGTCAGATCGATCTCGTCGGCGGCCGGCAGGTGCTGTCGGCTTCGAACCTGACGATTGCCGCCGGCCTCGCGCTGCTTGGCTTCGCGCATTCCGTCCCGGTGATGGTGATCGCCTGGCTCGTGCTCGGAATCGGAATGGCGATGGGGCTCTACGACGCCGCCTTCGCCGCCCTGGGACGCATCTACGGCACCGAGGCGCGCAGGCCCATCACGGGTATCACGCTGATGGCGGGCTTCGCCTCCACCGTCGGCTGGCCGCTCACGGCCTGGGGCCTGTCACATATCGGCTGGCGCGAGACCTGCTTTGCCTGGGCGGCCGCCAACATCCTGATCGGCCTGCCGCTCAATTTCTTCGTGCTGCCGACGATCAAGGGCGCCAAGCAGGCGGCGGCCGCGGCGGAGAAACCGCATCTGCCGCTCGACCGCACCATGATCCTGCTCGCCTTCATCTTCGCGGCGGTCTGGACCGTCACCGGCGCGATGGCCGCGCATTTCCCCCGCATCCTCGAGACGACGGGCGCAACGCCGGTCGAGGCGATCGCGGCCGGCGCGCTGATCGGCCCGGCGCAAGTCGGCGCACGCATCCTGGAGGCCGGCTTCCTCAGCCGCTTCCATCCGCTGTGGTCGACCCGGCTCGCCTGCCTCACCCACCCGATCGGCGCGGTGATCGTGGCGATCTTCGGCGGCGCCGCGGCGAGCGCGTTTGCGCTGTTCCACGGCTCGGGCAACGGCATCTTGACGATCGCGCGCGGCACGCTGCCGCTGTCGATTTTCGGCCCGAAGGATTTCGGCTACCGTCTCGGCATCATCGGCGCGCCGGCACGCATGGCGCAGGCGGTGGCGCCGCTGACCTTCGGCCTGCTGATCGACCTCATGGGCGCCAAGGTGCTGATCGTCTCGTCCGCGCTCAGCCTGTCGGCGCTGGCGGCGCTGTTCCTGGTTCGCACCAAGCCGCGGCCCGATTGACCATGCCCGAGGTTTCAAGCACAAGCGGGCCATGACCGAGGACGCTGGCCCGCCCCGCACATTCAAAAGCATCCTGCGCTGGGCCACCACCCCGCCGCAGGCCTGGGGCGTCTACCTCCTCGCCCTCCTCTTGATCTGGCTGATCTCATTCTACGCCGGCACCCTCAAGCCCAAGAAGACGCCGGACGCGAGCCCGCCCACAGTGACGGCACCGAAAGGCTGATCCGCCCTAGTCGTAAAACTCCGGCGCCATTTTCTGGCTGTCGCGCTGGGCCTTGTCGTGGTTGATCCAGAGCTGCGCCTTCTCCTTGGCCAGCGTGTCGGCGATCTTCTGCATCGAGGCTGCGCTCTGGTCCTTGTTGACGTTCATGCTGGGGACGCGGCGGTTGTCCCAATTATCCTTGAAATGGACGGCGTCGCCCGACAGCACCACCGCGCCGGTCTTCGGCAGTTTCACCAGCAGCGACTGGTGTCCGGGCGTGTGGCCGGGCGTCGACAGGATGGTCACGCTGCCGTCACCGAAGACGTCCTTGTCGCCTGTGAGCAGCTCCACCGGGTGCGAGGGCTTGAAGCGCGGCTCGTTGTTGGCGCCGGGCCAATCATATTCTGCCTTCTGCACGTAGAGCGTCGCCTGCGGGAACAGCTCGACATTGCCGGTGTGGTCCGGGTGCGTGTGCGAGACCGCCATCGCCTTGACGTCATCGGGCTTCAGCCCAAGCTGTTCGATCTGGGCGGCAAGCGTCTTCGGCCGGCGCCAGGTGACGGCCTTGGGATCGGCGGGCACGAGACCATTGGGCATGCTTGCGACGGAATCGGCGATGCCGGTGTCCCACAGGAACCAGCCCTTGCTGTGCTTGACGAGATAGCAGGTGTCGACGAAGTCCATCGTCTTGCCTTCGTTCAAGCCTGGCGTCCAGCGCGAGATATCGCCTGCGGTGCCCTCGCCGCAGTTGAGCACATAGAGCTTCTCGACGCCGGCCTTTTCCGATTGCGCCAGCGCCGCGGAACCGGACAAAGCGAGTGCAGCGATGGCGACAGCGAACGTGATCCTGGGCATCATTGTTCCTCCGGTACAGCCATGCGGGCTGCGACCGAGGATCAACCCCGGCCGCGCCGCGGAATTCCGCTTGCGCGGTTCACGTCAATGCGGGCATGTCTCGACCTCCACCGTGATGTGGCTGAGGCCCTTCAATCCGGCGAGCCGCCGCTTGTAGACCGCCGGCTGCTTCGGCTTGTCGGACACCACCGAGAGCAGGACGGCACAATGGCCGGGGCCGACCTGCCAGAGATGCAGGTCGGTGACGCGGTCGTCGCCGACCTCCATGCGTGCCCGGATCACCCGCTCCAGCTTCTCGTCGGCGCGCACGTCGAGCAGCACCGCGCCTGACGTCTTGATCAGGCCGAACGCCCAGCTCGCGATCACCACGCTGCCGATCAGGCCGACCGCCGGATCGGCCCAGACCCATCCCGAATACATGGCGACGGCAAGAGCTGCGATCGCCAGCACCGAGGTCGCGGCATCGGCCATGACATGGACATAGGCCGCGCGAAGATTGTTGTCGTGATGATGGTGATGGCCGTGATGATCATGGTCGTGGGCGTCATGTGCATGGCTGTGGCCGTGATGGTGATGATCGTGGCTGTCGCGCAGCAGCCACGCGCTGGCGAGATTGACGCACAGTCCGAGGACGGCCACCGCGATCGCCTCGCCATAGACGATCGGCACCGGATTGATCAGCCGCAGCACGCTCTCATAGGCAATCTCGACCGCGATCAGGCCGAGGATGATTGCGCTGGCGAAGGCGGCGAGATCGCCGAACTTGCCGGTGCCGAAGGTGAAATGCGCATTCCCCAGGTGCCGCCGCGCAAATCGATAGGCGAAGGCGGCGATCCCGAGCGCGGCGGCATGCGTGCCCATGTGCCAGCCGTCGGCCAGCAGCGCCATCGAGCCGAACAGCGAGCCGGCCACGATCTCCCCGACCATCATGACCAGCGTCAGGACGACCACGAACCAGGTGCGCCGCTCGTTCTCGTCGTGCTTCTGGCCGAGGAAGGCGTGGTCGTGGGTCCATTGTTCGATGGAATGGGAATGCATCGAATTCTCCAGGAGATTCAGCTCTGTTGGCGGACAGTATAGTCGCCGTGCATCACTTTTCGAAGGTCCAATCATCCCGCGGATTGACAGTGCTTCCTAGTTTCGCTGTAATCCGCGCCATGGGGATTTGAGCGATCTCCCCACGAGGCGACATGCCCAAGTATCGCGTCCCCCGGTTTTTGCGAGGACGCATCATGTCTACGTTCACGACCATATCATCTGACAAATTGGCACGGCTGATCGGCACGGCGAACGGCCCTGCCCTGATCGATGTGCGCACCGACGAGGATTTTGCCGCCGACCGACGGCTGATCCCCGGCTCCATCAAGCTCAGCCACGACAATGTGACGGACTGGGGCGGCGACTTCGCCGGCCGCCGGGCCGTCGTCTCGTGCTTCCGCGGTGAGAAGCTCGCGCAGGGCACGGCGGCCTGGCTCCGCCAGCTCGGCGTGGAGGCCGAGACGCTGGAGGGCGGCTTCGAGGGCTGGAAGGCGGCCAAGCTGCCGCTGGTCGACGCCCGCAAGCTGCCGCCACGCGATGCCAAGGGCCGCACCGTCTGGGTCACGCGGGCCCGACCCAAGGTCGACCGCATCGCCTGCCCCTGGCTGATCCGCCGCTTCGTCGATCCCAATGCGGTGTTCCTGTACGTGGCGCCGTCCGAGGTGGTCGCCGTCGGCGAGCGATTCAATGCTGCCCCCTTCGACATCGAGAACGTGTTCTGGAGCCACCGCGGCGAGCTCTGCACTTTCGACGTGATGATCGAGGAGTTCGGCATTGCAACGCCGCCTTTGCTGCGGCTGGCCACGCTGGTGCGCGGCGCCGACACCGCGCGGCCCGACCTCGCGCCGGAGGCGCCCGGCCTGCTCGCGGCCTCGCTCGGGCTGTCGCGGATGTATGACGACGACCTCGCGCAGCTCGAGGCCGGCATGACGCTGTACGACGCCTTCTACCGCTGGTGCCGTGATGCCACCACCGAGACCCACAACTGGCCGACCAACAAGGTGAAGGCTTAATGGACACCCGTAACGTTCAAGCTGGAGCTGATGCCGGTCACGGCATCAGCTTCGGTGAAGCCTTTCGCGTCTGGCTCCGCGTCGCCTGCCTGAGCTTCGGCGGGCCTGCGGGCCAGATCGCGGTGATGCACCGCATCCTGGTCGAGGAGAAGAAATGGATCTCCGAAGGCCGCTTCCTGCATGCGCTGAACTACTGCATGCTGCTGCCGGGACCGGAGGCCCAGCAGCTCGCGACCTATGTCGGCTGGCTGATGCATCGCACCGCCGGCGGACTGATGGCGGGCGGCCTGTTCATCCTGCCCGGCATCATCGCCATCATGGGCCTCAGCTACATCTACGCCATCTACGGCAATGTCAGCTTCGTCGAGGCGCTGTTCTTCGGGCTGAAGGCCGCCGTGCTCGCCATCGTCGTCGAGGCCGTGGTGCGCGTCGGCAAGCGCGCGTTGAAGAACCGCGTCATGATCGCGCTGGCGGCAATCGCCTTCGTCGCGATCTTCTTCTTCGCCGTCCCCTTCCCGATCATCATCATCGCCGCCGGCCTTATCGGCTACGCTGGCGCGCGGAGCGGCCGTGGCGAATTCGCCCCCGCCGGTCACGGCCATGGCGACAGCACGGCATTGATCGACAGCATGCTCGGCGAAGCCGTGCCCGAGCATGTGCGTCCCAACACCGCGCGCGCGATCGGCGTCGGCGCGTTCTGGCTGGCGCTCTGGCTCGTGCCGGTGGTCGTGTTGCTGCTCGCGCTCGGGCAAGGCAACGTGTTCAGCCAGATCGCGCTGTTCTTCTCCAAAATGTCGCTGGTGACTTTCGGCGGCGCTTATGCCGTGCTGGCCTATGTCGCCCAGCAGGCGGTCGAGCACTATCATTGGCTGAAGCCGCACGAGATGCTCGACGGCCTCGGCATGGCCGAGACCACGCCGGGCCCGCTGATCATGGTGCTCCAGTTCGTGGGCTTCATGGCCGCGTTCCGCGATCCGGGCGGCCTGTCGCCGTTGTTGGCTGCGACGTATGGCGGACTGCTCGCGACCTGGGTCACCTTCACGCCCTGCTTCCTCTGGATCTTCGTCGGCGCGCCCTATATCGAGCGGCTGCGCGGCAACACGGGATTGGCCGGCGCGCTCAGCGCCATCACCGCGGCCGTCGTCGGCGTGATCCTCAACCTCTCGATCTGGTTCGCGTTGCACACGCTGTTCCGCGAGACGGTGCCGGTGCATGCGTTTCCGCTGGATTTCGACAGGCCGGTGCTGACGAGCGTCGATCTCCCCGCACTGGTGCTGGCCATCGCGGCAGCAACTGCGATCTTCCGGTTCAAGCTGGGGATGCTGACCGTGCTTGCGGGCTCATGCGCGGCCGGGGTGGCGCTGCGGATGGCGGGGGTGATTTGAGGCACGTACTCGTCGGTTCGTTGTGTCCGGTTTGCGGTTGGAAGGCGACATCGAAGCCGGCGGAGTTGCATGGTGGCTTTGGGCCAGGAAGAGATACGGCCCCAGCACATTGGCGCCGCCAGATAACGGGCGACGCCCGAGACATTCGTTTCAGCTCAGATGGCAGCTCCGGCCAGCAAGAAAGTGCCGCCAAGTGCGACCATCACAAGTCCAGGCCAGTTCGATTTGATGCCGAAGCCGCCACCTGGCCTTTCAGGCTCCAGCGTGTCACGCCCGGAGCGAAGCCACCTTCCACCGCTGAATCGTCCTCGCCAGATGGGCTGAAACGCCATCTGGAGTATGCCGCCGAAAACGAGCAGCACACCAAGCCATATGAGGGTCATGCTCACCTCCTCTACCCGTGAGCGCCGATAGAGCTGCGCCGAAACTTTGGTCCATTCAGCGTCTATCCGCGGCTCTCGGAATCAGACCGACCTTGAAAGCCGCCGGACGCACCAGCGCGCCGCACGCAAGGCTGGGGATCGCCCTCACCGAAGCTCAGGCTACCTCCAAGCATCCCGCTTAGTCTTCGTCCGGCTCGCGCACGACCGGCGATTCGTCGGTTTCCTCATCCTCTTCGTCCTCATCCTCTTCGTCGTCATCTTCTTCGTCGTCATCAGGATCTCGAGGCGGCATCGCGTTGCTCATAACCGCGAAGACATGCCAGTCGATCCTGGCGGGAACCAGCTCGGGGAGTAGGGTCATGTTGTTGCTCCTCGGATGTGAGCCCTGGGGCACTTTACCCCTTTTTCGGCGAGGCAGGTGACCGAGATGGTCCGCGTGCGAGCCAGAGCTTCCTTCCTTGGGGCATCTTTCTCGCGATCGGCGCGAGCCATAGCCGTTTTGTTCGAGCGTGAGCTTGCGCGCCAACCGGATCGTGCTGCCTTCCGGTCCGGGCAGACTGAAAAGAGACAGCCAATCGGACGCTTTTCCATCGATCCGCCATGAACGGACACGATGGCGCAGGCCCGGCAGTCCATTCGGAGCCAAGAGCCGCGTATCAGCGTCGAGATCCTGATGCTAGATTTCCTCGGTCATACCGAACAGGAGGACGACATGCCTGATAGCGTCTACAAGGTCATAGAACTGGTCGGTACCAGCAGCGACTCGTGGGAGAAGGCGGCCGCCAATGCGGTCGAGCAAGCTGCGAAATCTCTCCGGGATCTTCGCGTTGCAGAGGTCATCAAGCTCGATATGCAACTGGATGAGAACGGAAAAGTTGAGGCCTATCGCGCCAAGCTCAACGTATCGTTCAAGTTCGAGGGCTCCTGAGCCTCAGCACCTCGGCCTCCACTTGCGGGGCGAGGATGGCTCATTGGAAAAAGCGCGTTGCGCGGTCCGCCCAACCGGGCGCTGTGACCCATCCCGGAGTAGGCCCTAGTCCGACTAGGGCCGATGTGCTTTGATGCGTGCGGGCGTGTGGCGCGTGGTGGCCCCATGTACATGGTCATTCGCAAGTATACCAAGGTTCGTTCGGTAGCGGACGCTGCTCGCCGCGCCAAGAGCGGCGTCGGCGAGATCCTAAGGCAATCGCCCGGATTCAAATCTTACTATGTGCTGGATGCGGGCGACGGTGCTGGTATCGCTGTGATGATATTTGACGACCGCGAAAGCGCCAATGCAGCAAATGCCAAGATACTGGCGTTTGTTCAAGCAAGTCTACCTGACCTCGATCTTGGAGTTCCCGAAATCACAACCGGCGAGGTTTTGGTGCACATAGAGCCTAATGGGTCCTCGGGCATAAAGTAGCCGTAAACGCCGCCAGTTGCGTCGGAGCGCCGCCCTCTTGCTGATGTCGTCGAATTTCGGACTCGCGCCTTGTAGCGAACCGAATGCGTCTCATTCATCCGCCCATGGTCATCGCACAGAGTGATCCCATGGGCGGTCCAATCGCGTACCGTCCGATTGTCAAGTGCGCTACCTGGTTGGGTAGCAGAATGGCCGCAGGAGAAGCCGATCATGACTGACGATCAGGTCAATCTCGTCGTTCAGCACCTTTGCGAGCAATTGCACCTTGCGCTCCGATTGAAGAACACCGAGGCACATCCACCAAATGCCAAGGATATTGGATTTGATGCTGCCTCTGTCAGAACTGTATTGCTGACCGGGTTGCGTTCGGCGGATGTCACGATCCGCCACGAGGCAGCCGGGACGAGCGAAGAGCCGCCGTGGTCCTGAACGCAAAACGAGCGACAGACGCCCAGCGCCAATGTCTCAGTTGGGGTCAAAATGCGAAGAACTCGGGGTGAGCAGATCCAGTCCGCCATGCCGCACGGAGCGGACGTCAATCCGAGAGCGCGTCGCTTCGCTGTTGGGCCATCTGCGGACTCATGCACCGCCGCAATTGTGGTCGCTATTCGATCACCTCGCCGGCGCGGACGAGCAACGAGGGGGACACAGTGAGACCGAGTGCTTTGGCGACCTTCATGTTGATGACCAACTCGAATTTGGTTGGCCTCTCTACCGGCAACTCAGAAGGCTTGGTGCCTTTGAGTATCTTGTCCACGTACACGCCCGCACGGCGCATCAGATCGCCCGCGTCGGCTCCGTACACCGACAATCCGCCATTGGCGTAATGTCGGAACAAGTAGATTGCCGGCAGATGATGTTTCGCTGCAAGCGCGATGATTCGCGGAGCCTCGACATAGGTGAGAGGATCACCAAAATCGATTATCGCATCGGCGTGCTGAGCGGCGGCCGAGGCAAAGGCGGCGTCGAGTTCTTCGGCCCTGGTCGCCTCAACTATCAGCAGAACTATACCAAGCCTACGAGCCATGCTGGGTATCTCTTCCGCCAAGTCATGCCTTTGCATTGGGTTGTCGGGATTGACCAAAAGCGCGATCTTCGAGGCGCCGGGTACGAGTTCCCGAAGGATCTCGAGACGTTTAGCGAGGAAGTCATCTGGTACCATGGTCGAAAGACCCGTTATGTTGCCACCGGGGCGTGATAGGCCTTGGACGAGGCCGAGCTGCACGGGATCGGCTACCCCCACGAATACAATCGGAATGGTGGCCGTCGCCGATTTCAGGGCCATGGCTGCTTGTGGTCCCGGAGCAACGAGGGCATCCGGATTGAGCGCAACCAGGTCGGCGACGGAGGCTGGTAGTCGATCCGGGGGTTGGGAAAAGCGATACTCGATCACCAGATTTTTCCCCTCCACCCAGCCGAGACTTCGCAGCGTATCAACGAACACGCGCTCGGCTTGGTTTAGGGCCCGCCCGCTCCCATCACCTATGGCAAGAAAGCCAAGTCGACGGCGAGCTCCCTGCGCCCACGAGCGCCTTCGCGAAACGAGCAGTGCCGCAGTAGCCGCTATGAACTCCCGCCGCTTCATCGGATCCTCATCGCAGCTTGAGGACAATGGGAGACGGAGACATGGTATCACGTTCGATGGTCGCGCGGACTGCGATGCTGCGTCGCAAGTACGGCGTGTGGCGCCGGACGGCTTTCGGGTCAAAAGCCGCGCCTCCAGCCGAACCAAACGATGTCCGCTCTACCTCTGTGGGGCGACATTCCAATGACCAGCGAGACCTTCGGCAAGGGGCAAAAGCGGACCTTGGCGGCGCCGAAGTGGCGTCTGCTTTATGACCGAGAGACAACGTCTCTTTAGCGCCAGATTGAGCGGATAGCTGCCACTTCAATTCGTCGTGGTCTTGCCGCCGCGCATGGACACGAGCTTTTTCTCACGAAATCGGAGAACGAACCATGCGGTCTCATCGAAACCGTCCGCGAGCTTTCCTTCGTGGTAATACACCATCTGAGCAGCTTCCGACTTCGACGGCGGTCCCAGCGCCTTGACTACCTCCAAACGCGACATACCCAAATGCAGCTTGCCGTCGAAGACAAGGGGCGCGAACTTTTCCGGGATGATGGCGCAATCTGCCGAGGTCTCGGTGTCTTTCTCGGTGAGCTCTTCCACGACCTCTGTGACAAGATGGTCCGGGCCGCCCATCTCTCCGCTGGACACGACCCAT
This sequence comes from Bradyrhizobium sp. CCBAU 65884, assembly GCF_028128835.1. Lineage (NCBI taxonomy): Bacteria > Pseudomonadati > Pseudomonadota > Alphaproteobacteria > Hyphomicrobiales > Nitrobacteraceae > Bradyrhizobium > Bradyrhizobium sp. CCBAU 65884. Next base: position 98,967 of record NZ_LBJU01000008.1, on the reverse strand, counting down.
AATCGATGCTGCGCGCGCCGATAGCACAGCCAATAGATGCTACCTCCAGCGTCGCCCTGGTGTTGGACGGTCCCTTCGCCCACGGCTTCACGAACCGCGCCGAGCCGCGTCTCCTCGAAGCGGCCGGCGAATGCGCCTAGCGAAAAGCGGGTCGCCAATCTCTTCACGACTGTCGGCGGCACGCGCTCGAACGCATGTTCGCTGACTGGGGGCGGAGGTGTCTGCGCGGAGCAGTCGCCCGCGGGGATCGCGAAAAGGAGAAGCAGCAAGAAGAACGTCTTTCGACCATCAACTCCGAATTGCCTTACATTGAAGGTTGAGCGCTTCTGCATAGCTCGATTGCTCACCATTTTTGGCTCAAAGCCTTCTTCACTCGCCCGATCGCTTCTGCGGCGTCGGGAGCGGCCGAAGATAGCCTATTGCTATTTCCCCGAACCCTCTTCGACCCTTGGTCGGGGTCACAATTCAAATGGTTCATACACGAACTCGGTCAGCTTCCGGTCCGGGTCGCAAGCCGTCGATGGCGACCAAGCGGAACGAGTTCCGCTTTGCCCTTGGAAGCTGCCATTCGCGAACACCCGTCCTCAAAAAAACGCTCGTCGCAGCGCGCCCGTCGGCAAAACAGCCGGCCAATTCCGCTACGTCGCCTGTCAAGCCCCGTCCCGCAAAATATTCCACTTTACCGAAATTCGGATTTGTCGTACAGACTGATCACCCTGGCCCGACACGAGGGGCGGATCGCGATCGTCACGAACCGCGGGCTGGGCAGCGATGGACGCGACGGCGTCGGGCGCGATGGGCATTGCAGGGCGGCTTCAGCCGTGAGCAATGGCTTTCCGCGCGAACGACACGACGCTGACAGCGTCTTCGCATGGCTTCGGGGGCGAGCACACGCCACCCCTCGGATTCCCAGCGAGGACGTGCGCGGACGGAGAAGTCGTGTGGTCCCGACGCCCGGGGTCTGTGCGTCAAGTCTTGCGGTGATGTGGCGGCCGACCGGCGCACGCATCGATCATCCGCAAGGCGACGGGGGCAATAGTGCAACGCTCCCCGAGGAGAGCACGAAGGACACCGTTAAAACCATTCGCGCAGGGAAGGCCGGGCGACCGGCAACACCTGTGATCCGCCCCGTGTGCATTTCTGTCGCGCACGGATCTCGGGTGCCAGCCGGCGCCCGGCCTTCCCTGCGCCCTTGTCATTTTCGAGGGCGTGCGAGAAGCAAGACTCGGGCGAGACGCGCCGCGAGAATGCGAACGTGCGCCTGCTGTTGGAAATGACCATTGACGTGACGGTGGCCTGACCTCACCCGCGGTGTCGTCGCCGGCTTGACCGGGCGACCCAGTATCTCAGAGGCAATCGTGACGGATAAAAGACGCCGCGGCGTACTGGATGCCCCGGTCAAGCCGAGGCATGACACCGGTGTTGTGACGCCCTGCGCCTCCCTCAATTCCGCTACCGCATCATCATCCGCGCGATCGCTTCGCCGATCACCACCGTGGTGAAATGGGTGTTGGCGCGGCAGTCGGACGGCATGATCGAGGCGTCGGCGACACGCAAGCCGGAGATGCCTTTCACGGCGCCATCAGGATTGACCACGCCGTCGGCATCCCCGGCGCCGCTCATGCGACAGCTGCCGGCGGCGTGCTGGATGTCGCCGGTCTCACGGCGCAGCACCGCATCGAGTTCGTGATCCGGCAGGGCAGCTGCCTGCGGCAGCGTCAGATCGGTGTCGGCGAGCCGGATCCAGTCCGCGATGCCTGAGAGCGCCGACTGCGACGTGATCACGGCGAGCCGTCTCACCGCATCCATCATGCGCAGCATGTCGCGGGGATCGGCCAGCATGTTCTCCTCGACCACGGGATCGATCGCGGGGTCGGTCGAGGCCAGTTTCAGCGTGCCGCGCGAATAGGCGTTGAACAGGCCCGCACCGATCGCCCCGGGATTGCCGATGCCGCGATGATTGAAGGCGATCAGGATCATGTCGCGCTTGCCGCCCTCGGCGAGACCCGAGGAATAGGTCACGCAGCAATTGGTGTGACGGGTGTCGGGGTCGGTGGGACGCAGCTCCTCGCGAAGCTGAATCGTGGTGCGAAACAGCGGGTGATCGAAGTAGTGGCGGCCGACCGGCAGGTCGCGCGCGACGCCAATTCCCATCGCCTTCAATTCCTCGGCCGGGCCGACGCCCGAGCGCAACAGGATCGCCGGACTGTGGATGGCGCCGGCGCACAGCACGATCTGCCGCGCGATGATCTCGTGGGTGCCCTGCCCTTCGACATGAACACGGACTCCGGTTGCCCTTCCGTCGCTGATCAGGACGCGATCGACCAGCGCATGGCCGCGGATCTCCAGATTGGCGCGCTCGCGCGCCGGCTCGAGATAACCTTCATTGGTGCTGATGCGGCGGCTGTTGCGGCTGTTGATGGGATAGCAGGCAACGCCCTCGCCATCGGGGCCGTTGAGGTCGGCGCACCAGGGATAGCCGCTCGCCAGCGCCGCATCGCGCAAGCCGCGATCGATCGGTCCCCAAGTCTCCGGCGGCGCGCGATAGACCGGCAGCGGCCCGCCGCGGCCGTGGCCCTCGGCATCGCCGAACTCCAGATCGTCCTCGATCACGGAGAATAGCGGCATCACCTCCCTGGCCGACCAGCCGGTGCAGCCATTGGCGGCCCATTCGTCGAACGCATCGGCAACGCCGCGGATCGCGATCTGGCCGTTCATCATCGAGGAGCCGCCGAGCCCCTTGCCGCGCCAGTAGAAGCGCGCCTCCTGCCCGGCAACGCGCCGCGACAACAGATCAGGCCACTGCCATTTCTCCTGGTACTCGCGCTTGTGGATGATCGGGATCGGATTCGGCGTCCGCACCTCCCAGGGCGCCTCATCGGCGCGCCAGTCGCGGCCGGCCTCGAGCAGCAGCACGCGCCGCGCAGGATCCTCGGACAGCCGTGCCGCAACAGCGGCGCCAGCGGAACCGCCGCCGACAACAATGACATCGTACATCGCGTTAGGTCTCAACGGAGAATACCGGGATGGCTGATGATATCAGCAGGATGGCATTTGGACAGTGGCGCTTTCGCCGCGCGTCATTGCGAGGAGCGAAGCGACGAAGCAATCCAGACTGCCGCCGCGGAGAGATTCTGGATTGCACCCGCCTTCGCCAAAGGCTTCGGCGGACAAGTCGCTTCGCTCGCAATGGCGAAGGGGAGACAGATGTGTACCACACATTGACGAGTGCCCCGGACGCAGCGCAGCGCCCCCGGCGATGCGAAGCATCGTCCGGTGCGGTGCGTTGCAGAGCCGGGGCCCATGTCTCAGAGCAATCCGTGCAGCATGGGTCCCGGCTCTGCGCAGCAACGCCAAGAGCGTTGCAGCGCGTCCGGGACGCGAGCCCGCCCTACCCGATCCCCCGGCCGAACTTGTTCGACTTCGGGAAACCCTTCGGCGGCAGGCGGCCGGCGTCGGCGCGGGTGCCCTGCCACTCCGCCAGCTCCTTCATGGTCGCGGAGAACTCGCGGCCCGCGGAGTCCTTCCAGGTCAGGCCCGCCTTGGCCTCGAACACGGCAACGTCGGAGAGATCGCCGTCCTTGTACTTCTGCAGCCGCACGCCGCGGCCGCGCGCCATCTCCGGCACCTGGTCGAGCGGGAAGATCAGCATCTTGCGGTTCTCGCCGATGACCGCGACGGTGTCGCCCAGCACTTCGGTAACCACGCGCGCCTCGTTCGGCATGTCGACGTTGAGGACCTGCTTGCCCTTCTTGGTGGTGCCGACGCAATCGTCCTCGTTGACGACAAAGCCCTGGCCCTCACTGCTCGCGACCAGGAATTTGCGTCCGCCCTTGTTGACGAACAGCGCGACGGGCGCCGCCTCCTGCTCGAGGTCGATGAACAGGCGGATCGGTTCGCCGTGGCCGCGGCCGCCTGGCAGCTTCGCGACATCGAGCGAGTAGAACTTGCCGTTGGTGGCGAACAGCAGCAGCTTCGAGGTCGTCTCGGCGAAAAACGCAAAGCCGAGCTTGTCGTCCTGCTTGAAGGCGAGCCCCGAGAGATCCTCGACATGGCCCTTCATGGTGCGGATCCAACCCTTGTCGGAGACCACGACCGTCACCGGCTCGCGTTCGACGAGGGCCTCCTCCATCGCGGCCAGATCGTGCTCGGGCGCGTCGGCAAAAGTGGTGCGGCGCTTGCCGAGCGGCGTCTTCGGTCCGAACATGTCGCGGACCTTGCCGACCTGCTCGCCGACCTTCTTCCACTGCTCGGCTTCCGAGGCCAGCACCGCGTTGATGCCCTTGAGTTCGGCACGGAGGTTCTTGTCCTCGGTGCGGATCTCCATCTCCTCGAGCTTGCGCAAGGAGCGCAGGCGCATGTTGAGGATGGCTTCGGCCTGCACTTCGGTGAGCTTGAACTCCTTCATCAAGGCCGGCTTCGGCTCATCCTCGGTGCGGATGATCTTGATGACCTTGTCGATGTTCAGATAGGCGATCAGGAGGCCGCCGAGGACTTCCAGCCGGTGCTCGATCTGGGCCTTGCGGTAGTTGCTGCGGCGGATCAGGACTTCGCGCAGATGGTCGAGCCATTCGCGCAGGCACTCCGCAAGACCCACCACCTTGGGCACGCGGCCCTTGATCAGCACGTTGAGGTTCAGCGGAATCTTGTTTTCGAGCTCGGTGAGGCGGAACAGCGATTCCATCATCAGCGCGGGATCGACGTTCTTCGATTTCGGCTCGATGACGATGCGGACGTCTTCGGCCGATTCGTCCCTGATGTCGCCGACCAGCGGAAGCTTCTTCTGGTCGAGCAGCTCGGCGACCTTCTCGATCAGCCGCGACTTCTGCACCAGGAAGGGAATCTCGGTGACGACGACGACCCAGGCGCCTCGCGCGCCCTCCTCCTGCTCCCACCGCGCGCGAACGCGGAACGAGCCGCGGCCGGTGGTGTAGGCTTCGGCGATGGCCTGCTTGGAATCGACGCAGATGCCGCCGGTCGGGAAATCGGGCCCCTTGACCCACCGCATCAGCGCCTTGGACTTGGCGTCCGGCTTCTCGATCAGATGCAGCGCGGCTTCGCAAAGCTCGGCCGCGTTGTGCGGCGGGATCGAGGTCGCCATGCCGACCGCGATTCCCTGCGCGCCGTTGGCGAGCAGGTTCGGGAAGCCGCCGGGCAGCACGACCGGCTCCTTCGACTGGCCGTCGTAATTGGCGCGGAACTCGACGCCGTCCTCGTCGATGCCGTCGAGCAGAAGCCGCGCGACGTCGGTCATGCGCGCTTCGGTGTAGCGGTAGGCGGCGGGATTATCGCCGTCGATATTGCCGAAATTGCCCTGGCCGTCGACCAGCGGATAGCGCGAGGAGAAGTCCTGCGCGAGGCGGACCATGGCGTCGTAGATCGCCTGGTCGCCATGCGGATGGAACGAGCCCATCACGTCGCCGACGATTTTTGCGGATTTCTTGAAGGCCGTGCCGGGGTCGAGCCTGAGCAGGCGCATGCCGTAGAGGATACGACGGTGAACCGGCTTCAGGCCGTCGCGCGCGTCGGGCAGCGCGCGGTGCATGATGGTGGAGAGCGCATAGGCGAGATAACGCTCCTCGAGCGCTTCACGCAGCGGCACCTCGTGAATTTCGGCCGGTTCTTCCGGCGGAACGATTCGTTTTCCCATGCCGCCCGGTTAAACCGTGGAAGCGAATCGGGCAAGGATGGATTGGTTCCCTGTGGGCGGCTAATGCCCGGCCCAGCCGGCTGTCACGGTCTGGGTCTGGGTCCCACCAGGCGTTTGGGCCGGCGCCGGCACATTGGTCAGGCACCGCCGGGCGGCCTCGATTTCAGCCTCCGTCGCTCCCTTCGACCGCGCCCATGTCTCTGCGGCCGCAGCAGAATATTTCGCCACATAATACCGGACGACCGTACAGGACGCCCGGCGAAACACGCCGGGCTGCGGCTCGCCGGCCATTGCATCAGGCGCAAACGCAAGCAGCGCCGCGGACAAGGCGAATCCTCTGATCAACATTTAGGCTGTCCCCGCTATGGAACCTGAGGAAGCGAACTCAACCAGCCCTACTTCGTTCCCGGGAACTCCATGCCCGGAGGCAAAGCAGAGTCCCGCTCGGCTCATGGCGCGGGAATTGCCGCCTTCGCCTGCTGCCGGATCAAGGCGTTGATGAAGCCCGCGCGCGCGTCGGAATGGCCCAGTCCACGCGGCTCCAGCACATGGCGGAGCAGGAACAGGCCGGTGAGCCGAAAGCCGTCCTGGAGATCCTGCTCGGTGAGGTCGCTTGCGGTCTCGCCCTGGCGCAGAAACGGCGGCAGGCGCAACAAGCGGTCGCGCCACGGCTCGCCCGCGCCGCGCGACACCGCGCCGCCGGATTTCGGCGAGACATAGATCAGGTCCGTGGTCTCGCCTGTGACCGCACAGTTTTCCAGGGCCAGCCCGAAGCCGAGCTCGGCGAGCATCGCCAGCTCGAAATGGATGAGGTGCACGGCCGCACCACCGATATCCTCGAAATCGTCGAGCGAATGTTCGAGCAGCGCAAATATCTCCTCATGCGGATCGCGCTCCGGCAGGAGGCGCGCGATCGAGGCGAGATGGGTGACGCCGTAGACGCCGTGGGATGATCCGAGCAACGTGGCCGCACGCAGCTTCAGCCCTTCGATGGCGTAGGTGCCGAGATGCTCGTCGAGCCGTGCCCGCCACACCGCGCTGACGCTGTTCCCCGGCTGCAGCAAGGGCCGCATCCGCGAGCCGGCGCCGCCGCGGACGAGGCCGAGATGACGACCGTGCCCGCGGGTCAGGAGCTCGACGATAGCGCTGGATTCGCCATGCCGCCGCACGCCCAGCACGATGCCTTCGTCGGTCCATTCCATAGGAGGAATCTTACCGCATTTCGAGCTGTCGTAGGGTGGGCAAAGCGAAGCGTGCCCACCAATTTGATCCACCCGATGCTAATTGATTGTGGTGGGCACGGCGCGCAAGGGCGCGCCTTTGCCCACCCTACGGCACCGCGCAAAACCTCACGCGTTGAACCAGCCTTGCGCGTCGCCGCTGAAGGAGAAATACAGGCCCACCGTCGTCAGCGCGCAAGAGACGATCTCGATGGCGCTGTCGAGCTCCATGCCCTTCTCCCCGATGATCTGGCCGAGCGAGATCACCGACAGCACGAGCGCCGCCGCCAGCACCCAGCGCGGCCAGTTCTTGCGCCAATGCGCAGCTAACCAGACGAAGTAGACCAGGAGCAGGATCATGCCGCCGGCGAGCAAGGTCCCCGTCATGATCATCTGCTCGGTCACCTCGGCACTGGGCGTGCGGTCCTGGACCGCAACGGACAAGGCGTCCAGCATCAACGACGCATAGAGCAGCGCTTCGAAGCGCCGGACATTGCTGGGCACGCTCATCGGATACCGATCTTTTCTTGGTTATTCTCTCGGAAAGTCCAGGCCCATCTCGCGGTAGCGATCGGGATCGTCGCCCCAGTTCTCGCGCACTTTGACGAACAGGAACAGGTGGACCGGCACGTCCAGGATCTGCATCAGCTCCTTGCGCGAGTCCGCGCCGATCGACTTGATGGTGGCGCCGCCCTTGCCGAGCACGATCTTGCGCTGGCTCTCGCGCTCGACGAAGATCGTCTGCTCGATCCGCACCGACTTGTCCTTGCGTTCCTCCCACTTGTCGGTCTCGACCGTGGACTGGTAGGGCAATTCCTGGTGCAGCTTCTGATAGATTTTCTCGCGCGTGATCTCAGCCGCCAGCTGCCGCATCGGCGCGTCCGACATCTGGTCCTCGGGGTAAAGGAACGGACCCGCCGGCACCATCTCGGACAGCGTCTTGCGGAGGTCGTCGACGCCGTCGCCCGAGATCGCCGCGATCATGAAGGTCCGCGCGAACTTCATGCGCTCGTTGGCGGCCTGCGCCAGCGCCAGCAGTTTCTCGCGCTGGACCAGGTCGACCTTGTTGATGACGAGGATCTTCTCGTGATTGACGCTGGCCGCCTTGGTGAGGATCGCCTCCGCCTCCTCGTCGATCCCGGTCTTGGCGTCGAGCAGCACGCAGACGAGATCGGCGTCATGCGCCCCGCTCCAGGCGGTCGAAACCATGGCGCGGTCGAGCCGGCGCTTCGGCAGGAAGATGCCGGGCGTGTCGACCAGAATGATCTGCGCGTTGTTCTCGATCACGATGCCGCGGATCAGCGCGCGCGTAGTCTGCACCTTGCGCGAGACGATCGTGACCTTGGCCCCGACCAGCGCGTTGACCAGCGTGGACTTGCCGACATTCGGCGCGCCGATCAGCGCAACGAAGCCGCAGCGCGTGGCAGTGGGCGCCTCGCCGCTTGTTTCAGCCGTCATTGCCGCCGCCAACGCCTTCACGTTCGATCATCACTGAAGCTGCTACTTTCTCTGCCGCGCGCTTGCTGCCGCCGATGCCCTCGGCCGGCGCGAGCCCCGGCAGGTCCACCGCGACGCGAAATTGCGGATCGTGGTGCGGGCCGGTGCGCTCGACCTCGCGGTAAACCGGCGTCGGCAGTCCCTTGCCCTGCGCCCATTCCTGCAGCACGGTCTTGGGATCGCGCAAGGGACGGCGCGGCTTGTGCATGCGTTCGGTCCAGTTGCGCTTGACGAACTCGGACGCCGCCGCGTACCCGCCGTCGAGGAAGACGGCGCCGATCACGGCCTCGCAGATGTCGCCGAGGATGGACTTGCGCAGGCGCGCGTCGGCGCTGGAGCCGACCGAGCCGAGCTTGATGTCGTCGAGCAGACCGAGCGACTTGGCGACGTCGGCGCAGCTTTCCTTGCGCACGAGTTCGGCAAGACGCTTGGACAACTCGCCCTCATCGGCGTTCGGGAACGCGTGATAGAGCATGTCGGAGACGACCAGCCCGAGCACGTGGTCGCCGAGGAATTCCAGGCGCTGATAGCTGTCGCCCCGCTTGCGCCCGGACTTCAGCGCCGAGACATGCGTGATCGCCTGCATCAGCATATTCGGGTCGGCGAAGCTATGGCCGATGCGCGCCTCGAGCGCCGCGTTGGCATCGGTGCCCTTGGCCTTGCTGCTCCGTGTCCGCTTCTTCTTTGCAGGCGTCTTCGCTGCAGCTTCGCTCTCAGGAGCGGCTTGCGCCTCGGTCGGTTGGATCGCGATGTCCTTGGCTTCGTCTTTCATCGGACGATTTTGAAGAACCGATTCCAGCGCACCGCCCACGGCCAGCGCCAGAACATCCAGGCATGCTCGCCTTCGGCGATGGAGAAGAAGATCATCTGGGCGCGGCCGATCAGATTCTCCTGCGGCACATAGCCGACCTGGCCGAGGAAGCGGCTATCGGTGGAATTGTCGCGGTTGTCGCCCATCATGAAGAAATGGCCGGCTGGCACGGTGTAGACATTGGTGTTGTCCACGTAGCCGTTGTCGGCGCAATCGAGCGTCTCATAGGACACCCCGTTCGGCAGCGTTTCCTTCCAGCGCTTCACGCGGGAGATGCCGCCACCTTCCGAGCCGCAGGGCTCCTCGCCGACATATTCGCTCATGCGCTGCCGCTCGACCGGCGTGTCGTTGATGTAGAGCAGCCCGTCCCGCATCTGGATGCGGTCTCCGGGAAGGCCGATCACGCGCTTGATGTAATCGGTGGAATCGTCCTTCGGCAGGCGAAACACGACGATGTCGCCGCGGTTCGGATCCGAGCCCCAGATCCGCCCGGAGAACAGCGGCGGCGAGAACGGAATCGAATAGTGGCTGTAGCCGTAGGAATATTTCGAGACGAACAGATAGTCGCCGACCAGCAGCGTCGCCTTCATCGAGCCGGAAGGGATGTTGAACGGCTGGAACAGGAAGGTGCGGATCACCAGCGCGATCAGGAGAGCGTGGATCACGACCCGGATCGTTTCACCGACGCCGCTCTCAGTTTTCGTTCCTGAAGTCACGCTCATTGCTCTCTCAATTCCGCCCGGCGATCACAGAGCGCCCTCCTCCCGCGAACGGCCCACCGGTTCGCGGCGCAAGGAGATTGTCCTGATTCTGATAGTGAGGGCCAATTCCGGCGTAAAGCCGAATTCGCCCAAGCTGATTTTGTGTCCGCGGACTTTTAGACGGTTGTCGGAGGCCACGCAATCAAGGATCGCATCAAAACTGGATAAGTTATTGACTTACAACGCAAATCGTAAAATCGCCGGGCCCCCTCAGGGTTTCGGCAGCGGGACGGCGGAAATGATCACGAAGGCCTGCGCCAGCGGCCAGTCGTCGGTGATCGACAGGTCGATCCGCGCCTCGAACCCCTCCGGGGTCAGGGCCTGGAGCCGGGCCAGCGCCCCGCCGGTCAGCTGAATGGTCGGCCGCCCGCCCGGCAGGTTGACCACCCCCATGTCGCGCCACCAGACGCCGCGCCGGATCCCGGTGCCGAGCGCCTTGGAGCAGGCCTCCTTGGCGGCAAAGCGCTTGGCGTAGGTCGCCACCACCATCTTCTCGTTCTTGGCCCGCCGCTCCGCCTTGGCCCGCTCGGCCGCGGTGAAAATGCGATCGAGGAAGCGCTCGCCATGGCGCTCGATCACCTTGCCGACGCGGGTGATGTCGATCAGGTCGGAGCCGATGCCGATGATCATGCCCGGCTCCGGCCGCGGTCCATCGCCGCGCGCATGCAGCGCACCGTCTCGGCAAGACCGACGAACAGTGCCTCGCCGATCATGTAGTAGCCGATGTTGAGCTCCATGATCTCTGGAAGCGCGGCAATCGTCTCCGCCGTCGCATAGTCGAGCCCGTGCCCGGCATGAACCTCCAGCCCGGCGGCCTTCGCCAGCTTCACCCCCGCCACGATCCGCTGCCATTCGGCCTCGGCCTTGGCGGTGTGGCCGTCGACCACGGCATCGCACCAGGCGCCGGTGTGGATCTCGATCACCGGCGCGCGCAGCCGCGCCGCCATCTCGATCTGGGCGGGATCGGCGGCGATGAACAGGGAGACCCGAATGCCGGCATCGTTCAGCCGGGCGATGTAGGGCGCGAGCGCGTTGTGCTGGCCGACCACATCCAGCCCGCCTTCGGTGGTCACCTCCTGCCGGCGCTCCGGCACCAGGCACACCGCGTGCGGCTTGGTGGCGAGCGAGATGCGCATCATGTCGTCGGTCGCTGCCATCTCGAAATTGAGCGGCTTGGAGATCTCGGCCTTCAGCCGCGCCATGTCCTCATCGCGGATGTGGCGGCGATCCTCGCGTAAATGGGCGGTGATGCCGTCGGCGCCGGCTTCGATGGCCATCAGCGCCGCGCGCACCGGATCGGGATGGCGGCCGCCGCGCGCGTTACGCACGGTTGCGACGTGATCGATATTGACGCCGAGGCGAAGCGGAATTGCGGGCATTTCAGAAACTCACGAAATCGGGGGGACGGACGGCTGCGGAAGACGTCTATCCATTAACACGTTCGACTTTGGCGACGACCGCCTTCGCGCGCAGCTGGGCCAGGATCGCGCTGAGGTGCTTCAGATCGTAGACTTCGAGATCGATCGTCGTCTCCGTGAAATCAGGCGAGCGGCGCTGCATGCTGATGTTGTCGATATTGCCGTCGTGCTCGGCGATCACGGTCGCGATCTGGGCAAGCGCACCGGGCTCGTTGACGTTCTCGACCTTGATGCGGGCGGGGAAGCGCTGCGGCGCGGAGTCCTCGATGTCCCAGCGGACGTCGAGCCAGCGCTCCGGCTCCTCCTCGAAGTCCTTCAGGGCCGGCGCCTGGATCGGGTAGATCGTGATGCCCTCGCCCGGCGTGACGATGCCGACGATGCGATCGCCCGGCACGGCGCCGCCATTCGGCGCGAACTTGATCGGGAGGTCGGAATTGATGCCGCGGATCGGGATCGCGACCGGGCTGCGCGGCGGCTCCGACGACTTCTCCTTGAGCTTGGCGGCAAGCCCTTTCTTGACGCCGTAGCGCGCGATGCGCTCCTCCTTGTAGTCGGGGTACATCGCGCGCGCGACGTGGGAGGCCTTGATCTCGCCGCGGCCCACCGCCGCCATCACGTCCTCGATCGAGGTGCGCGCGAGCCGCGGCAGCGCGCCCTTGAGCTTGTCGTCGGCGTATTCGATCTTGGCGCGCTCGAACAGGCGTTCCACGATGCGCCGGCCGAGACCGGCATATTGATCGCGCACCGCAGTCCGCGTGGCACGGCGGATCGCGGCGCGCGCCTTGCCGGTGACCGCAAGCGTCTCCCAGGCCGAGGGCGGCGCCGATTGCGCTTCCGAGGTCAGCACCTCGACCTCGTCACCGTTCTGCAGCTCCGAGGACAGCGGCGCGAACTGGCCGTTGATCTTGCAGCCGACCGCGCTATTGCCGACGTCGGTGTGCACGGCATAGGCGAAGTCGATCACGTTGGCGTGGCGCGGCAGCGCGATCAGCTTGCCCTTGGGGGTGAAGCAGAACACCTGGTCGTGGAACAGCTCGAGCTTGGTGTGCTCGAGGAATTCCTCCGGGTTGGCACTCTCCGAAAGGATGCCGATGGTGTGGCGCAGCCAGGCGAACGCATTGGACTCGCGCTTGAGGAATTCGGTCGGCGAGCCGACGCCCTCCTTGTAGAAGACGTGCGCGGCGATGCCCCGCTCGGCGATCTGGTCCATCGCCTCGGTGCGGATCTGCAGCTCGACGCGCTGGTTGCCGGGGCCGATCACCGTGGTGTGGATCGAGCGGTAGTCGTTCTGCTTCGGCGTCGAGATGTAGTCCTTGAAGCGTCCCGGCACGACCGGCCAGGTGGTGTGGACGATGCCGAGCGCGCGATAGCAGGCCTCGATGTCGTTGACGACGAGGCGGAAGCCGAAGATGTCGGACAATTGCTCGAAGCCGACCGACTTGCGCTCCATCTTGGTCCAGATCGAGAACGGCTTCTTGCGGCGGCCATAGACCCGCGCCCCTAAGCCCCGGTGGCGCAGATTGTTGGAGAGCTGGTCCTCGATCTCGCCGATCAGGTTGCGGTTGCGCTCGGCGAGCGCGTCGAGCCGCTGCATCACCACCGAATAGGCCTCGGGATCGAGGGTGCGGAAGGACAGATCCTCCAGCTCCTCGCGCATTTCCTGCATGCCCATGCGGCCCGCCAGCGGCGCATAGATGTCGAGCGTCTCTTCGGCAATGCGCCTGCGCGATTCCGTCGGCACGAAATCCAGCGTACGCATGTTGTGCAGGCGGTCGGCGAGCTTGACCAGGAGCACGCGGACATCGTCGGCAATGGCCAGCAATAATTTGCGCAGGTTCTCGGCCTGCTTGGCCTCGCGCGACACCAGCTCGAGCCGCTTCAGCTTGGTCAGGCCCTCGACCAGCGCGCCGATCTCCGGCCCGAATATCTGGTCGATCTCGGCCCGCGTCGCTTCGGTGTCCTCGATGGTGTCGTGGAGCAGCGCGGCCACGATGGTGGCGTCGTCGAGCTTGAGGTCGGTGAGAATCGCTGCCACTTCGAGCGGGTGCGAGAAATACGGATCGCCCGAGGCGCGGGTCTGCGAGCCGTGCGCCTTCATGGCGTAGACATAGGCGCGGTTCAGCAAGTCTTCGTTGGTGTTGGGATTGTAGGACCTGACGCGCTCGACGAGGTCATATTGACGCATCATGCGCGCACGCGGCTTGGCCGGGCGCGCGACCGGCGCAGTCGGGGCCACGGCAACCGATTCGGTTGCGGCCTGCATCTGCGTGGATCTGCGGCGCCGATATACCATCCCGTCCTGCCTTCAAACGAGCCCGAGCCGGCCCGCTGTATACATCTTAGCTCCGATCGCGCTTGTGTCCGATCAATTCAGTGACAGGACGCATCGCCAAGTACAACGCATGGTAACCACGAAAACGTCAACAAAAGCAAAGGCCCGAACACCGGTTCGGGCCTTTGATAAAATCACAAGACATCGACGATCGCGACGGACGATTTACTCGTCTTCCTCGGGCTGCTCCTCGGGCGGCGCAAGGCCTTCGAGACCCTTCAGGAGCTCCTCTTCGGTCATGCGCTCGACGGCGACTTCGGTATCGTCCGCATCGACGCTCGCGCCCGCGGAACCGATCAGCGGCACCGTATCCGGCTCGGGCTCGTCGACCTCGACGAACTTCTGGAGCGAGTGCACCAGCTCCTCGCGCAGGTCCTCGGGCGAAATGGTCGTGTCAGCAATTTCGCGCAAAGACACAACAGGGTTCTTGTCGTTATCGCGGTCAACCGTTAGTTGTGAACCGGACGAAATCATGCGGGCGCGGTGGGCGGCCAGCAGGACCAGGTCAAACCGGTTGTCGACCTTGTCGATACAATCTTCTACGGTGACGCGAGCCATGGACTGTCGCTCCGTTGTGGGTGGGACGAAATATGTGGATGATTGGGGCTAGTTATAGGGGCTGGGGCGGTTTCGCAAGGCCAATTTGTGATTTGGCCTCGCCAAACGGCTCTGCTACCCCCACATTGGGGCTGGGATGGGTGGTTACCCGGGCTGCCATCGATGGCGGCGCCGGGTGTATGGAAAGTCCGCCATAACTATACCTTGTTTGCCCCGACTTCTCCGGATTTGCGGTTTCGACGGGTTTTAGCGGCACTCTACAATTGCGCGGCCTCCTGCCGCCGCGCCAACAATAAACGATCAATCACGAACACTACGCGAGCAAACTGAATGTCACCTTCCTCTACCGACAAGATCGCGCTCTTCATCGACGGAGCCAATCTCTACGCGACGGCGAAAACTCTGGGCTTCGACATCGACTACAAGCGCCTGCTGAAGGAGTTTCAGAGCCGCGGCACGCTGCTTCGGGCGTTCTACTACACCGCCATCATCGAGGATCAGGAATACTCCTCGATCCGCCCGCTGATCGACTGGCTGGATTACAACGGCTACACCGTCGTCACCAAGGCGACCAAGGAGTTCATCGACGCCTCCGGCCGCCGCAAGGTCAAGGGCAATATGGACATCGAGCTCGCCGTGGACGCCATGGAGCTTGCCGAGCACATCGACCAGATGGTGCTGTTCTCCGGTGACGGCGACTTCCGCTCCCTGGTCGAGGCCGTGCAGCGCCGCGGCGTGCGGGTCACGGTGATCTCCACCATCGCCAGCCAGCCGCCGATGATCGCCGACGAGCTGCGCCGCCAGGCCGACGTCTTCACCGACCTCGTCGAGCTGCAATCCAAGCTCGGCCGCGATCCCTCCGAACGCCCCGCCCCGCGCGACCGCGGCGATCGCGAGGCCCGCCACCACGCCCCGCAATTCCTCCAGCGCGCAACCACCGTGGCGCCGAGGGGCGATGACGACTTCGAGGAGTGAGGCGGCCCGGTCAAGTCGCCAGGCTCCAACCGTCGTTCCCGACCGCAATTGTCCGCTCTGTCCGCGCCTGGTCGCCTTTCGCGAGGCGAACCGGGCGCGCGAGCCGTTGTGGCACAACGCGCCGGTCGCGCCCTTTGGCGACGTCAAGGCACGCCTGTTGATCGTCGGCCTCGCGCCGGGGATGCAGGGCGCCAACCGCACGGGACGGCCGTTCACCGGCGACTACGCCGGTGACCTGCTCTACGCCACGCTGCTCGAATATGGATTTGCCAAGGGCACCTATCAGGCGCGTCCCGACGACGGCCTGAAGCTGGTCGACTGCCGGATCGCCAATGCAGTGCATTGCGTTCCGCCGCAGAACAAGCCGCTGCCGGTCGAGATCAACACCTGCCGCCAGTTCCTCGTCGCGAATCTCGAGACGATGCCGAAGCTGCGCGCGATCATCGCGCTCGGGCGGATTGCGCACGACAGCGTGCTCAAGCCGCTGAACCTGAGGGCCTCGCAGGCCCCCTTCGGCCACGGCGCCGTGCATCAGGCCGGCGCGTTCAGGCTCTACGACAGCTATCACTGCTCGCGCTACAACACGAATACCGGCGTGCTGACGCCGGACATGTTCCGGTCGGTGTTCGCGAAGGTGAAGGCTGATCTCGATTAGCGCCCTGGTTCAGGCTTTGGCCGGATTGGCCTTGAGCCAGTCCAGGACGTCGCCTGCGTTCCGGTCGGGCGGAAACACCGGGTAGAACACATGCGTGATCCTGGCGTCGTCGACGATCAGCGCAAGACGCTTGATCAGCGTCAGGCCCGCGACCTCCATCGTCGGCAGATTGAGCGCACGCGTCAGCGCCAGCTTCTCGTCCGACAGCACGGGGAACGGCAGATGCAGCCGTGACGCCATCTCGGTCTGGTACGCGTTGCTCTGGGTCGAGAGGCCGAACACGTGGGAGGCGCCGGCGCCCTTCAGCTCGGCGAACAGATCGCGAAATGCGCAAGTCTGCGGCGTGCACCCGCGCGCGCCCGGGATCATGTCCCAATCGTCGACCAACGAAATCTTGCCGGGTTCGCCGGTGCGGGGATAAGCGAACACCACAGTCCGGCCACGCAGCGCCGACAGCGTCACCGAGGTGTCGTTGGTCGCGAGCAGGCCGATCGGCGGCAACGTCATGCCGGTCAGATGCGCGGCGGCGCCGTCGTCTTCGGGTGCGGGAATCTGGCTCCAATCGACCTCGAGCAGGTTCCGTTGGTTCATCTCGCTATCCCCTCGCCCGCATCAGGCGGCCCTTCTCCCGGCTCCAGTCGCGCTTCTTCTCGGTCTCGCGCTTGTCGTGGAGCTTCTTGCCCTTTGCAACCGCAAGCTGCAGTTTGGCGCGACCACGCTCGTTGAAATAGAGCTTGAGCGGGATCAGCGTCATGCCCTCACGGTCGACGGCGCCCATCAGCTTGTTGATCTGCCGGCGATGCAGCAGCAGCTTTCGCGGCCGCTTGGGCTCGTGATTGAAGCGGTTTCCTTGCAGATATTCGGGAATGGTGGCGTTGATCAGCCAGATCTCGCCGTCCTTGGAATCGGCATAGGACTCCGCGATCGTGCTCTTGCCGTTGCGGATCGACTTGACCTCGGTGCCGGTCAGCGCAATCCCCGCCTCGATCGTATCCTCGATCGCATAGTTGAAGCGGGCCTTGCGATTTTCCGCCATGACCTTGATCGGACGTTCGTTCTTTTCAGCCATGGCGACGAAACCTGAGCGCGATGCGCAGCGATGCTAACAGTTTGGATGAAGCGCGCGCGTCACTTCTTGAGGAGATCGCGGATCTCGGTCAGCAGCACGACCTCCGCCGACGGCTTCGGCGGCTCCGCGGGCTTGGTCTCTTCCTTCCGCTTCAGCGTGTTGATGGCGCGGATCACCAGGAACAGCACGAAGGCGACGATGATGAAGTTGATCGTCAGCGTCAGGAAGCTACCGTAAGCAAGTACGGCGCCTTGCTTTTTCGCATCCGCTAAGTTGGTGGCGGTCACCGCCTTCGACAAGGGGGCGAAGTAGTTCGAGAAGTCGAGGCCGCCCGTCGCTGCACCGATGATCGGCATGATGATGTCGCCGACCAGCGAGGTGACGATGGCGCCGAAGGCCGCACCGATGATGACGCCGACCGCGAGATCGACGACGTTGCCCTTCATGGCGAATTCGCGGAACTCCGTGAGCATCCGCCTGCCCTTCTCGTCGACGCTCATGAACGGCCTCCCCGATTGGTCAACTCATCAGTTGATCAACCCAGCATGAACCATGGCACTGCGCACGGCAACGCGGGTCGGCTCGGAGACCGGCACCATCGGCAGCCGCAGCGTCTCGTCGAGCTTGCCGAGCAGCGACATCGCGTACTTGATCGGCGCCGGGTTGCTCTCGATGAAGAGGTTGTTGTGCAGCGGCATCAGCTTGTCGTGGATCTTCAGCGCGGTGGCATGGTCACCCTTCGCCCAGGCGGCCTGGAACTCCGAGCACAGGCGCGGCGCGACGTTCGACGTCACCGAGATGCAGCCGTGGCCGCCATGCGCCATGTAGCCGATGATGGTCGCGTCCTCGCCCGAGAGCTGGTTGAAATCCTCGCCCATCGCCGCACGCTGCTGCGACACGCGCACCATGCTGGCGGTGGCGTCCTTCACGCCGGCGATGTTCTTCAGCTCCCACAGCCGCTTCATGGTGTCGACCGACATGTCGATCACCGAGCGCGGCGGGATGTTGTAGATGATGATCGGAATGCCGATGGCGTCGTTGATCGCCTTGAAGTGCTGGTACATGCCTTCCTGGGTCGGCTTGTTGTAGTAGGGCGTCACCACCAGCACGGCGTCCGCGCCGGCCTTCTCCGCGTGCTGGGCGAGTTCGATCGCCTCCTTGGTCGAGTTGGAGCCTGCACCGGCGATCACAGGCACGCGGCCCTTGGCTTCAGCGATGCACCATTCGACCACCTTCTTGTGCTCGTCATGGCTGAGCGTCGGGCTCTCGCCGGTGGTGCCGACCGGGACAAGGCCGTTGGTGCCCTCCGAAATCTGCCAGTTGACCAGGGATCGGAATGCCGCCTCGTGCAGCGAGCCGTTCTTGAACGGCGTGACCAAGGCGGTGAACGACCCCCGGAATTTCGTCTTGGCTGCCATGGACTTCCTCCGTACGCGGCTATCTCTTGAGCAAGCCCCTTTCATATCGGGTCTATCCCGCCGGTAAAAGGCCCGCTTCCGTGTGACGCACCGTTTAGGCCGCGATTTTGCCGCGGTAGTGGTGCAAACCCGCCCGCGGTAAGCCGCTGTTGGTATTTTGTCCGCATATTCAATCAAATACAGCTAGATCTTGAGCCACTTGACTGATTCGGGGCGACCAAACCCGTGACCTCATTCCCTCGTGCCGCCTGGCGATCCACCGGTCTCATCGTGTGCCTGATGGCAGGGCTGTCGGTCGGCTGCGCCGCCCTGGCCAAGTCCAATGAGACGACGGCGGAAGCTGGCAAGGACACCGCGAAGCCAGCCGCCAAGGACGCTGCCAAGGACAGCGCGAAGGGCTCGTCCAAGGGAACCGGCAAGGAAACTTCGAAGGACGCGGCCAAAGGAGCAAGCCAGGGAGCAAGCAAGGGCGCGAGCAAGGGTGCCGCTGGCGCTCCGGCGAAGGACGCTGCGAAGAAACCGGCCAAGGAGATCGGCAAGGACGGCGGCAAGAGCGCCGGAACAGAGCCCGCGAAGGACAAGCCCAAGCCTGCAGCAACGCCTGCCGCAAAGCCCGCCGTAGCGACCCCTGCGCCGAAATCGCATCCGGCCGCCAGCGGTTCGCCGCCGAAAACGGCCCCCGCGCCGGCCGTGACCGCCACCGTCAGACCTTCCGCCCCCGCGGCCAGACCGGCCGCAGCGCCGGTGCTGGCCCCGGCGACGCGCCAGCATGCCGCGCCGCGCAAGCCGGTCATACCGGCCGCGGTCGCTGCGACGTCGTCGACGCCCCAGGGTGACAAGGACGCCCTCGAGAGTGTCATCGAGCTCGTGCGCAAGCGCAAGGCGGGTGACGCCAGCAGCGTCGCAGCGGGCATCTCGGATCCGGTCGCGCGAAAACTCGCGGAATGGATCATCCTGCGCAGCGAGGACAATGGCGCGACCGTGGAGCGCTACCGCGCCTTCCTCTCCGCCAATCCGAGCTGGCCGTCGCAGACCTTCCTGCGCCGGCGCCTCGAGGCCGCGATGTGGGACGACAGGCGCGACGATTCCGTCGCGTGGTCGTGGTTCGAGAACGAATCTCCGATCTCCGCCAAGGGCCGCTTCACGCTCGCCAAGGCGATGCTGGCGCGCGGCGACCGCGCCAATGCCGAGCGGCTGGTGCGCGAGGCCTGGCGCAGCGATCCGATGTCCGAGGACACCGAGAACAACGCGCTCGACCAGTTCGGCGCCCTGCTGACGCCGGGCGACCAGAAGGCACGGATGGACACCCTGCTCTACGGCAGCGAGAACGAGGCCGCGCTGCGCGCCGCAAAGCGCCTGGGCGCCGGCTATGTCGCACTCGCCAAGGCCCGCATCGCCGCCGTCAAGAAGGCGCCGAACGCGCGCGCGCTGCTCGACGCCGTGCCCCGCGAGCTGCACAACGACCCCGGCTTCACCTTCAGCAGGATCCAGCTGCTGCGCCGCGAGGAGAAGTTCGCCGAAGCAGCCCAGCTCATGCTGTCGGCGCCGAAGGATCCGAACCGGCTCCACAATCTCGACGAATGGTGGATCGAGCGGCGTCTTTTGGCGCGCAAGATGATCGACACCGAGGAATTCCGCAGCGCCTATCTGATCGCGCGCGACGCCGCACTGCCCTCGCGCGACATCTACAAGACCGAGCAGGAGTTCACGGCCGGGTGGATCGCGCTGCGCTTCCTCAACGACCCCGCGGCCGCCACCCAGCATTTCGCCCGCATCGGCGTCGGCAGCGTCAATCCGACCGCGCTGGCGCGTGCCGGCTATTGGCAGGGCCGCGCCGCGGAAGCGGCGGGGCGCCAGCAGGAGGCGCGCAACGCCTATGCCCGCGCGGCCGAACAATCGACCAGCTATTACGGCCAGCTCGCCCGGGCCAAGCTCGGCCTGCCGCAGATCGAGCTCAACAGCCAGCCGCGCGGCCGCGGCGCCGAGCGGCTGGAGATCGTGCGCGCCGCGCACCTGCTCTACGAGCTCGACGAGCGCGAGATGGCGATACCGCTGCTGGCCGACATGGGCGAGAACGGCGATCCCGAAGCACTCGCCGGCCTCGGCGAGCTGACCCAGCGCTACAACGATGCGCGCGGCATGCTGCTGCTCGGCAAGGCCGCGCTCAATCGCGGCCTGCCGTTCGACTTCTACGCCTACCCCGTCAACGGCATTCCGCAGTTCACCCCGATCGGTCCCGACGTCGAGCGCAGCATCGTCTATGCGATCGCGCGGCAGGAGAGCGCATTCAATCCGTCAGTGGTCTCGCCGGCGCAGGCCTACGGCCTGATGCAGGTGACGCCCGACGCCGCGCGCTATGTCTGCAAGCGCCACGGCGCGACTTACGATCTGGGGCGGCTGAAGAACGATTCGGTCTACAACGCCACGCTCGGCTCGGCCGAGCTCGGCGGACTGCTCGAGGATTATCGCGGCTCCTACATCATGACCTTTGCCGCCTACAATGCCGGCCGCGGCAGCGTGAAGAAGTGGGTCGAGCGCTACGGCGATCCGCGCGACCCCAAGGTCGACGCGGTCGACTGGGTCGAGCTGATTCCGTTCTCCGAGACGCGCAACTACGTGCAGCGGATCATGGAGAACCTGCAAGTCTACCGTGCCCGCTTCGGCGGCGGCACACGGCTACAGATCGAAGCCGATCTGCGCCGTGGCGCCGGCAGCGTGGAATAGCGATCCGCTCTTTCGATTCGCAGCCGCGAGCATGGGTGGCGAGCGCTGCCGTTGCCTCACGGTGCAGATGAAGGGCCTGTCGCCACCGCTGCAAAGACAGACCAGCGAAGCGTATGCGCGGCCGCGCCGGCCAGCGGCAGTTCTCCGCCCGCGCGCCACTGCCAGGGATATGGGAAGCGTGGAGCTTCCCTCTCCCACCCCGGAGCGATCGCATTTGGGAGCGCCCCCTCTGTAGCTAACCTTCGAGACGCCCGCCGTTGGCGGGCCCTCAGGATGAGGACGGAGTGTGCGGCAGCAGTCTTGACGGGCACTGATGCCGCTTGGCCTCAGCCTCAGGAGACCGCCACGGGGCCGCGCAAAGGGCGGCCTTATGACAGGCTTCGCGGTCGTCTCGAATGACGAGGCGCGCGCTCAGCTGGCGGAAAACGCCGTATGCGATTGCCCTGCCCTCCCACCACGGCTTCCATCAGATCGCAACGAAGACCGTCAATGGAGAGCGATGCGCCAAACTTGGCCCATTGCGCCAAGCGAGAAGGCAAGCATCGCGGCAAAGGAAAAGCCCCGGCGGTTTCCCGCCGGGGCTCTCTGTCAGGTCGTTAGACCGAACTTACCAGTTGCGCTGAGCGCGGAGGAGCAGGGTGATGGTGTCCTGATCCTTCAGCTCGTACACAGCGGCCGGCTTGGCCGTCGTGCCGGCACCAGCGTAACCAACCGTACCGGAGTACTTCTGGTCGAGATGGGTCCAGTTCAGGTCAGCCGAGAACGTGAGGTTCTTGACCGGGGTCCAGCGGGTGATGATACCGACCTGGCCGATGGCGAAGTCAGGATTACAACCCGTCACACCGGCGAGACCGCCGAACACGCCGCCAGCACCACCGGCGCCGCAAAGCGTGGTCTTGGCCAGCGAGCCGAACTGTGCCTGAGCGTAGGCACCGTAGAGCGCGGTGTTCCAGTAGGGATCCCAGTTGTGGGTGTAGGCACCACGGAAGCCCCAGGTCTTCACAGTCTCCTGCGACGAGCCGGTCACGAACACGGTGTCCGGAGCGATGGCGAAGCCGACGCTCTGGTAGGCAACGCCCGAGCTGCCGAACATCGAGTAGCTGCCGCCCGACAGGTTCTGGAAGTTGTAACGGGACGCGCCGTCGGTGTAGACGCCCGAAATGTTGATCACGTCACCCGCACCAGTCGGGATGTTCTTGATCGACAGAGCGAGCTGAACAGCCCAACCCCACTTGTCGTCGGGGTGGCCAGTCGGCTCGGTGGCGCCGTAGTAGGCAACGTGGTTGTCATGCGCAGCGACCGATGCCTGGAACAGACCCCAAGCCTGGTCGACACGAACCATACCGACGAGGTTCGGCGAACGCGAACCGCCGATGGCGTTCGAGCCATACGAACCGCCGATCATGCCAGTCGCCGAAGCGCCGGTCATGTTGAGGTTGCCGGCCTGGTAGTAAGCCGTCGCGTCTTCCGCCGAGAACGACGCCGTCACGCCCTGACCGAAGTCAGCGGTGTAGGTGAACTGGTTGACACCAGTGACCGTGCCGCTGCCGCCGACGAGGCTGTCGAAGTTGTTGCCGGGATAGTTGGTCCAGGGCGCGTCGAACTGCGACACGGCCTTACCCATGGTGAAGCCGGCGAACTGGATGAAGGCGTAGTACACGCCGAGCGAACCGCCCGAGGTGTTGCCGTCGGTGCCGTTGATCGACGAACCAACGAGCGCCGGGGTGGCGCCGGAGGTGTTGAGAGCCAGCGTGCCGCTGTAGGCGGTCGTGCCGGTCGCGCTGCCCGTACCGGCGTAGTTGCCGGTGGTCCAGGAGAACACGCCGTCGAAGAAGGTACGGACGACGCCGTACTCGGTCGCGGTGCGCGTGTCGATGTTGAGATCTTCACGAGCGCGCATGGTGTAGTAGTTCGTCAGACGGTTGCGCGACCCGTTGTTCGACGTGAGCTGACCGCTGAAGCTCGAGTTGGTGTTCAGCGCGACTTCAGCGCGCAGATAACCACCCAGCTTGATGCAGGTGTCGGTGCCCGGGATGTAGTAGAAGCCCGCGCCGTACAGCGAGCAGATCTTCACGTATTCGACCGCCTTGGCCTTCACGGGCAGATCGGCTGCTTGAGCTCCGCCCACGGCGATCAGACCCGCCGCTGAGCCGAGCAAAAGGCTCTTAACCAACTTCATGTTAAACCTCCAAGTTGCTCTTCAGGGAAGGTCACTGACCGGACGGCCAATTCCCCAACCCCCTCTAAATCACCGCTCCGGGCTCCTTCGCGTCTTCGGACACACCCGCATGAACGCGAGGGACTTAAGCGAAATGACCTAAACGGGACGACCTCGGGATGCCCCCCTCCGTCGCTCAGTCACAATTACCGAACGTCCTTGCACACACAACAAGAGAACGCTTTGAAACGGGCCTATGAAGCTTGTTTTCCGGCGGGTGTTGCACAAATAACACGCAGATGTGATCGGAGCGCCCTCGCAACCAATTGTTTTCTTTGATGTTTTAGAGACGGTTCCTTTTGCCATCAAAGTTCCGCACTTAAGGCACCGCAAGCGAGATCTCGGCCTGGAGGGGCTTTGACGCACTCGAATCGTAGAATCGGAGGCAGACTCAAGGAGAGCTCATCGACCTGCTCCGCGCCTCCCAGCCTGATGCAGGCACGGCTTTAAGGTGCGCGACGAGCACCTTTGTTGATAGCGGGGGCTATTGGAGCCGGCTGACGGAGATGCCACGAATCGAACTTTCGACCGCCCGCCCCCGTTCCATCGATTCTTCCAGTAAACTCAGTCCCTTACGCGAGCTAAGACGTTCTCATGGGCGGAACTATCCTTCGAGATGCGCCGGACGCTCCAACTCTGTGCCCAATTCTCGCAACGTTACGGTCACGCCCCGGGAGCAAACTGCTTTGCTGCGAAAATCGCTGGGAATATTCGAGCGAAAACACACGCTTCCAAATTGACCGGCCCGAGTAATTAGATGCATAAGGCTCGCACCGGAGAGGTGGCCGAGTGGCTGAAGGCAACGCTTTGCTAAAGCGTCATACGGTCTCAAGCTGTATCGAGGGTTCGAATCCCTCCCTCTCCGCCACCCAGCGGCAGAATCAATCAAAGTCTGGGCGTTCTTTCACCTGAATGCGCTCGTGAGGCCGCGCGAAAGCCTGGCGCAAGGATCGGCGCGGCGAGATCCAGCTCGATTCGCGCCATCTTATATGTGTGGGTATGTGTGGTCCGTGCCTACCGGTGGAACCGCCAGATCCGCCAATGCGAGGGCGAAATCAGCACCGCCTCGCCGGCCCAGACGTTGTACCAGACGCCGGACCTGCGCCGGCACGGGAACGACCAGGGCAGAATCCCCGTCTTGTGCGGACGTCCGAGTTCCAGATCGCACTCATCGGGAGCGATCTGAATCGGCAGCCATCGTCTCTTAGTGTCGGGCTCGCTCATGCCGCACGGGTCTTATGTGGCGGCACGACGAAGAAACTTGATTCAGCGCAACCAGGCCCACCCGTGCGAACACGGGTGCGGATGCAATTCTCGGTTCAGTGCGTGGAGACCCACGCCCTCGCCTCGCGCTGCGCGGCCGAGATCTCGGCATCCGACATCTGCCCGGCGACTTCCTGGCGCAGCGTCACGGCGTCCTTGCGGCCCTTCAGGGCGGCGAGGTTGAACCATTTGTGTGCGGCGACGAGATCGACGAGCCCGGAACGGCCGCTCGCCCAATAGATCCCCCGCTCGAACAGCGCGTCCGACAGCGCGGTCGCGTCGATCGGCGTTGCCGTCTCCAGATCGAAAGTACCCTGAAACATAACGCATCCCCTTTTTTCTTGTGCCTTGCTCCCCCGAGCGCGGCTCCCGTCCAACTCTGATGTGCATGCCCCTTCCCGGGACCGTGCACTGTTCAACTCATCCCTTAGTCTTTTTACCCAACGCCGTTTGCCGGCTTGTTGGAGGCGATGATGGCGGGCAAATTTGAATGGCAGTTTAAGTATCGCGATGAAGCAGACGTAAACGCGAGCGCGCGGCGCCGGCGCACAGAATTCAAGAAGTCCCTGATTTGCAGGCACTTCCGCGATTCGTCAGATTTGGTTTACCTTGGGATTTTGGGACATCGATAACCATCGCGCGCGGTGGGCGCCGCCTCCGCCCTGTCATTCCCCACGCGGGCGGGAATCCAGTACGCCGCAGCCCATCGATTCAACCACTGCCGTCTCGGCGTGCTGGATCGCCCGGTCGGAGCCGGGCGATGACACCGCGAATGGCAAAGCGTGGCGCAAACACCACGCAATCGGGCCTCAGCCCTTGCCTGCCCCAAGGCAGCACGACAAGAGCGGCGCGGACGCGCTGTGGTCAGATCAGCAATGTGGGGAAAAGGAATGCCGGCAATACCCCGGCCTCAGGAGAACGAGGGCGTCGGCGAACACGTCAGGACCAGATTCCACTTTGACCGCGAGGCCACTCGTGAAATTGCAGAACCGGAGAACCGGCCCCGCACCGAACGAAGAAAACTTGTTTCTTCTGCCGGACCGCGAAGAGAGCGATCCGACCGTTGACCTGATGTCTCGCCGACACCCTCTATCGTCGACCAGAACCTCTGGGAGGCGCTGATGACGTGCCGGCTCTCGAGGAGCCGGCAACTTCAGAAGCGAAGTTACTTCTTCTTGGCGACCTTGCGGGTCTTCTTCGCAGTCTTCTTCACTGCGCTCTTCGCCTTCTTCGCCTTCTTTGCCTTCTTAGCTTTCTTGGCCATGTTGCCCTCCGATGTGTGAGATGGCTTAATCGCTGCATGCATTCGGGGATCGAGTGCACACTCATCCCGAATACACCAACACAACGAAAAAAACAGCGTCTCGCTTAAAGAAGTGTTGACGGCGCAAGGCGCGTGCGCTTGGCGAGTGCGATGCAAGCACGCTGCATGACGCGTTTGCACGATCGCGCAGAGTGCCCGCATCGTCGATGTCTGCGAGAGATGCGATTGCAGAAAACTCTATGCAGCAAGTATTTTCCTGCACGCGCGCATCGCGCACGATCGACCCGACGGAGCGCATCGTGACGGTCGAGATCACCTTGCAAAGGCATTTCGCGGACTCTGAGTCGCGATTTTTGGCAACGAAATTATTTTCATGCTTAACGGCGCGAGCGCTCGCCAGAGCGAGTGCGAGCCGCCTTTTTGCGCGAATCGCGTGACGGCGATTCGGCCGTCGCATCGCGTCTGGTCGGGATGAAGTTTGCCGCTGAGGATGCGCGCGAGCGTCGCATCACGAACCGAAAGCGAGGTGACGAAGCGTGTCCGTCACCTCGTTCGAACGCGCGACGCTAGACGCCGAGCTTGGACTTGAGCAGGTCGTTGACGCTCTGCGGGTTGGCCTTGCCGCCGGAGGCCTTCATCACCTGGCCGACGAACCAGCCGAGCGACTGCGGCTTGTCCTTCACCTGCGCGGCCTTGTCGGGATTGGCCGCGATGATGTCGTCGACAACCTTTTCGATCGCCGAAAGATCCGTGACCTGCTTCATGCCGCGGCTTTCGACCAGCGCACGGGGATCGCCGCCCTCTTGCCAGACGATCTCGAACAGATCCTTGGCGATCTTGCCCGAGATCGTGCCCTCGCCGATCAGGTCGATGATCCCCGAGAGCTGCTCGGCGCCCACCGGAGAGCCCGTAATATCCCGGCCTTCCTTGTTGAGACGGCCGAACAGCTCGTTGATCACCCAGTTCGCCGCCATCTTGCCGTCGCGCGCGCGGTTGCCGAGCTTGTCGAGCACTGTCTCGTAGAACACCGCGCTCTCGCGCTCGGCGACGAGCACGCTCGCATCATAGGCCGACAGGCCGAGATCGGCGACGAAGCGCGTCTTCTTCTGGTCCGGCAGCTCGGGGAGCTCAGCCTTCAGCTCGTCGACGAATTCCTGGCTGAACTCCAGCGGCAGCAGGTCGGGATCGGGGAAGTAGCGATAGTCGTGCGCCTCTTCCTTGGACCGCATCGAGCGGGTCTCGCCCTTGTTGGGATCGAACCGACGCGTCTCCTGCTCGATCTGACCGCCGTCCTCCAGGATCTCGATCTGGCGCCGCGCTTCATACTCGATCGCCTGGCCGATGAAGGTGATCGAGTTCATGTTCTTGATTTCGCAGCGGGTGCCGAGCGGCGCGCCGGGCTTGCGCACGGACACATTGACGTCGGCGCGCAAGGATCCCTTCTCCATGTCACCGTCACAGGTGCCAAGGTAGCGCATGATCGAGCGCAGCTTGGTCACATAGGCCTTGGCCTGCTCGGCGTCGCGGATATCCGGTTTCGAGACAATCTCCATCAGCGCCACGCCGCAGCGATTGAAATCGATGTAGGACAGCGACGGCGACCGGTCGTGCAGCATTTTGCCCGGATCCTGCTCCAGATGCAGCCGCTCGATGCCGATGGAGACAGTGCGGCCGCCGTCGAGATCGACGATCACCTCGCCCTCGCCCACGACCGGCGACTTGTACTGGCTGATCTGGTAGCCCTGCGGCAGGTCTGGATAGAAATAGTTCTTGCGGTCGAACACCGAGCGCAGATTGATCTGCGCATTGAGACCGAGCCCGGTCCGGACAGCCTGCCTGACGCATTCCTCGTTGATGACGGGCAGCATGCCCGGCATCGCGGCATCGACCAGCGAGACGTGCGTGTTCGGGTCGCCGCCGAACGCGGTGGAGGCGCCCGAGAACAGTTTCGACTTCGACGTCACCTGAGCATGGATCTCCATGCCGATGACCACCTCCCAGTCACCGGTGGCGCCCTTGAGAAGCTTGTGCGTGGCCGTGCTCATGTCGTGCTCCCGAGCAGCGTGACAGCGATCCGCTCCCACTCCGCTTCCAATGAATCCTTTGCAGCCGGCTGGCCGGCCTGGCGGTACCAGTAGCCGGCGTTGCCGAGATCGCCCTCGACGCGGTGCAGGTAGGCGTGCACCCAGGCTGCGTCGCGACCCTGCTCGTCCTGGACGATCTTGTGGGCGCGGTCCCAGTCCCCCTTCGCGGCCCACCACAGGCCGGCGAGCGGCGCGCTCAGGTGTGGCGCGGGCGCCGCGCCGTCGAGGCTCGCGATGAACGCCGCGGCATTCACCACCACCTCGCGGGCGTGAAGCGGCCGGCCGCCTGCTCGATCACCTCGCCGAGCGAGAACAGCGTCTCCTCCTCGAACGGACGGCCGATCAGCTGCAGGCCGAGCGGCAGGCCCTGCGCATCCTTGCCGGCGGGCACCGCGATGCCGGGCAGGCCCGCCATGTTCACGGTCACCGTGAAGATGTCGTTGAGATACATCTCGACCGGATCGGCGCCGCCCTTCTCGCCGATGCCGAAGGCCGCCGACGGCGTCGCCGGCGTCAGGATCGCGTCGACGCCCCTGGCGAAGCAATCCTCGAAATCCTTCTTGATCAGCGTGCGCACCTTCTGGGCGCGCAAATAGTAGGCGTCGTAATAGCCGGCCGAGAGCACATAGGTGCCGATCATGACGCGGCGGCGGACCTCCGCACCAAAACCTTCGGCGCGGGTGTTCTCGTAGAGCTCGGTGATGTTCTTGGCCTGCTCGCGCAGGCCGTAGCGGACGCCGTCATAGCGCGCGAGGTTCGAGGACGCCTCCGCCGGCGCCACGATGTAATAGGCCGGCAGTGCGTATTTGGTGTGCGGCAGCGACACCTCGACCAGCTCGGCGCCGGCCGCCTTCAGCCACGCCGCGCCCTCGCTCCAGAGTTTTTCGATCTCGGCCGGCATGCCGTCGAGGCGGTACTCCTTGGGGATGCCGATCTTCATGCCCTTCACGGACTTGCCGATCGCCGCCTCGTAATCGGGCACGGGAATGTCGACCGACGTCGTGTCCTTCGGGTCATGGCCGGCCATCGAGCGCAGCAGCATCGCGGCATCGCGCACGCTGCGCGCAATGGGACCTGCCTGGTCGAGCGAGGAGGCAAAGGCGACGATGCCCCAGCGCGAGCAGCGGCCATAGGTCGGCTTGATGCCGACGGTCGCGGTGAACGCCGCCGGCTGGCGGATCGAGCCGCCGGTGTCGGTCGCGGTCGCGCCCATGCACAGCAGCGCCGCCACCGCCGAGGCAGAGCCGCCGGACGAGCCACCCGGCACCAGCGTGGTGTTGCTTCCCTCGCGCCGCCAGGGATTGCCGACGGGACCGAAGCACGAGGTCTCGTTCGCCGAGCCCATCGCGAACTCGTCATTGTTGAGCTTGCCGAGCATCACCGCGCCGTCGCGCCACAGCTGCGAGGTGATGGTGGACTCGTAGGTCGGCACGAAATTGCCGAGGATTTTCGAGCATGCGGTGGTGCGCACGCCCTTGGTCGCGAACAGATCCTTGATGCCGAGCGGGATGCCGGCGAGCGGACCGCCGTCACCCTTGGCGATCTTCTCGTCCACGGCCCTGGCCATGTCGCGCGCCTGCTCCGGCGTCTCCATCACGAAGGCGTTGAGCACCCGCGCGGCTTCGACGGCGCTCAGATGCGCGTCGGTCAGCTCGAGGGACGTGAAAGTCTTGTCGGCGAGACCCTTGCGGGCCTCGGCGAGCGTCAGCGATGTCAAATCGGTCATTTATTGATCGGGCTGCAGAAGAACGGAGACAGGGTCTTGTCGTTGGCCGGGTCGTCTTTTTTGGCGGCCGCATTGGCGGCGGCCTCGATCTCGTCGAGCACGGCATTGACGGCGACGTTGGGATCGGCAGCCTTGCCCTGCCGCTCCATCTTGTCGAGATAGTTCATGTAGGCCTGATAGGCCTTCTCATCGTCGCAAAGCAGACACATCGGACCACGTCCTAAAAATTACTCGACGACCTTGGGCACCAGGAAGAAGTGACCTTCGGTCGCGGGCGCGTTGGCAACGATATCGTCGGCGATCTCGCCGTCATCGACCACGTCCTGCCGCTTCTTCATCTGCATCGGGGTGACCGAGGTCATGGGCTCCACGCCCTCGACATTGACCTCGGAGAGCTGCTCGACGAAGGCGAGCATGGCGTTAAGCTCGCCCTGCAGATGCGGAACCTCGCCCTCGGAAACCGCGATGCGCGCCAGATGCGCGATGCGGCGGACGGTAGCGGCGTCGACGGACATTATATAAGGCCTCTCACGGCAAAACCTATGTGCCGTATAGCAGAGGCCGGTTTTGCGCCGCAACCGGGGCCGGAGCTACCCAGCCAGCGCTTTCATGCGGGCCAGCGCCGATTTGGCGAGATCCCGGGTCAATTCGGCGGCGGGGAGGTCCCGCCCCATGGCGATCGCCTGCCCCGCCCAAAGATTGGTGAAGTCCGCGCGGCCCTGCTTCTCCGCCGCCGCCTTCAACGGCACCAGCGCCGTTGCCGCATGGGGAAATGGCGGCGCATCCGGGCAGATTGGACCGGCTTCGCGCATCAGCCTGTTCTGGACGCCGCGGGCCGGCCGCCCGGTCATGACGTTGGTGATGACGGTGGAATCATCGCGTCCTTCCGCCAGTGCCGCGCGCCCCGCCGCAGTCACCTTGGATTCAGGACAGCGCAGGTAAGCGCTTCCGATCTGCACACCGGAGGCGCCCAGCGCAAAAGCTGCCGCGATGCCGCGCCCGTCCCCAATGCCGCCGGCCACGATCACCGGCACCTTCACGGCATCGACAATCTGCGGCACCAACGCAAGATTGCCGGGCTGCTCGCTTATCTTCTCGGTCAGGAACATGCCGCGATGGCCGCCGGCCTCCGCGCCTTGCGCGATCACCGCGTCGACACCGCGCTGGTCGAGCCAGACGGCTTCCTTCACGGTGGTCGCCGAGGCGATCACGAGACACCCGGCTGCCCTGATGCGGTCGAGGAAGGCCTGCTCCGGGAGCCCGAAATGGAAGCTCACGACCTCCGGCTTCAGCTCCTCCACGAGCGCGCAGGTCGCCGCATCGAACGGGGCCCGGTTGGCGGCATTGACCGGCGCCGCCGGGTCGAGGCCATGTTCCCTGTAATAGCCCGCGAGGCGCTGCTTCCAGCGCGCCTCGGCCTCCGCCGAGAGCTCGACCGGCGTGTGGCAGAAGAAGTTCAGATTGACCGGCGCTGTGACGCCGTTGCGGATGATCCTGACCTGCTCGCGTATCTTGTCCGGCGACAGCATCGCGCACGGCAGCGACCCCAGCGCTCCGCCTTGCGCCGCGGCGATCACCAGCTCCGCATCCATCACACCGGCCATCGGCGCCAGCACGATCGGAAATTCGGTCTTGAAGAGGTCGATCAGTCGACGGTCAGGCCACATGGTTGTTCTCTCTAGGTTCAGGCGACTGACGCAATGGAGTTGCGCCGTCCGGCAAGGAGCTGTTCGGCTTCAATCGCAATCCGCTCGACGAGCTCGGCTGCGGGCGGAATATCATGAATCAGGCCAACCGCCTCGCCGGCAAAGACCGCGGCGACCTCGAAATTGCCTGCGGCCTTCGCTGCAGCATACTCGACGGCGACCTCGCTCGCGCGCTGCATCAGCTCGATCTCGCGGCCGGTCCAGCGCCTGATGTGATCATTGACCAGGGTTCGCGCGGTGAACGGGGCCGGCCAGAACAGGCTGCGCGACCAGTCGGCAATGACGCCGCGCACGGTGTCATTGCCGTCAGCTCTGCGAATGCGCTCCTTGGCCTCCTGCGCCCCGTTAGCCTCCGCGCTCGCATAGAAGCGCGTGCCGATCAGCACACCGGCTGCGCCCAGCATCATCATTGCGGCAAGGCCCCGGCCGTCGGCGATCCCGCCGGCCGCGACGACCGGCACGCGTCCGGCCGCTAGATCGACGATCGCCGGCACGATATCGACGGTGGTGCGCGATGCGCCATGGCCGCCGGCTTCGGTGCCTTGCGCGATCAGGATATCGGCGCCGGCATCGAGCGCCTGCCTGGCGATGTCCTCGCTCTGCACCTGGCAGATCAGTCGCACGCCGCACGCCTTGATGCGCGGCGCGAATGGCGCGGGATCGCCGAACGACAGCATCACGGCCTGCGGGCGAGCGTCGAGCGCGATGTCGAGCAGCTCGGGCTGCTTCGCCAGGCTCCAGGTGATGAAGCCGATGCCGAACGGCGCAAAGCCCTTCAGCTCTGCGGCCTCCATCTGAAGTCGGACACGGTCACCGTATCCACCACCCAGGATGCCGAATCCGCCGGCCTCGCTGACAGCGCGCGTCAGCCGGCTGCCCGCGATCGTATCCATGGGAGCCGACAAGATCGGATGCCTGATCCCCAGCAACTCCGTCAGCGGCGTGGCAATCGGCATGAGTCCTCCTGCTCTGGACAGGAAGATTAGGCGCGAATATCATTCTTCAAAATTGAATTCTACAGAACGCTGCCATCTCAAAAGAGAAACGGGCCATGGAACTCAGCGATCTCAACACCTTTGCCGCAGTCGCCCGCGCCGGCGGCATCACTCGCGCCGCGGAAGAGCTGAACACCGTGCAATCCAACGTCACCCAGCGCGTGAAGGCGCTGGAGGCGGAGATCGGCACGCCGCTGTTCGAACGCCACAGCCGGGGCATGACGCTGACCGGCGCCGGCAAGCGCCTCCTGCCCTACGCTCAAAAGATGGCGGCGCTGTCGCGCGAGGCCGTGCTGGCCGCGCGCGACGATGGCGAGCCCAAGGGACCGCTTGCGATCGGGTCGATGGAAACGACCGCGGCGGTGCGGCTGCCGCCGCTGCTCGCCGATTTCCACCGCCGCCTTCCTGCCGTGCGCCTTTCCTTGCGTACCGCGCCGACCGCCGACCTCGTCGCCGGCGTGCTCGAAGGTGCGCTCGATGGTGCCTTCGTCGCAGGTCCGATCGCGCATGACGACCTCGCTGCGACGAGCGCCTTCCGCGAGGAGCTGGTGCTGGTCAGCGCGCGTCGCTGGGCCTCGCTTGCCGAGCTGCGCGCCGGCACGCCGGAGTCCGGCCCGACCGCGCTGGTATTCCGCACCGGCTGCACCTACCGCCAGCGGCTCGAGCAGATCTTCGTCGAGTTCGGCTGGCCTTCCGCCGCACGCTTCGAGCTCGGCACGCTCGACGGCATGATCGGCTGCGTCGCCGCCGACATGGGCGTGACGTTGCTGCCGCGCGCGGTCGTCGAACGTAGCGCAATGAATGGCACCGTCTCGATCCACACCCTGAGCCCGTCGCAAGCGCGGGTCGAGACACTGTTCATCCAGCGTCGCGCCGGCCATCAAACCAGCGCGCTCTGCAGTTTTGCCGCTTGCCTGAAGACTGACGAGGACGTCATCGCGGCCTGACGCGGTGACGCCGCGTCAGGCGGCGCTGTTCTAGAGTCGAATGTCCTCATAGGACTCGATCCGCCGCGGACCGACCGAGGTCGCCTCGTGCGAATCCGCGTCGGCGAGATTGCCGAAGTCGAGCTTGGTCAATTTCGCCAGGTCCGCGATCGAGACCTGGAAGACGCTGACATCCTCCTCCGACATCTTTTCGCGCAGGTCCACCTCCTGGATGCGATCGATTTCCATGACCAGCTTTCGCTGGCTCATCAGGAATGCTGCCGCCTTGAGAGCGTCGTCATCCTCGTTGCGTCGGATCAGGATCTTCCAGAAATATTTCGGGATTTGAACGCCGCCGAAGCTCGGATCCTTGTGCGGCCGGCCGGCCGGATTGGGCAGATCGGATCCGTCGGCGTCCGGCCCGTCGAACACCGGACCGTTCATGACGATGCCCTTCTCCTCCCCTTCGAGCAGGACATCGCGCGTGTAATCCTCGAGGCCCGCCCAGAGCTGCTTGCCCTGGTTGAACGAGAAGAACTGCGGCGAGCAATTGGTGAAGTGGAAGGAATCGTCGCCGTGCTGCTTGGCCGCGGCGACGGTGTCGCCCCAGGTCGCATCGAGGCGGCGCACGAGATGACCGCGATCGAACGGGTTCTTGCTGCGGTCCGCCTCGAAGGTGGCCTGCTTGCGGTAGAACTCGTCGCCGATCTGGGCATCGTCGTCGATGCGCGGATCGCGCAACCAGGAATCGCCTTCGCGCTTGCCGACGTCCTGTTGCTGTCCGCCGTCGATATTGACACAGCTGAAGAAGGCGAGCCGGCGCTCCTTGTTCATGACGACGCTGTAGTTGAAGTATTTCAGCTCGGACTGCCTGGAGCTTCCCTTCAGCGTCGCGATCCGGGACTTGAGAGCGGCCGGAATCTTCGGCAGGGCCACCGAGAATTTACCGGTGCCGAGAAAATTCGCTTTGTACCCGGGACGCGATTTCAGCGTGCTCTGATCGATATGCACGGCCTCCATGGGCAGGCCGTTCGCACTGATGCGAGGCAGGAGGCCGGCCGGCGGAGCGATCAACGGCTTGCTACCGTTCGGCATACCGCCGTTCTGCGTCCCTCCGTTACCCCCAGCCGGACCCGGCACGGGTGCCAGCGGAGCGAACGGAATGTCCTTCCTGAACATCGGCAGCGGCACCCGGATCGGGACCACCAGCGCGGCGCCGTCGAGCGACTGCTCGACCCAGATGTTGGCGCCGTAAGCGGGCGCGGCGACCGGCGCGCGGACCTTCTCGATCTCCTGCCGGTTCGGCGGCTCCTCCTCGTCCAGCACCGGCTTGATCAGGGGATGGGAGCCGACGGCCACTTTGAGATCGGCGACGATCGCGCTGATCCGGATGCCTTCATTGGCGATCCAGTCGATCGAGGATTCGTCCATCGACGACTTCCACACCTTGCCGTCCTTGGTCAGGGTGCGGCCCTGCGCATCCTTCCGGGGAACGCCGCTGTGATGCAGCGCGACCACTTGCCAGAAGCGATTGAATGCCGGCGAGCCCGACGATCCCGCCGTCGTATCGGTGTTGTACCAGAGGAAGTCGCCGACATATTTGAGCAGCTTGTTCTCGCGGACACAGACCTGCTTCATCTGCCCGCTGGGATGCTGGACGATGGTGAGGTACTCGCCGGGGTCTGCCTTGCCGGGCGCGCCGCTGAGCGGCAGCCATCCCCAATCCTCGAGCTCCTCCCCGCCCGACAGCGAGGTCGGCGCCACCGCGACGATCGAAAAATCCAGCCTGTCATTGGTGTAGAAGAATTTGCCCGGCTCGAAGCCGAACCGCACCGGCACGCGCTCCTGTCCAGAGACGTCGAGCTCGTAGTTGAAATCGGCGATCGAATTGGCGGCCTCGGCCGGCTTGCCGAAGACATGATGGTTGGTCAGCAGCAGGCCCGGCCCGATCAGAAAGCCCGAGCCGTAGCCGAGCAGATTCGACTTGAGATCCCTGAGCTGAATGCGGCAGATCGAGCGCGAGGCCGCGGTCCCCTTGGCGAGATAATTGATGCTGTCGAGATCATTGCCCTGGATGATCCGCTCCAGCCCGATCTCGGCCTTCTCCACGTCCTGCGTCTCCGCCAGCAGCTGGCGCTGGCGCAGGCGCATCTTCTCGACGGTCATCTCGATCGGACCGTCGCCCAGTTTCCGGTTCAGGGCTTCGGGTGAGAACTCGGCTTGTTTGAATCGCCTTTCTGAGCCCGCGATCAGGCTTGGCTTGATGAGCATCGTGACCTCTCAAATGATTGGGCGAATATGGGACGTGGTCGGGGCGCATTAAAAATTTGCGCCAAGGTTGCAGCACGGGCGGGACTGCCGGTCGCTGCCGATCGTTCTGGAAATCGGGGCACGTGCCCCACACTACTTTAGACCTATATATCTACATCGACGCAACCAGAGCGTCAATCGATGCGCGCTGCCGGAGACGCGACATCATGCCATGGCCCGCGACGTCACCCGTGTGAGATTTGCCACAAATGATCGACGCACTTTGTGCATTACGATTACGCGCGCATGTCGCGGCCGCCGGATAATCTACGGCTTCAGGTGCCACCGCCGCAGCGCCACGACGGCCCAGATCGCTTCGACCAGACCGAACGGCCAGGCGCCCTGGAGAAAGCCGTAAGCCGAGCCGAGCGCGCAGGATGCGGCGAACAACAGCACGAACCAATGGCTGCGATCTTCCAGGGCGTAACTGACCAGCATCGCCGTGACGGCGAACAGACCGAATAATGTCAGCGCATCCATTGTTCCGGGTTCACTCCGCGGCGTAACGCGTGATATGCGCTACGCCATGCCGGCTCTTATCCTGCCTCTCGTCGATGCTGCAACCCACTGGCCCGCCCGCGGCGCGCTGGTCGGGCTCGACCTCGGCACCAAGACCATCGGCGTTGCCGTATCCGACCCGGACCGGCGGCTTGCGACCGGCGTCGAGACGATCCAGCGCAAGCAGTTCAAGCAGGACGCCGCCCGGCTGCTCGCGATTGCGGCCGAGCGCAGGGTGGTCGGCTTCGTGCTCGGCCTGCCCATCAACATGGATGGCAGCGAGGGTCCGCGCGCGCAATCCACCCGCGCCTTCGCCCGTAATCTCGCCGGCCTGACCGCCCTCCCCATCGGCCTGTGGGACGAGCGCCTCTCGACCGCGGCCGTCGAGCGCGAGCTGATCGGCATGGATGTCAGCCGCGCCAAGCGCGCCGAGGTCATCGACGAGCACGCCGCGATCTTCATCCTGCAAGGCGCGCTCGACCGCCTCGCCAATCTCCGTTCAGGGACCACCTGACCGATGGCCGTCGTGATTGCGGCGCTGCTGCCGGTCTTCATTCTCATCGTGCTCGGCATCGTGCTGAAGCGCAGCCTGATGCGGCTGGACACGCAGTGGCACGGGCTGGAGCGGCTGACCTATTTCGTGCTGTTTCCGATGCTGCTGATCCAGACGCTGGTGAAGGCCGACCTCTCCAAGGTGCCGGTCGCGGGTGTCGGCGGCGCGCTGCTGCTGTCGGCGCTGGCGATGTCGCTGCTCTGCCTCGCGCTGCGCCCTGCCTTGGCCCGGCTCGATATCGACGGCCCCGCCTTCACCTCGATCTTCCAGGGCGCGACGCGCTGGCAGACCTTCGTCGGGCTATCGGTCGCCGCCAACATGTTCGGCGATGTCGGGCTGGCGCTCGCCTCCGTGGCGATGGTCGCGATCATTCCCCTCGTCAACGTGTTGAGCGTCGTGGTGCTCGCCCATTACGCCGCGCCGGAGAAGCAGTCAGCGCGGACCATCGTCATGACGGTGATCCGCAATCCCCTGATCTGGGCCTGCGCGATCGGGCTCTTCGTCAACGTCACCCACCTGCCGTTGCCAAAACTCTGGCACGAGGTGGCGGACGCGCTTAGCCGCTCCTCGCTCGCGATCGGCTTGCTTGTCACCG
This sequence comes from Bradyrhizobium sp. CCBAU 65884, assembly GCF_028128835.1. Taxonomy (NCBI): domain Bacteria; kingdom Pseudomonadati; phylum Pseudomonadota; class Alphaproteobacteria; order Hyphomicrobiales; family Nitrobacteraceae; genus Bradyrhizobium; species Bradyrhizobium sp. CCBAU 65884. Next base: position 61,741 of record NZ_LBJU01000008.1, on the reverse strand, counting down.
GCGCCGGTCTGCATCTCGAAGGCCTCTTGCGTCCAAGCGTGGCCGCGGCCATCGGCGTCGTCTTCAAGCTCGCGCTGATGCCTGCGCTGGCACTGGCGCTGGCCGTCTGGTTCGGACTGTCGGGCGACAGCCGCGCGATCGTGGCGATCTGCGCGGCGGTGCCGACCTCGTCCAGCGCCTATGTGATGGCGCGCCAGATGGGCGGCGATGCCCCGCTGCTGGCGCAGATCATCACGCTGCAGACGATTTTGGCGGCGATCACGATGCCGATCGCGATCGCGCTGGCGGCCTAGCTTCCTAGCCACATCGTCAGCACCACCGCGGTGAGATTGTTCAGCGCGTGCAGCACGATGGTGAGCCAGAGCGAATTCGCGCGATAGCGCATGTAGCCGAACCACAGGCCGATGGTGAAGACCTCGGCGAGGAAGTACATGTCGTATTGCAGGTGCACGACCGTCCAGACCAGGGACGACAGCAGGATCGCGCCCGGCACGCGCAAGAAGCTCGCCGACCAGCCGCGATAGAGGAAGCCGCGCGCCAGGATCTCCTCCGACATCGGCGCAGCCACGCTGAAGGCGAACAGCAGCAACAGCGCCGCGCCCTTGTCGCGGCCCGATTTCAACAGATCGGTCATGAAGCCCGGCGTCGCCTCGCGGCCGAGCGCGCGCGACATCGTCTCCCAGACCAGCACCAGCAGGATGAGGCCGACCGCACCGAACAGCAGTTGCTTCCAGGACGGCCAGTGCAGCGCGAGATAGTCGACGAAGGAGGCTTTCTTGATGGCAATGGCGAGCCACACCGCCAGGAGCGTCGCCGGCAGGCCCATGATGACCGACAGCGCGAGCGCCTGCGGATCCTGGCCGACCGCCTGGAGCGAGGCGAAGTCCATGGGAAGACCACGCTGCACCACCAGCAGGACAACGGCGCCGATCTGCCCGACGAACATCGCCACGAAGACGAAGAGGCCCCACAGCGCGGTGCCCCAGAACATCCAGAGGCGCGGCGTCGCTGGCGTCACGGTCAACGGCGGATGGTCGGGATTGAGGGAATCCATCAGGAGGCTTTCGTTGGGAAGACTCACGGCAGCGCCCGCTCCAGCAGCGCGCGCATCTCGCCGCTCTCCAGCTCGACCGCGCCATACATGCTGGCGTGGGTCGCTGCGAGGCGCGTGGCGGCAAACAGTTCGGCGTGGCGCGGCGACACGCCGTTGAGCGCCGCAGCGGCGGCAAGCAGTGCCAGCTTCTCGACCGCAAGCCGCGCGACGCGCTCGCCATCGGCGCGGCGGAAGGTCTGACCGATGAACGCAATCGCTTCGCCTGCTCCGGGCAAGCCCTTCGTCTCGGCCGCAAGCGATTGCAGCACAGCCGTCGCCGCCTCCGGCTCGCGCGAGAGCGCCCGGAGCACGTCGAGGCACATCACGTTGCCGGAGCCCTCCCAGATCGCGTTGACCGGCGATTCCCGGTAGTGCCGCGCCAGAATGCCGTCCTCGACATAGCCGTTGCCGCCGAGGCATTCCATGGCCTCATAGAGGAACGGCGGCGCACTCTTGCAGGTCCAGTATTTGATTGCGGGGGTCAGCAGCCGCATATAGGCGGCCTCCGCCGCATCGTGCGGCGTGCGGTCGAAGGCGCGGCAGAGCCGCATGACCAGGGCTGTGCTCGCCTCGACATGCAGCGCCATGTCCGACAGCACCGCCTGCATCAGCGGCTGATCGGCCAGATGTTTCTGGAACACGCTGCGGTGACGGGCGTGATGCAGCGCATGCGCAAGTCCCGAGCGCATCAGGCCGACGGAGGCGATCGCGCAATCCTGCCGCGTCAGCTGCACCATCTGGATGATGGTGCGGATGCCCTTGCCCTCCTCGCCGACCCGTTCGGCGTAGGCACCGACGAACTCGACTTCGGACGAGGCATTGGAGCGGTTGCCGAGCTTGTCCTTCAGCCGCTGGAACTGGATCGCATTCACCGAACCATCCGGCGCAAAGCGCGGCATGAAGAAACAGGTCAGCCCGCTGTCCGCCTGCGCCAGCACCAGGAACGCATCGCACATCGGCGCCGACATGAACCATTTGTGGCCGGTGATGCGATAGGCCTCGCCGTCGCGCACCGCACGCGTCATGTTGGCGCGCACGTCGGTGCCGCCCTGCTTCTCGGTCATGCCCATGCCGAGCGTCATGCCGCGCTTCTGCCACCACGGCGCAAAGCTCGGGTCGTAGCTCCGGGTCGACAGCACCGGCATCACCCTGCCGAGCAGGTCCGGCTGCATCGCCAGCGCACCGACCGAGGCGCGCGTCATCGTAACAGGACAGAGGTGGCCGGTCTCGACTTGCGCGGCCATGTAGAATTTTGCGGCACGAATGACTTCGGCGGCATCGCCCGCAGGCTTGCCGTTCGCGGTCCAGGTCGAATTGTGGACGCCGGCATGAGCGCTGTGCGCCATCAGCTCATGATAGGCAGGGTGAAACTCCACCTGGTCGCGGCGATTGCCTTTTGCGTCGAAGGTGCGCAGCTTCGGCGTGCTCTCGTTCGCGACGCGCCCGCGATCGGCCATCGCGGCCGAGCCCCACTGCCTGCCGAACTCCGACAGCTCGCGTTCCGCCGCCGCGCCGCCATTGGCCTTCACCGCATCGACCAGCGGCCGATCCACGGCGAACAGGTCGATATCCCCGAACGGCGGCGACTGGTTGAAGACCTCGTGGGTCGCGAAGCTCGGCTGGGTCATCAGGTTTCCTCGGCGCGGACTTTAGTTCCGGCGCGGCTGAATCGGGAAATCATAGGCTGCCCCGCCGGCCCCCGGCAGGGAAAAATGCCACCACTCCTTCGAATAGTTCACAAAGCCTTGCCTGGCCATCGCAGCCACCAGCCGCTTGCGCCAGGCGCGCTGCTCCGGTGTGATCGACGGTGCCGCAGTATGGCCCCTCGTGTCGGTGCAGTCGTAGCCGGTGCCCATGTCGACGCTGCCTTCCGGCGCGCGCGCTTCGACCTGCGCCGTGCAGTCGGCATAGGTCTTTGCCGCATCATATTTGGCGGCGTTGTCGGCTTTGAGATCGACCAAGGTGAGATCGAGCGCGGCGCCCGTCGAATGCTGCGACCGGCTCGCGATGTAGCCGAGGCGGAACAGCTCGGTCTTGGGGATCTTGGGATTGTAGCGCCGCTCGGCGGCCGTCTCATGGCCGTTCTGCGACCACTTGACCATGTCGAGCGAGGCCCGCGCCGGCCGGTAGCAGTCGAACATCTTCAGCGAGAGGTTTTGCGCCGCGAGCTCCTGCTGCACCGCCTTCAGCCGCAGCCCGACCTCGCGCTTCACCACGCATTCACCGGCATTGTAGCCGGCAAGCGGGCGGCCGACGAAATTGTTCGAGGTGGCGTAGCGGATGTCCTGGATGATGCCGGGATCGATCTCGCGAAGATAGACGAAGCCGCCGGGGAGCGATTGGGCCAACGCGGATGAGATGGAGGCGATTGTTAAAAGTACGATCAAAATCGATTTGATGGAGCGCATCTAAACTTCCCTGTCATTCCGGGGCGATGCGAAGCATCGAACCCGGAATCTCGAGATTCCGGGTCTGGCGCTTGCGCGCCATCCCGGAATGACCATGTACCAGACTCCTCAGGGGATAACTCCCCGCCCCGGCATTGGCCCTTGCCCCCTCATGCATCCGCGCCTATAGCTCTCGTTTTAATGACATCGAAATCGACCTTCGTCCTCGGCCACCGGCATTTGCTGGGCATCGAGGGCCTTTCCGCGGCCGACATCACCGGCCTCCTCGACCTGTCCGAAGAATATGTCGAGCTCAACCGCCAGGTTGACAAGAAGCGCACCGTCCTGCGGGGACGGACGCAGGTGAACCTCTTCTTCGAGGCTTCCACCCGGACCCAATCCTCGTTCGAGCTCGCCGGCAAGCGCCTGGGCGCCGACGTCATGAACATGTCGGTGTCCTCCTCGTCCATGAAGAAGGGCGAGACGCTGATCGACACCGCGATGACGCTGAACGCGATGCACCCGGACATCCTGGTGATGCGCCATCACGCCTCCGGCGCAGTGGAACTGCTGGCGCGCAAGGTTGACGGTTCCGTGATCAATGCCGGCGACGGCGCCCATGAGCATCCGACCCAGGCCCTGCTCGACGCGCTCACGATCCGCCGCAACAAGGGCCGGATCGAAGGGCTCGTGGTCGCGATCTGCGGCGACGTGCTGCATTCGCGTGTCGCCCGCTCGAACATCATCCTGCTCAACACGATGGGCGCCCGCGTCCGCGTGGTCGGTCCCACCACGCTGCTGCCGCCGGGCATCGAGCGGATGGGCGTCGAGGTCGCGCGCGACATGCGCGAGGGGCTCAACGGCGCCGACATCGTCATGATGCTCCGGCTCCAGCGCGAGCGTATGAACGGCTCCTTCGTGCCGTCATCCAGCGAGTACTTCAACTATTTCGGGCTCGACCAGAAGAAGCTCGCCTACGCCAAGCCCGACGCACTGGTGATGCATCCGGGCCCCATGAACCGCGGCGTCGAGATCGACTCGATCGTGGCCGACGGCGCGCAATCCCTGATCCGCGAACAGGTGGAGATGGGTGTCGCCGTGCGCATGGCGGTGCTGGAAGCGCTCGCCCGCAACCTGCCGAACGCGTGATGCCGATGCTGACCGATCGCCGCCCCATCCTGCTCGCCAACGCCCGCGTCGTCGACCCCTCCCGGGATTTCGACGGTGTCGGCGACGTTCTCATCGCCGACGGCGCCATCCGCGAGACCCGCCGCGGCATCGGCGCGGCCGGCGTCCCCGAAGGCACCGACATCGTCAACTGCACCGGCAAGATCGTGGCGCCCGGCCTGATCGACATGCGCGCCTTCGTCGGCGAGCCCGGCTTCAGCCATCGCGAGACCTTTGCCACGGCGAGCCAGGCGGCCGCGACCGGCGGCATCACCACCATCATCTGCCAGCCCGACACCTCTCCGGTGATCGATAATTCGGCGACCGTCGACTTCGTGATGCGCCGCGCCCGCGACACCGCGATCGTCAACATCCAGCCGATGGCAGCGCTCACCAAGGGCATGCACGGCGATGAGATGACCGAGTTCGGTCTGCTCAAGGCCGCGGGCGCCGTCGCCTTCAGCGACGGCGTCAGAAGCGTGACCAATGCGCAGGTGATGCGCCGCGCGCTGACCTACGCGCGCGATTTCGACGCGCTGATCGTCCACTACACCGAGGACCCCGATCTCGTCGGCGAAGGCGTGATGAACGAGGGCGAGTTCGCCTCGCGGCTCGGCCTGATGGGCATCCCGAATGCCGCCGAGGCCGTGATCCTGGAACGCGACATGCGCCTCGTGGCGTTGACCGGCGGCCGCTATCACGCGGCCTCGCTGACCTGCATCGACTCGCTCGAGATCCTCCAGCGCGCCCGCGACGACGGGCTCGCCGTCAGCGCCTCGGTCTCGATCAACCATCTTGCGCTGAACGAGAACGACATCGGCCCCTACCGTTCGTTCCTGAAACTGTCGCCGCCGCTGCGGACCGAGGACGACCGCCGCGCGCTGGTGGCCGCAATCGCCTCCGGCCTGCTCGACGTCATCATGTCCGACCACAATCCGCAGGACGTCGAGGTCAAGCGCCTCCCCTTCGCGGAAGCCGCTCCCGGCGCCGTTGGTCTCGAAACCATGCTGCCCGCGGGCCTGCGCCTCGTGCACAATGGCGAGCTGGACCTGAAGACGCTGATCCGCGCGATGTCGACCCGCCCGGCCGAGTTGCTCGGCCTGCCCGGCGGAACCCTGCGTGCAGGCAGTCCGGCCGACGTCATCGTGATCGACCCCGATGTGCCCTGGGTGGTCGATCCCGCCGACCTCAAATCGCCCTGCAAGAACACCCCGTTCGACGAGGCCCGCTTTACAGGCCGCGTGGTGCGCACCATTGTCGGCGGACGCACGGTCTACGAGCATGTCTGACGTGAAATCCAGCCTTTGGAGCTGCCGCCATGGGGCTTGAAGCATTTCTGCCGGTGGCCTTCGTCATCGGCTACCTCCTCGGCTCGATCCCGTTCGGGCTGGTCCTGACCAGGCTCGCCGGCACCCAGGATATCCGCTCGATCGGCTCCGGCAGCATCGGCGCCACCAATGTGCTGCGCACGGGACGCAAGAGCCTTGCGGCGGGCACCCTGCTGTTCGACGCGCTCAAGGGCACCGTGGCCGTGGTGATCGCCGGCTACATCGCAGGACCCAATGCCGCCATGGTGGCCGGGCTCGGCGCCTTCCTCGGCCACCTCTTCCCGGTCTGGCTCAAGTTCAAGGGCGGCAAGGGCGTGGCCGTCTATATCGGCATCCTGCTCGGACTGTTCTGGCCCGGCGCCGTCGTGTTCTGCCTGATCTGGCTGGCGACCGCCTTCACCACCCGCTACTCCTCGCTCTCCGCGCTGGTGGCGGCGTTCGTCACGCCGATGTTCCTGTGGTGGTTCGGGCACCTTGCGCTCGCAGCCTTGTTCGCGGTGCTGACGCTGCTCTTGTTCTACGCGCATCGCGAGAACATCAAGCGATTGCAAGCTGGCAAAGAAAGCCGGATCGGCGAGAAGGCGTAGTCGCTTCGAGGTCCGCGTCTAAAGCCGGGGCATCTACGGATACCGAAGCCCCCTCTCTGCATTATATGGCAAATCCTGTTCGCAACTGCCGGCGCTTTCGCGGCAGGCAGTAGCGAATGTGTTCCATGCCTGTCATCCTGACAGTCGAGATGGCGTTACGCGGTTGCTCAGAATGAGCGAGAAGATGGTCGGCGCGCATGACGGGGTTGGTTCGCGAGGTGCGTTGCGCACCGCGGCAAGCCGGCTGCTCTCGACCACCGACATCTGGTCCGATGCGCCCTCGCCGCCTCCCGCGCCTCCTCCCGTCTTGCCGCCAGCGCCGCAGCCTGATCCGATCGCGCAAGCGCCAGTGACGGCCGAGGTAGTGACCGCGACCGCGCCCGTTGCGCCCGCGCAGCTACCCCCCGGCCAATGGCCGCCGAGAAAGCTCTCGCTGGCGCTGCAGGGCGGTGGCACCTTTGCCGCCTTCACCTGGGGCGTGCTGGAGCGGCTGCTGGAAGAGCCGATCGAGATCGACACCATCAGCGGCGCCAGTGCCGGCGCCATCAATGCGCTCCTGCTCGCCTCCGGCCTTGCCGAGGGCGGCCGCGAAGCGGCACGTAGCCGGCTGAGCCGGTTCTGGATCCGCCTGATGCACGAGGCCTCGTTCCGCTCGCTGATGCTGGTCGGCGGCTTTTCGCCGGCGGGAAGCTCGGTCGCGTTCGGACCGACGCTGCGCTCCGGCCAGTTCGATCCGTTCGATCTCGATCCGCTGCGGCAGGCGCTATCGCGCGACATCGATTTCGCCGCGCTGCTCAATCCGGACTGCCCGAAGCTCCTGATCGCGGCGACACGGATCCGCGACGGGCAGCAGCAGATCTTCCGCAACGATGCCATCACCGCCGACGTCGCGCTGGCCTCGACTTGTCCGCCGTTGGTTCACTGCGCCGTCGAGATCGAGGGCGAAGCCTATTGGGACGGCGGCTTTGGCGGCAACCCGCCGCTGCTGCGGCTGACGCAGGACACGACGACGTCCGACGTCCTGCTCGTCCAGGTCACGCCGGCGCGCGACAGCTACGTGCCGATCACGCTCGCCGGGATTGATCGCCGGCTGGACCAGATCGCGGCCAACGCCGCCCTCAATGCCGAGATCGCGGCGATCGAATGGGCGCAGGCTCATGCCGCGCCGTCGCTGCGCCTCACCAGGATCGCGGCGGAAGATTCCGTTGACGGCCTGGCGCAACGTTCGTCCACCGATCTCGGCCGTGGCTTCATTCGCCTGCTGCACCGGAGTGGTCGCGCAGCCGCCGAGCGCTGGCTCGGGCAAGGCACCGCCGTCAGTGCAGCTTCACCTGCATCCGATCAGCACATCGCGAGCAACGAGCCCGCGCTAGCCTGATTTCGCCAGCGCATCCTCGAGGAACCACGCCGTTGCCAGCGCGCGCGCGTCGTTGCCGAAGCGTGCGATCACCTGCACGCCGATCGGCAGGCCACCCGCCTTCAGCACCGGCACGTTGACGCAAGGATTGCCCATCAGCGTCCAGAGCCGGTTGTAGCGGGGGTCGCCTGTCGTCGCGAGCTCCTTGGCCGGAGCCGTGCCGGGCGCCGAATAGGTCAGGAGCACGTCGACGCCCTCGAACAATTCGCCGAGCTCGCGGCGGCCGCGACGGCTGATCCGGCGCGCCTCGTCATAGTCCTTCGGCGTCAGATTGGCGGTGGCATCGAGGCTTGCCCGCAGCATCGGCGCGATCTCGTCGTGACGCTCCGAAAACTCCCAGGCCAGCGCGCGATGCGCTTCGAAGTCCTGGACGATGGGATGGATGCGCCAGGCCTCCTGCACCGCCTCGGGCAGATCGATCGTCTGCACGCTGGCACCGGCGCGCTCCGCCGCCTTCACCGCGGCCAACAGGCCCTCTTCGGCCGCCGGCTCCACGGCGCCGGCGAACTCCTGCCTGACCACGCCGATGCGCGGCGCCTTCGCCGGGACGATGCCGGAAAATTCGCTGCGGCCGGTCATCGCGAGCAATCCGCACGCGAGATCCTCGGCGCGGGCGCCGAACAGGCCGACCGTGTCGAGCGCCCATGAATAGCATTTCACGCCGACCGTCGGCAGCATCCGGAACGAGGGCTTGATCGCGGCAGTCCCGCAATAGGCCGCGGGCCGGATCACCGAGCCGCCGGTCTGGGTGCCGAGCGCAAGCGGGATCATGCCGGCGCCGACGGCCGCCGCCGAACCCGCCGACGAGCCGCCCGGCGAGTGGCCGAACTTATGCGGATTGAGCGTCGGGGTCGGATCGCGCGAGGCGAACGCGGTCGTGGTGGTCTTGCCGATGATGGTGGCGCCTGCCCGCTTCAGCATCATGACAACAGGCGCATCGGCGCGCGGCTGCCAGCCGCGATAGATTTCCGAGCCCATCTCGGTCGGCATGTTGGCGGTGTCGATGATGTCCTTGATGCCGACCGCGATGCCGCGCAGCGGACCGGAGGCTTGCGCCTTCGCGGATTTGTCGTGGCGGACGAAGGCGCGAACGTCCTTCTCCCTGGCCTCTATCGCCGCATGCGACTGGGCGATGGCGGCCTCGGGCGAAAGCTCCCCCGCTTCGATGCGGCGCTGGAGGTCGGCGAGTGAAATCATGGCAAAACCCTTCTTATTGGCATCGCTTTTAGCATCGGGGCGGGACCAGGCAAGCGCAGGTCGCTGTTGCGCAACGCCCTCAGGTTGTTCCATGCTGTGACTACAAGGAGACGCCGTGGACGCCATCAATCCGAGCGTGGAGCTGACCGAGGCTGACAGGATCGACCGCCTGCGGCTGATCCGCTCCGACAATGTCGGGCCGCGCACTTTTCGTTCGCTGGTGGATCATTTCGGCAGCCCGCGTGCTGCGCTGGAGCGGCTGCCTGATCTGGCGCGCCGCGGCGGCGCCCAGCGATCGGGGCGCATCTGCAGCGCCGACGAGGCCAAGGCCGAGCTCGCCGCGAGCCGCAAATTCGGCATCGCCTGGCGCGCACCCGGCGAGGACGGCTATCCGGCCCGGCTGGCGATGATCGACGATGCGCCGCCGCTGCTCGCGGTGCGCGGCGATACCCAAACCCTGATGCGGCCGATGATCGCCATCGTCGGCTCGCGCAACGCATCCGGCGCCGGGCTGAAATTCGCAGGCCTGCTGGCGCGCGAGCTTGGCGAAGCCGGTTTTATCGTCATCTCCGGGCTCGCCCGCGGCGTCGATCAGGCCGCGCATCGCGCCAGTGTCGCAAGCGGGACGATCGCGGTGCTCGCCGGCGGACATGATTGCATCTATCCGCCCGAGCATGGCGACCTGCTCGCAGGGATCCTCGACCACGCGGGGGCTGCGATCTCCGAGATGCCGCTCGGCCACGAGCCGCGCGCCCGCGACTTTCCTCGCCGCAACCGGCTGATCTCGGGCGCCTCGCTCGGCGTCGTCGTGGTGGAAGCGGCGCACCGCTCGGGCTCCCTGATCACCGCGCGGATGGCGGCCGAACAGGGCCGCGAGGTGTTCGCGGTCCCGGGCTCGCCGCTCGATCCGCGTGCCGCCGGCGCCAATGATCTGATCAAGCAGGGCGCGACCCTCGTCACCGAAGCTGCCGACATCATCAATGCTGTCGCACCAATCATGGAGCGGCCGCTGATGATTCCTGCGAGCGAGCCCGACAGCGAGCCGTTCGAGAGCGAGCCGCAAGGCCACGACCGCGACCAGATCACCGGCCTGCTCGGCCCCACCCCCATCTCGATCGACGATCTCGTGCGGATGTCCGGCGCCTCGCCCGCGATCGTCCGCACCGTGCTGCTGGAGCTCGAGCTTGCCGGAAAGCTCGAACGTCACGGCGGCGGCTTGGTGTCGCTGCTTTAGCCGTCGTTGCGCTGGTCGAACTGCGTGCGCGCCGCCTCGATCTGCATCAGATGGTCGATCGCCCACTGCCCGAGCGCTTTCACCGGCTGTTGCAGCCCGCGGCCGAGATCGGTCAGCTCGTAATCGACGCGTGGCGGAATGGTCGGAAAGATCGTGCGCGTGACCAGGCCATCGCGCTCCAGCCCGCGCAGCGTCAAGGTCAGCATGCGCTGCGAGATGCCGTTGATCATGCGCTTCAGCTCGTTGAAGCGCTTAGGCCCGTCGCTCAGCATCATGATGACGAACACGCTCCATTTGTCACCGACGCGAGACAGCACGGAGGCGACCCCACGGCAGTCCGCATGGTCGGGATGCGGCATTGGATCGGGCCTCGGCGTCGCAGGAAAACCAGTGTTCTCAAGTTTCAAAGATGTGCCCATGGCTCAAAAAAGTGCGTTCTTGCGGGGTTTTCGCTAGTCACTCATGTAGCTCTGGTTACAAACTTATACCAGGGTGACCCCAAATGAAACTCCTCCATCTCGACTCCAGCGTGCTCGGCCCCCACTCCGTGTCCCGGCAGGTCTCCGCCGCCATCGTCGACCGGCTCCGGCAGGCGACGCCCTCACTGGACATCATTTATCGCGATCTGACCCAGACCCCGCTGGCCCACCTCTCCGGCTCGCACCTTGCCGCCGCGCAAGGCGCGCCCGCACCGGCGGAACTCGGACCCGACCTTGCCGCAAGCGCAGCCGCGCTGGACGAGTTCCTGGCCGCCGACATCGTCGTGATCGGGGCGCCCATGTACAATTTCACGATTCCGAGCCAGCTCAAGGCCTGGATCGATCGCATCCTGGTGGTGGGGAAGACTTTCAAATACGGCGCAGCCGGGCCCGAGGGGCTCGCCGGCGGCAAGCGCGTGATCGTGGCGATCTCACGCGGCGGCTATTACGGCGTCGAAACGCCCTACGCAGCCGGCGAGCATCTCGAAACCTATCTGCGCTGGGTGTTCGGGTTCATCGGTATCACGAACGTCGAGTTCATCCCCGCCGACGGCATCCAGGTCGGACCGGATCACCGCGAGAAGGCGCTGGCGGGTGCGCTCCAGGCGGCAACAAGTCTTCGCGCGGCCTGAGATCATGCCGACATCATCAGTCGCCGGGGCCTTGCCTGCGGCGGCTGATGCACGGCGGCCGGTCTGCGAGGCTAGAACCAGGCGCCTTGCATGCCCAGGATGACGGCGACGAGCGAGACGAACAGGCCGATGCCGGCGAACAGAACCACTCCGATGAATTCGGACGTATCGGAGCGTTTGGCCGGAACCGCGGAATTCTCGGTGTAGATGCGCGGTGCTGAAATCGATGAAAAAATGCGGGCTGCTTTTGGCATATCGGGCTCCCTTGAAATGAGTCTTGTGACCCCCTGCCCGTAAAAATGTCTTGGCAGCTGGCGCGAAGGTTCAACGGGCCTCACGCAAGGTTCAGGAATATGCAGCTCGGCAGGTGCAGGAATCTGCCGGCGCAATCGCAATGATCGCGCCGACTGATTCAATTTTTACTTCACTTGATCAACCGCGATAGATCGGCGCGCCGCTCGGCGAGGCCACCGCGCCGCCGTCGACGAAGATCTCCTGGCCCTGCACATGCGCGGAATCATCGGAGGCAAGGAATAGCACCGTCTTCGCAACGTGATCGGTTTCGCCGATGCGCCCCAGAGGCGTCGACAGCGCGATCCGCTTCTCGAACGCCTTCTCGGCTTCCGGTGTTGCCGTCGCAGGTCCCCAGATCGGCGTGCGGGTCGCGCCGGGCGCGACCACGTTGACGCGGATGCCGCGCGGCGACAGCTCCGAGGCCATGATCCGCGCCATCGCGCGCACGCCGGCTTTCGCCGCGCCATAGGCCGAGTAGCCGGGAATGCCGAGCACGGAGATCACCGAGCCGTTGAGGATGATCGAGGCATTGTCGCTGAGATAAGGCAGTGCCGCCTGCACCGTGAAGAATACACTTGTCAGGTTCGTGCTGATGACCTTCTCGAAGACCTCGAGCGTGGCAGAGCCGAGCGGCGTGCCGCCGGCGATGCCGGCGTTGGCGAACACGATGTCGAACTTGCCGAACTTTTCGGCGCCCTGCTTGATCGCAGCTTCCGTCGCCGCGATGTCGGTGGCGTCGGCAGCGAGCGCGAGCGCGTTCGGCCCGAGCTCCTTGGCCGCCGCCTCCAGAGTCTGTTTGTTGCGTCCGGTGACCACCACCTTGGCGCCTTCGGCCACGAACAGCTTGGCCGTTGCCAGCCCGATGCCGCTGTTGCCGCCGGTGATCAGGGCCGTCTTGTTCTTCAGTCTCACGTTCGCCTCCAGTGGTTGCATCATAAAACTATGTTGCCATCTAGGGCATATGGTTTTATGATGCAACCACACAAGCGCGTGATCGGCACGCCGATCGTGCGAACGCGACAGGAATCGGAACGATGGTGAAACGAACCAGCTTCGAGGGCGATGCCTGCCCGATCGCGAGGTCGCTGGACGCGCTTGGCGATTGGTGGTCGCTGCTGATCATCCGCGAGGCGCTGTTCGGCCTGCGCCGCTTCGGCGAATTCCAGAGCAAGCTCGGCATGGCCAAGAATATCCTGGCGGCGCGGCTGCGCTCGCTGGTCGACCACGGCATCCTGTCAACCGCCCCCGCCTCCGACGGCAGCGCCTATCAGGAATATGTGCTGACCCCGAAGGGCCGCGGCACCTTCCCGATCCTGGTGGCGCTCAGACAATGGAGCGAGGAGTTCGACGATCACCCTAAGGAGATCGCGACCGTGTTGGTGGATCGCGCCAAGCACCGCCCGGTGAAGAAGCTCGAAATGCGTGCGGAGGACGGACGGCTGCTTACGCCCGCCGACACCATGTTGAAGCCGCGGCCGCCGCGGCGGCGGTCGGCGTGATGACGCACGGTTGCCACCGTCATTGAGCGCAGCGAAACAATCCAGATTGCCACTGCGGAAAGGCTCTGGATTGCTTCGCTGCGCTCGCAATGACGGGGATGGAGCAGCGCTCTCAACTCTTTGACCGTCAACCTGAGGGGCTCGTCCTGCAAAGCAGGACGAGCCTCAGGATGACGGGTTGGGCAGTGCCCTCACGACAGCTTGCGCTTGCTCCGCAGCCTCACATGCTCGTCGGCCTCGAGCTTGGTCATGCCTAGGAGATAATGCAGCACGTCGAGCTTGTGGCGCTCGGCGAGCTTGCGCAATGCCCCGACCTGCTCGGCGATGAAGGCGACGGCTTCGTCCACGCCGCCCTCCCCCGGTTCCTCGTGACGCGAGCCTCCCGGCGCGCCTGATGCGGCGCGCGCCCGTTTCTTTCCTGGCTTAGTCACCAGACCCCACCCGAATCCATGCCCCGCAGAAACATTACGCCGATAGCGATCGCAACTCCAAGGTGGTATTTTACAACTTTCTCGATATGAAACTTTTCCCTTCCGGGCGACCTTCAACAGCCCTCGATTTGACAGGACCCGCCTCACCACCCATGTTCGGGGCGAAACGGCCGACCCGAGTCCTTTCGTTTTCGGCCTCAGATTTTCCCGTAAGTTACTGGAACTACATGAATATCGTCATTGTGGAGTCGCCGGCGAAAGCCAAGACGATCAACAAATATTTGGGCTCGTCCTATGAGGTTCTGGCCTCGTTCGGCCATGTCCGCGACCTGCCCGCGAAGAACGGCTCCGTCGATCCCGACGCCAATTTCAAGATGATCTGGGAGGTCGACCCCAAGGCGGCCGGCCGGCTCAACGACATCGCCAAGTCCCTGAAGAACGCCGACCGCCTGATTCTCGCCACCGACCCTGATCGCGAGGGCGAGGCCATCTCCTGGCACGTGCTGGAGGTGCTGAAGGAAAAGCGCGCGCTGAAGGACCAGAAGATCGAGCGGGTGGTGTTCAACGCCATCACCAAGCAGGCGGTCTCGGACGCCATGAAGCATCCGCGCCAGATCGACGGCGCGCTGGTCGACGCCTATATGGCGCGCCGCGCGCTGGACTATCTGGTCGGCTTCACCCTCTCCCCGGTGCTGTGGCGCAAGCTGCCGGGCGCCCGCTCCGCCGGCCGCGTGCAGTCGGTGGCGCTGCGCCTCGTCTGCGACCGCGAGCTCGAGATCGAGAAATTCGTCGCGCGTGAATATTGGTCGCTGATCGCGACCCTGCTCACCCCGCGCGGCGATGCGTTCGAGGCCCGTCTCGTCGGCGCCGACGGCAAGAAGATCCAGCGCCTCGACATCGGAACCGGCGCGGAAGCCGAAGACTTCAAGAAGGCGCTGGAGACGGCCGCCTACGCCGTGACCTCGGTAGACGCGAAGCCCGCCCGGCGCAATCCGCAGGCGCCCTTCACCACCTCGACGCTGCAGCAGGAAGCCAGCCGCAAATACGGCTTTGCGCCGGCGCACACGATGCGCATCGCCCAGCGCCTCTATGAAGGCATCGACATCGGCGGCGAGACCACCGGACTCATTACTTATATGCGTACCGACGGCGTGCAGATCGCCCCCGAGGCGATCACCCAGGCGCGCAAGGTGATCGGCGAGGATTACGGCAACGCCTACGTGCCGGACGCGCCGCGCCAGTACCAGGCCAAGGCCAAGAACGCCCAGGAAGCGCACGAAGCGATCCGTCCGACCGACATGTCCCGCCGCCCCGACAGCATGAGCCGCAAGCTCGACGCCGATCAGGCGCGACTTTATGAGCTGATCTGGAAGCGCACCATCGCGAGCCAGATGGAATCGGCCGAGCTCGAGCGCACCACCGTCGACATCACGGCGAAGGCAGGCTCCCGCACGCTGGAGCTGCGCGCCACCGGCCAGGTGGTCAAGTTCGACGGCTTCCTCGCGCTCTACCAGGAAGGCCGCGACGACGAGGAGGACGAGGACTCCCGCCGCCTGCCCGCGATGAGCCCGAACGACGCGCTCAAGCGGCAGAGCCTGTCCGTCACCCAGCATTTTACCGAGCCGCCGCCGCGCTTCTCCGAGGCCTCGCTGGTCAAGCGCATGGAAGAGCTCGGCATCGGCCGGCCCTCGACCTATGCCTCGATCCTGCAGGTCCTGAAGGACCGCGGCTACGTCAAGCTGGAGAAGAAGCGCCTGCACGGCGAGGACAAGGGCCGCGTCGTGATCGCGTTCCTGGAAAGCTTCTTCAGCCGCTACGTCGAATACGATTTTACGGCGGGTCTCGAGGAGCAGCTCGACCGCATCTCCAACAACGAGATCTCCTGGCAGCAGGTGCTGAAGGATTTCTGGACCGGTTTCATCGGCGCCGTCGACGACATCAAGGATCTGCGCGTCGCGCAGGTGCTCGACGTGCTCGACGAGATGCTCGGGCCGCACATCTATCCGCCCCGTGCCGACGGCGGCGACGTCAGGCAGTGCCCGAACTGCGGCACCGGCCGGCTCAACCTGAAGGCCGGCAAGTTCGGCGCCTTCGTCGGCTGCTCAAATTATCCGGAGTGCCGCTACACCCGCCAGCTCGCCGCCGATGGCGAGGCCAGCGCCGACCGTTCGCTCGGCCAGGATCCCGACACCGGCTTCGATGTCTGGGTCAAGGCCGGCCGGTTTGGTCCCTATATCCAGCTCGGCGAGCAGAAGGATTATGCGGAAGGCGAGAAGCCGAAGCGCGCCGGCATTCCGAAGGGCACGTCGCCCGGCGATGTCGAGCTCGAGCTTGCGCTGAAGCTGCTGTCGCTGCCGCGCGAGATCGGCAAGCATCCGGAGACCGGTCAGCCGATCACCGCCGGGCTCGGCCGCTTCGGGCCGTTCGTCAAGCATGAGAAGACCTATGCCAGCCTGGAGGCCGGCGACGAGGTGTTCGACATCGGCCTCAACCGCGCGGTGACGCTGATCGCGGAAAAGGTCGCCAAGGGCCCGAGCCGCCGCTTCGGCGCCGATCCCGGCAAGGCGATCGGCGATCATCCCTCGCTCGGCACCGTCACCGTGAAGAGCGGCCGCTACGGCGCCTATGTCACCGCCGGCGGTGTCAACGCGACGATCCCCGCCGAGTTCGAAAAGGACACCGTCACGCTGGCACAGGCGATCGCGCTGATCGACGAGCGGGCTGCCAAGGGCGGCGGCAAGAAGCCGAAGAAGGCAGCGAAACCGGCCAAGGCCAAGAAGACTGCAGAGAAGGCTGCGGACGGCGATGACGCCGCGCCGAAGAAGAAACCGGCCGCGAAGAAGGCGGCCAAATCGAAAACTGAATCCACCAGCAAGGCGCGCGCAGCCGTGTCGTCGACCGCAAAAACGTCGCCGACCAAGGCAGCCGCCCCCAAGGCCCCGGCCAAGAAGAGTGCCGGCAAGACTTGAGATCAAGAATTAGAGGTTAAGTGAAACGCAAGAATGACCGTGGCTTTCCCGACAGGCAAGCCATCGTCGCCTTCATCAAGGCAAATCAAGGAAACGTCGGCACCCGCGAAATTGCGCGCGAGTTCGGCCTGAAGAACGCCGATCGCGTCGAGCTCAAGCGCATATTGCGCGAGCTCGCCGACGACGGAACCATCAAGAAGAAGCGCCACAAGGTGTCCGAGCCGGACGCGCTGCCGCCGACGCTGGTCGCCGACATTACCGGCCGCGACCAGGACGGCGAATTGATCGCCTCCCCCACCGAATGGGACGAGGTCGAGAGTGGCGAGCCCCCCAAAATTCGCATCCAGACGCCGCGCCGGCCAAAGCCAGGCACCGTCGCCGGCGTCCGCGATCGCGTGCTGCTACGCGTCGAGCCGACGTCCGAGACCGAAGGCCCCGCCTATCGCGGCCACATCATCAAGGTCTTCGACAAGGCCAAGAGCCGCATCCTCGGCGTGTTTCGCAGCCTGCCCGAAGGCGGCGGACGGCTCGTGCCCGTCGACAAGAAGTCCGCGGACCGCGAGCTGAACATCGCCGCGGCCGACACACACGGCGCGCAGGACGGCGATCTCGTCAGCGTCGACATCGTCCGCACGCGCAGCTTTGGGCTGGCGTCCGGCCGGGTGAAAGAGAAGCTCGGCTCGGTCAAGTCGGAGAAGGCGATCAGCCTGATCGCGATCTACGCCCACGACATCCCGCTGCAATTCTCGCCCGCCGCGATGCGCGATGCGGAAGCGGCGGAGCCGGCCAATTTGAAGGGCCGCGAGGATTGGCGCGACGTGCCGCTTCTCACCATCGATCCGCCCGACGCCAAGGATCACGACGACGCGGTGCACGCGCAGCCCGATGAAGATCCCAACAACAAGGGCGGCTTCATCGTCAACGTCGCCATTGCCGATGTCAGCTTCTACGTCCGGCCGGGCAGCGCGCTCGACCGCGACGCGCTCGACCGCGGCAATTCCGTCTATTTCCCCGACCGCGTCGTGCCGATGCTGCCCGAGCGCATCTCGAACGATCTCTGCTCGCTGGTGCCGGGCGAGCCGCGTGGCGCGCTCGCGGTGCGCATGGTGCTCGGCCCCGACGGCCGCAAGCGCTCGCACAGCTTCCACCGCATCCTGATGCGCTCGGCGGCCAAGCTGAGCTACGCGCAGGCGCAGGCCGCGATCGACGGCCGGCCTGATGACACCACCGGCCCCCTGCTCGATCCGATATTGAGGCCGCTCTATGCCGCCTATGCCTGCGCCAAGCGCGCCCGCGACGAGCGCGATCCGCTCAATCTCGATCTGCCCGAGCGCAAGATCCTCCTGAAGAGCGACGGCACGGTCGACCGGGTCGTCGTGCCCGAGCGCCTCGACGCGCACAAGCTGATCGAGGAGTTCATGATCCTCGCCAACGTCGCAGCCGCCGAGATGCTGGAGAAGAAGTCGCTCCCGCTGATCTACCGCGTGCATGACGAGCCGACCCTGGAAAAGGTCCACGCACTCGCGGAATTTCTGGAGACGCTCGACGTTCCCTTCGCCAAATCAGGCGCTCTGCGTCCCACCACATTCAACCGCGTGCTGGCCCAGCTCGAAGGCCATGATTATTACCCGCTGGTGAGCGAGGTCGTGCTGCGCGCCCAGGCGCAGGCCGAATACTCTTCGGAGAATTACGGGCACTTCGGCCTGAATTTGCGCCGCTACGCGCATTTCACTTCGCCGATCCGCCGCTATGCCGACCTCGTCGTGCACCGCGCGCTGGTCCGAGCGCTCGGTCTCGGCGAAGGCGCCCTGCCCGACAGCGAGACGCCGGAAAGCCTCGGCGAGGTCGCAGCCCACATCTCGGTGACCGAGCGCCGCGCGATGAAGGCGGAGCGCGAGACCGTCGACCGGCTGATTGCCCATCACCTGGCTAATCGCATCGGCGCGAGTTTCCAGGGCCGGGTCTCCGGCGTCACCCGCGCCGGCCTGTTCGTCAAGCTCGCCGAGACCGGCGCCGACGGCCTGATCCCGATCCGATCCCTCGGCACGGAATATTTCAACTATGACGAGAGCCGACACGCCCTCGTCGGCACGCGCAGCCGCACCATGTATCAGCTGGGGGACGTGGTCGACGTCCGCCTGATCGAGGCAGCGCCGATCGCGGGCGCGCTGCGCTTCGAGCTGCTGTCGTCTTCCGGTGAGACCGCGCCGCGCGAACGCAGACCATCCGGTCCGCAGCGCCGCCCCTCGTTCAAGGCGCAGCCCGGACGCAGCCCGGATAGAAAACGCAAGCCGGCGAAGCCAAAATCCGGCAAGGGGAAGAAGGGCCAGGGAAAGAATAAAGGAAAGAACAAGGGCAAAGGCGGCGGTAAAAAGGGCAAAGCATGGTGACGATGAGCACGGCCCCAAAAATCTGGACGCGCGAGACGGGCCTCGTCGAGAAGCGCGATCTCTGGGCGGCGATGAAGCGCGGCTTTCGCGGCCGCTGCCCGCGCTGTGGCGAGGGCAAACTGTTCCGCGCCTTCCTGAAGACCGCAGACGATTGCGCCAAATGCGGCCTCGATTTCACGCCGCACCGCGCCGACGATCTGCCCGCCTATCTCGTGATCGTCATCGTCGGTCACATCGTGGTGCCCACGATCCTCTGGATCGAGACCAATTACACGACGCCGGTCTGGCTCAGCTTCGCGGCCTATCTGCCCTTCACCTTCGTCGCCTCGCTCGCGCTGCTGCAGCCGGTGAAGGGAGCTGTGGTCGGCCTGCAATGGGCTCTGCGCATGCACGGGTTTGACGAGAACCCTCCGGATGGTATTCCGCCGGTGTAAGCAAGAAGTAAAAAGCGTTGGGTGAGGACATGACGGATATTGCGCAAGTCGCGGAGAAGGCCAAGGTCCACGAGGAGAAGGAAGCCGATCATCATCCCTATTTCCGTCCGAGGGATGCGGCAACGCTGATCCTGGTCGACCGCAGCGGCGCCATTCCGAAAGTGCTGGTCGGCAAGCGCCACGACAAGGTGGTGTTCATGCCCGGCAAGTTCGTCTTCCCCGGCGGACGCGTCGACAAGGCCGACTATCGCGTGCCCTGTGCTGCGCCCATCACCGCCGAACTGGAGGCCAATCTCGCCAAGGGCAGCCCAAAGACGCCGGCCTCGCGCGCGAAGTCGCTCGCCATTGCCGCGATCCGCGAGGCCTGCGAAGAAACCGGCCTCTGCCTCGGGCGGACGGCCGAGGGCAAAGTGTCAAAACTCGACGGCCCCTGGAAGCCGTTTGCCGATGCGGGCCTGCTGCCCGATCCCTCCAGCCTGTTCCTGATCGCGCGCGCGATCACCCCGCCCGGCCGCGTCAAGCGGTTCGACACGCGCTTCTTCACCGCGGACGCCTCCGCGATCGCCCACCGCGTCGACGGCGTGATCCATGCCGATGCCGAACTGGTCGAGCTGGTCTGGGTCGAGCTCGGCTCCAAGCCGCTGGCCGATTTGCATCCGATGACTCGCAACGTGCTCAACGAGCTCCACACCCGCCTTGCCACCGGCCCGCTGCGCCACGATGCGCCGGTGCCGTTCTTCCATTTCTACGGCGGCAAGATGCAGAAGGATATTTTGGGCTAAAGCATGATCCGGAAAAGTGCGCAGCGGTTTTCCGAAAAGATCATGCTTAAAACAACAACCTAAAGTGCGATGACGATTCATCCTCATCGCATCGCGCTTTAGTCAGTCCGCGTCCGGCTCGGTGCCGACATAATCGCGCGTCGGCAGCTTGAGGACGCGGCCGATCTCGCTTGCGAGCTGATCCGCCTCCTCTCGACGCGTGAAGCTCTGAAGTGTGATCGGCTCGACGCCCTTGTTGCCGCAGAGATTGACGTCGTACGTCCTCAGATCCGTATCGTAGTCGTCGATGACGCTGATGAAGTGATAGTCGGCGAGATTGCGCGACGAGCGAATGTTCAGCGGGCCGAACTGCCTGGTGATCACGATCTGGCGCAGCGTCTCGTTGAGCACGACGAAGTAGCGGAACGTCAGCAGGATGATGCCGGGGATGCCGACGAGCAGCCCGAACCCCGTGAACACCAGCACCGGCACGAGATCGTCGGCGAGCCTTCCGAAGCCGAAGAAATCCTGGCGCAGGCCGAGCGCGACATTCCACAGCAGATAGCCGCTTGCCGCCAGCAGCGGCAGCGACAGCAGCCGGCCGACCCATGGCATGGGCCGGTCGATGCGGACGATGCCGCCGTCCAAGGTCATTGCGACGGCCATGAAGGGTCTCCTCGCGGGGTCATGGCTTGGTCGGCGCAAGCAGCGGATTGGTTCGAAGAGACGCCTCGATGCGGGGCTGGACAAGCCGCTCTGGGTCGGGCTCGGCTCAAAACCGCTCGCCAATCTGCATCCGATGACGCGCAACCTGCTCAACGCGACAGCCCGCTCCGCCGCGATGCGCCGGTGCCGTTCTTCCATTTCTATGGCGGAAAGATGCGACGAGATGTGCTAGGTGAATAAATGAGCGCTTAAAAACAACCGGAGGATCGGATGATGCGCTTCGTAAGGCCTCTGCTCGCTTCCGTGGCGTTGTACAGCCTGCTCTCGCCGTCCGCCCATGCGGAGCTCGACGTCGCCAGGTTGAAGCAAACCATCGAGACCGCCTTCGAGAGCGAATATCCGAAGCTCGACGCGCTCAATAAGGACATCCACGCCCATCCCGAGATTGCCTTCCAGGAGGAGAAGACTGCGGCGAAACTCGCCGGCGAGATGCGTGCGATTGGTTTTGAAGTCACCGAGCACGTCGGCAAGACGGGCCTTGTTGCCATCTACAGGAACGGTGACGGTCCCACCATCATGGTTCGCACCGAGCTTGATGCGCTACCCATGGAGGAGAAGACCGGCCTGCCCTATGCCAGCCGCGACAAGCAGATCTGGCAGGGCCGCGAGACATTCGTCGCCCATAGCTGCGGCCATGACATCCACATGGCGAGCTGGGTCGGCACGGCGAAGACCCTGGTCGGCATCAAGGACCAGTGGCACGGTACGCTGATGTTCATCGCGCAGCCCGCCGAGGAAGAGGTCGCGGGCGCAAGGGCGATGATCGCCGATGGCCTGTTCACCCGCTTTCCGAAGCCCGATGCGGGATTTGCCCTGCACGACGGCAGTGGGGCCTACGGCTCCGTGACCTACAGGGTCGGGGTCGGATCGTCGAATGTCGACGGTCTCTTCATCAGATTCGTCGGCCGCGGCGGTCATGGCGCGATACCGCAGGCGACCATCGATCCCGTGATGATGGCATCGCGCTTTGTCGTCGATGTCCAGAGCGTGATCAGCCGCGAGAAGGACCCGACCGAATTCGGCCTTGTCACCATCGGCGCGATCCACGCCGGCACCGCCGGCAACGTCATCCCCGACGAGGCCAGGATGATCGGCACGATCCGCAGCTTCAAGCCGCAGGTGCGCGCGAGGATGCTGGCCGGGATCGAGCGAACGGCGAAAGCGGTGGCGGCGATGGCGGATGCGCCTGCGCCCGAAATCCACCTCGACGAAGGCACCAAGGCGGTAGTGAATGATGCCGCGGTGGTCGGCCAGGCCGAGCGGGTGCTGAAAGCGGCCTTCGGCGACAAGCTCAACGTCAGCCCTGCGAACACGACCAGCGAAGACTATTCGGAATATGTCAACGCCGGCGTGCCGTCGATGTTCTTCAACATCGGCGTTTATGAGCCCGACCGCGTCGCCGCCGCGCGCAACGGCAGCGGCCCGCCGCTTCCCGGCAATCACTCGCCGCAATTCGCCCCGGTGCCGAAACCGACCATCCAGACCGGCGTCACCGCGATGACGCTCGCCGTGCTGAGCGCCTTCGATCAAAGGGCCCGGGGGCAGTAGCCCTCTCGCCTCGGTGTCCGCGGATTGATGGATTCTCAGATGCGCAATTGCGCATCGTGGCTCGCGCGAAGGTGCGCGCCCCGGAATGACGCGATTGTGCTGAGCGGGCATCGAAAAACGAAAAAATCTTCCCGCCTCCCCCAATGGCGCTGCTCCCCGGCGTCCCTATGTCTTTCCCCAGCGTCACCAAGAACGGACACCGGGCGATGGCACAACGGCAACTCAAGCTTGGCGCGTTCATGCGCCCGATCAGCATCCACACCGGGGCCTGGCGCTATCCCGGGGCCTGGCCTGACGCCAATTTCAACTTCTCGCACATCAAGCAGCTGATCCAGAAGCTCGAGGCCGGCAAGTTCGACGCCTTCTTCATGGCCGATCACCTCGCCGTGCTGAACATGCCGGTCAATGCGCTCAAGCGCAGCCACACCGTGACCTCGTTCGAGCCGTTCACGCTGCTGTCGGCGCTCTCCGCAGTCACCGAGCGCATCGGCCTGATCGCGACAGGCTCGACCACCTTCGACGAGCCCTATCACGTCGCGCGGCGCTTCGCCTCGCTCGACCATCTCAGCGGCGGCCGCGCCGGCTGGAATATCGTCACGACATCGAACCCGGACGCGGCCCTGAATTTCGGCCTCGACGATCACATGGAGCATGCCGAGCGCTACAAGCGCGCCCGCGAGTTCTACGATGTCGTCACGGGCCTGTGGGATTCCTTCGCCGACGATGCCTTCGTGCGCGATGTCGAGAGCGGGCTATTCTTCGATCCTTCGAAAATGCACACGCTCGATCACAACGGCAAATATCTGAAGGTGCGCGGGCCGCTCAACATCGCGCGCCCCGTGCAGGGCTGGCCGGTGATCGTGCAGGCGGGCGCGTCGGAAGACGGCAAGCAGCTCGCCGCCGAGACGGCGGAAGCCGTGTTCACCGGCGGCGGCAGCCTCGCCGACGGACAGAAGCTCTATGCCGACATCAAGGGCCGCATGGAGACCATCGGCCGCGATCCCGAGCATCTGAAGATCCTCCCCGGCGCCTTCGTCGTGGTCGGCGACAGCGTCGATGAGGCCAAGGAGAAACGCGCGCTGCTCGACAGCCGCGTGCATTACGATAGCGCCATCGCCTCGCTCTCGGTCATCCTCGGCACCGATGCCTCGGGCTTCGATCCGGACGGCCAATTGCCTGACATCCCCGAGACCAACGCCAGCAAAAGCGGCCGGCAGCGCATGGTCGACCTCGCCAAGCGCGACAAGCTCACCGTGCGCCAGCTCGCCCAGCGCGTCGGCGGCTATGGCGGGCTGTCCTTCGTCGGCACCGCCAAAACCATCGCCGACCAGATGGAGGAATGGCTGGTCGGGCGCGGCTCCGACGGCTTCAACATCATGTTCCCGTTCCTGCCGGCCGGGCTCGACGATTTCGTCGACAAGGTGGTCCCGGAGCTGCAGCGGCGCGGGATTTTCCGCAAAGAGTATGAAGGGCCCACTTTGAGGGAGAATCTGGGCCTGCCGCGCCCCAAAAATCGGTTCTTCGAGGGATAATCGGGCCGTTTTGGGTGGTTTCTGCCCCCTAAAACCTTGACATCAGGCGGTTTCTGGCTAGGTTGCCGGCCAACGCGGGCCGTTTGGCCGGCTCCAGATTCCCCAATTTTCTGAGGTTCAGAACATGGCCAAAGCGGTCACCATCAAGGTCAAGCTCGTGTCCTCGGCCGACACCGGCTTCTACTACACCGCCAAGAAGAATTCGCGCACCATGACCGACAAGCTGGTCAAGAAGAAGTACGACCCGGTCGCGCGCAAGCACGTCGAATTCCGCGAAGCCAAGATCAAGTAAAAGATCAAGTCAGATCGCGGACAAGCATTGAAGCGTTTTGCGGGGCCCTTTCGGGCCCCGTTTCATTTTGGCCCTCTCGTGTGTCCCGGACGCGCTGCAGCGTGCAACGCTGCTCCGCTGAGCCCGGATCCAGAACGCGACACGACACCATGCGAGACATGGGCCCCGGCTCTGCAGCGCACCGCACCGGACGATGCTTCGCATCGCCGGGAGCGCTGCGCCGCGGCCGGGGCACGAGAACGAATTGACGTGCTCCACTTTCTGACCACCATGGCCCATCATTACGCAAACGGCTCTTCAACCTTCAGTTGCTCGACCCGTAATGTCTGTTACCGTGCACTTCCCGGCACGGAATTTCCGCCCGGATTTGGGAAGGACATGGTCATGAGATTGTCATCGAGCCTTGTCGTGCCTTCAACGATCGCTGTCTTGTCAACCGCCTTGCTGTGCGCCCCGGCAGCGTCGCAAATCCCGACAGGCCCCGCCGCCACGCTTCCCCCCGTCACTGTCGATGCGCCGAAGCAGGTGGCAAAGCCGCACGTGTCGGAGCGGGGAGCGAACACAACGGCGCCGCGTCGGACTGCGTCAACCACTCGAACGGCAACCGCGCGCACGCCTTCCTATGCACCGGGTTCTGTGATGGGGAGGATAGCCAGCCTGGAGAAAGTCGCCAGCAGCTGCAACGGTGGCTGTGCATCAAGCTTCCGGCACGGCAAGGAGCCCTGGATCGGATGCAGCGAGTCGGGCGGCAATGTGAACTATGGACCTTTCTCGCCGACGTGCCGAGACACCATCACCCACACATCCTACGAGAATTGCGTCGAGACGAAGGTGTTCCTGGGCGAGTTTCGAAACAGAGCCCACTGGTTTTGCAGCAGCCTGCAGGCCGGCAACAGGTTCAAGGTCGCCGATCTCAAGCGGTCGGGACATCGCTAGTCCATACCGCTCGCCGATTGCTGCAAGCGCTTATCCCAATCCGCCATCCCGGCGCGACGGCGAAGCCGTCGTCGCCTGAGTGGCGCGATGCAAAAGCATCGCGCGGGGAGCCTCGAAGGATGCACGGCTGAGATGCAGCCGGGCCGTCGCCCTTCGAGGGCCGCTGAAGAAGCGAGCACCTCGGAGTGACGGTGAGAGATCCTAAGCCCGAACGCCTCACACCGGCTCCAACACCGGCGACGGAGGTTGCGACGGCCGGAGCAGCGCAAACGCGACCTGCACGATGCCGCCGGCCAAGCCCAGCGCCACGCCGATGCGCCAGGCCATGGTGTAGGAGCCGAGCGCGTCGTAGAGCACCCCTCCTCCGTAGGCGCCGAGGAAGCTGCCGATCTGGTGGCTCATGAAGGCGAGGCCCTGGATCATCGCCTGCCAGCGCAGGCCGAACATCTCGGCGACCGCGCCCGCGACCAGCGGCCCTACGCCCATCCAGAGGAAGCCCATGATAGCGCCGAACAGCAGCGTCGAGAACGGCGTTGCCGGCAGCATGAAGTACCAGGCGAGCGCCAGCGAGCGCAGGATGTAGATCGCACCCAGCAGCGCCAGCTTGTTCCAGCGCTCGCCGGCCCAGCCGAAGAACAGCGAGCCGAGCACGTTGAAGCCGCCGATCATGCCGAGCGTCTGCGCGCTCAGCATCGGATCGAGGCCGCAGATCGCAAGGTATGACGGCAGATGCGTGGTGAGGAAGACCAGCTGCATGCCGCAGACGAGATAGGCGCAGGTCATCACCACGAAGGAGGCATTGCCGAACGCGGTCCTCGCCGCGGTCGCAGCCGTGGCATCGTCGATCTCGTCGGCAGCCGGCTTCGGCAGCGGGACCTGGTCGACGCGCCCCGCGTACCACGCGGCCGGAATCATCAGCACCGACATGACGACGAAGCCGGCGAGCCCGACGCGCCAGCCAAACCCCTCATTGAGCATCTGCCCGATCGGCGCCGACAGCAGCGCGCCCAGCGAGCCCGCGCCGGAGACGATGCCGAGCACGGTCGAGCGCACGGTCGCAGGGACCGCGCGTGCCGCCACCGACATCGCGATCGCGGCCGCGGTGCAGGCGAGCGATGTGCCGATCAACACGCCGGCGCCGATCATGATGCTGACGAGGCCGTTCGCGGTCGCCATCAGAACGAGGCCTGCGATGTACATCAGCGCGCCGACGATCATGATCGGGCGGAAGCCGTAGCGCACCGTCATCGCGCCGGCGAGCGGCTGGAGAAAGCCCCAGGCGAGGTTCTGCACTGCCAGCGCCAGCGTGAAATCCGAGATCGAAATGTGGATGTCGTGCGTCAGCGGCTGCATGAAGATGCCGAGGCTCTGCCGCAGCCCCATGCTGAGCGTCAGCATGATCGAGGCGCCGATCAGGATGGGCAATGTCGGACGCAGGACCTGCAGCAGGGGCATATTCTTCTCCCTCGTGGGCACGGCGCAAATGCCGTCGTCTGAAATATCGGTTGATTTTGGTTACACAGACCTGTGTACTTAGGCTATGTAGGACCCCAGCTGTCAAGCCAAGAGGATGCGCGTCGCCGCATGGCTCCCCCGCCCGCCCCACAGACGATGAAAGAGCGGATCCTTCAGACCGCCGACAAGCTGTTCTATCTGCAGGGCATTCGCGCCATCGGCGTCGACACCATCGCGGCCGAGATCGGCATATCCAAGCGCACGCTCTACAACCACTTCCCGTCCAAGGACGCGCTGATCACCGCCTATCTGGAACGCCGCTTCGTGAGCGCGCGCCCCTCCGACAAGCCGCCGGCCGAGCAGATCCTCGCGACGTTTGATTCGCTGGAGCGGCGGTTTGCGGCCAAGGACTTTCGCGGCTGCCCGTTCGTGAACGCGGTTGCCGAGCTGGGCCCTCAGGACCGCGCCGTGAAGAAGATCGCGGTCGCCTTCAAGGAGAGCCGCCGCCTCTGGTTTCGCGACCGCCTGAACGAGCTCGGTGTGACCGATGCGGATGGGCTCGCAACGCAGCTGGTGCTGCTGGTCGACGGCTCGATCGCGCAGGACCTCGTCCGCGACGATCCGGCGATGGCGCGTGCGGCGAAGGAAGCGGCGAAGGTGCTGTTGCGGAATGCGGGGGTGGATGTGGGTGGCGGCGCGCAGAAGCCGATGAAGAAACGGGGCAAGGGAGTGGTCCAGCATCCCTGAGGGAGTGGACGAAGGCTGTATCCGCCAGTAGGTTGCAGCTTTTGGTTTAGGGGCGGCTATTTTCAGACTTGTCTTATGTGGGGCCTGATCGGAATTGGATCTGCATTTGCCTTATACTGGGGCGAGTTGTTCTGTAACTTCATCCTGCGCCCCAAGCGCTCCTGAGAGGAGTGGACTGCACAGGTCAGTCCCGTAACCCCACGCGCCCGGTCGCGCCGGAGCTGTTTTGCCCGGGCCGTATTCCGGAAAATTTGTCGGTTTGTTGTCCTTGCCCAGGGTTGCGGGTTCCGACTCTGATAGCTACCGTCCGCCACATTCAACTTGGGGGTGTAAGATGAAATTGATGACTTTCGCTTCTGTGCTGATCGTTGTGTTCGCTGGACTACCGCTGGCTCATGCCCAACGCATCAACTGCAATCATGACCCGGTGTGCCAGGCTAAGCGTGACGGCACGAGTGTTGACGAGGCCCGCAAAAAAGACCAAGGGCTGACCTCCTGCCTTAGCGCCGTCGGCTATACCCAAGCGGATTGGCGTGCCTACAAGGTGCCCGCTGGTCCGGCCACGAAGGTCCGCGCCTGCCTCGCAAAGAAAGGGCTGCCGACGAACTAATCAACGGCGAAGAAGCAGATTGCTCTCCATCTTACTTGAGGTTTGATTCTTGATCAGAGAGGCAAATTTGAAATGATCCGAGTCTTCACGGCGTTTGCCTTCGTTCTCGTCTGCTCTCAGTTGCTTCCATCCGAAGCATTCGCTCAAGACCTATCGATGTGCACGGCGAGCTTCCCAGTGGCCTGCTGCAAGCAGTCGTATGCAAAATATGGCCCGTTCGGCACCCTGACCGGAGCGGCGCGGGAGGCTAGAAATAACGATATGCGGGTATGTGTGGATCGGCTGGCGAAAAAGAAGAGCCGCTAGCCGAGTCTCCGGCCGACCAAGCAGCTGCCCTCGCCTAACCTATTGATCGAGCTAACGCCGGCTACTGTGCATGGGGTTGTTTTCGCGATTTTGCACAGTCGGCCCTCACGCCGCCTGCGACACCACGCGGTTGCGGCCGTCGTGCTTGGCGCGATACAGCGCGGTGTCGGCGCGCTTGAGCACGTCGGCGACCGCCTCGCCCTTCTGCTCCAGCGTGGTCAAGCCGATCGAGATCGTGACCTCGATGCGCTTGGCGCCTTTGTGGATCGCGAACGGCTCGCCCGCGATCGAGCGGCGCAGGCGCTCGGCGACCATGCCGGCGACGTGGAGATCGGTCTCCGGCATGACGATGACGAACTCCTCGCCGCCGTAGCGACAGGCCAGATCAATGCCGCGGATCGACTTGCGCACCCGCACCGCGAATTCGCGCAGCACGTCGTCGCCGGCGTCGTGGCCGTAATTGTCGTTGATGGACTTGAAGAAGTCGATGTCCAGGATCATCAGCGCCAGCGGCTTGCCGCGGGTCGCGGCCTGCTCGGCGAGGGTCGCCAGATGGCTCTCCATGTAGCGGCGATTGTGCAGGCCGGTGAGCGCGTCCGTGATCGCCATCTCGATCGAGTTCTGCACGTTGTCGCGCAAGTGGTCGGTATAGCGGCGGCGGCGGATCTGGGTGCGGGCCCGCGCCAAGAGCTCGATCTTGTCGATGGGACGCAGCAGATAGTCGTTGACCCCGATCTCGAGGCCGCGGAGCAGCCGCGTCGAGTTCTCGGGGTCGGCGATCGCCAGGATCGGCACATGGCGCGTGCGCTCCAGCGAGCGCGCCTGGCTGCACAGGCGGAGGCCGTCGAAATTGTTGAGGTCGAGCGAGACGATCAGCAAATCGTAATTGCCCTCGGCGGCGTGGAACAGCGCCTCCGTCGGGTTCGGCTCGACGTCGATGGTGTGCTCGGCGGCGAGGATCGTCGCCAGCCGCTCGTAGGAGGACGGACGGTCGTCGACCAGCAGGATGCGGCCGCCCTTGCCGGTGTCGGCCACGGCGCTGCGCTCGGGCGCCTGCATGCCGATCTCGAGCGAGGTGATGGCGCGCATGCGCAGCTCATCGGTCATCATCTTCAGCCGCGTCAGCGAGCGCACCCGCGCGATCAGTACGACGTCGGAAACGGGTTTGGTCAGGAAATCATCCGCGCCCGCTTCCAGCCCGCGATTGCGGTCGGACGGACTGTCGAGCGCCGTCACCATGACGACAGGAATGTGGTGCGTCGACGGATCGGTCTTGAGGCGGCGGCAGACTTCAAAGCCGTCGATGTCGGGCATCATCACGTCGAGCAGGATGATGTCGCATTCGGCGCGTTGACAGATCGCCAGCGCCTCGGTGCCGTTCGAGGCGGTCATCACGTCGAAATATTCGGCAGAGAGGCGGGCCTCGAGCAGCTTGACGTTGGCAGGGACGTCATCGACGACCAGGATACGCGCGGACACTGTGAACTCACTTCCTATCCGATGAAACGCCGGACCGTCTCAATGAATTTGCCGACCGAGATCGGCTTGGACAAATAGGCCTCGCAGCCGCCCTCGCGGATGCGCTCTTCGTCGCCCTTCATCGCGAACGCCGTGACCGCGACGACGGGAATGGAACGCAGCTCCGGATCGTCCTTGATCCAGCGCGTCACCTCGAGCCCGGAGACCTGCGGCAATTGGATATCCATCAGCACGAGGTCGGGCCGCATCTTGCGAACGAGGTCGAGCGCCTCGTAGCCGTTGCTGGTGCCGGAGGTCTGGTAGCCGTGCGCCTCCAACAGGTCGCGGAAGAGCTTCATGTTGAGCTCGTTGTCTTCCACGATCAGGACGGTCTTAGCCATCCCGCCCTCCTGATTGGTCCGCAGACCCATACATGTAACGCCTCAGGCGCCGCTCGCCGGCGCTTCGAAAACTGGATTCAAACTAGCCTCAGATTCGCTTGAGTTTCGTTAAACCCGAGGGTCGACTTTCTGCGATGTGGTTTCCAGTTGCTTGCCTGGGGTCGGAAGACTCAGGGCCGAGACTCGGGCATGATGATTCCAAATTAGAGACCGAAAGTTAACGGAAAGGCAAACCGTCCCCTTGAAAAAGCCTGTTCACAACCCCCGCGAAGTCGCTGAAATCGTTGCGATTCAGGGGCTCTCTTTCGTTGCGAGCGATCCCGAGCGGCTGGGCCTGTTTCTGGCCGAGACGGGGGTCGGTCCGGAGACCCTGCGCAATGCCGCCGCGGACCCCAATTTTCTGCTCAGCGTGCTCGATTTCGTGCTGCGCGATGACGCCACCGTGAA
The DNA here is from genome assembly GCF_028128835.1 of Bradyrhizobium sp. CCBAU 65884. Classification (NCBI taxonomy): domain Bacteria; kingdom Pseudomonadati; phylum Pseudomonadota; class Alphaproteobacteria; order Hyphomicrobiales; family Nitrobacteraceae; genus Bradyrhizobium; species Bradyrhizobium sp. CCBAU 65884. The sequence continues at coordinate 30,984 of NZ_LBJU01000008.1, read as the reverse complement.
GGCCTTTGCCTCGACCGCGGAACTGCATCCGACCAACGTCGCAGCGGCGCGGCAGGTCCTCGGCGACGCGCTCGGCGACCCCTCCTGGGAGCGCGACGTGCCGTGACCGCCCCTGATACGGCCGGGCCCCGCTGCTTCTGCCGGGACTGTCTGGCCGATCTGGACATGGGCGTGAGGCGCTGTTCCGCCTGCGGTTCCCCTCGCCTCGTCCGTCACCGCGCGCTCGCAGGCCTGACCATCGCCCACATCGACTGCGACGCCTTCTATGCGACGGTCGAGAAGCGCGACAATCCTGACATTGCCGACAAGCCGGTCATCATTGGCGGAGGAAAACGCGGCGTGGTGTCGGCCGCCTGCTACATCGCTCGCACCTACGGCGTGCGATCCGCCATGCCGATGTTCAAGGCGTTGGAGGCCTGCCCGCACGCGACCGTGATCCCGCCGGATATGGCCAAATATGTCCGCGTCGGCCGCGAGGTGCGCCAGGCCATGCAGGCGCTGACGCCGCTGGTCGAACCGCTGTCGATCGACGAGGCGTTCCTCGATCTCTCCGGCACCGAACGGGTGCACGGCATGATCCCGGCAAAAGTGCTGGCGCGCTTTGCCCGCAACGTCGAGCGGGACATCGGCATCTCCGTCTCGGTCGGCCTGTCCTGCAACAAGTTTTTGGCCAAGATCGCCTCCGACCTCGACAAGCCCCGGGGCTTCGCCGCGCTCGACCAGGAGGAAGCGCGATCGATGCTTGCCGACAAGCCCGTCGGCTTCATCTTCGGCGTCGGACCGGCCACTCAGGAGCGGCTGGTGCAGCGCGGTTTCCGCATCATCGCCGATCTGCAAAAGGCCGACGAGATCGAGATGATGCGGCAGTTTCCGAGCGACGGCCGCAGGCTATGGCGGCTCGCGCGCGGCATCGACGACCGCCGCGTCGAGCCTGATCGGGGCGCCAAGACGATTTCAAGCGAAACCACCTTCGAGACCGACATCCGCGATTTCGCGACGCTGGAGAAGATCCTGTGGCGGCTGTGCGAGAAGACATCGTCACGGCTCAAGAGCAGCGAACTCGCCGGCTCGACCGTCACGCTGAAGCTGAAGACCGCCGATTTCCGCCAGCGCACGCGCTCGCAATCGATCGCGGCCCCGACCCAGCTCGCCGCAAAGATCTTCTCGATCTGCCGCGAGATGCTGGCCAAGGAGATCGACGGCACCGCCTTCCGCCTGATGGGCGCCGGCGTCAGCGCGCTGCGCGAGGGCTCGCCCGCCGACGACACCGACATGCTCGACCGCCGCGCCGCCCACGCCGAGCGCGCCGTGGACAGCCTGCGCAAGAAATTCGGCAGCGCGGCGGTGATCCGCGGGATCGCGTATGAGGGTCCCGAAACAGGACAGCCCGAGTGATCGAGACCTGCTCAACTCAATCGCGTTCGAATATCCGCGCACCCGGATAGACGCGCCGGGCATATTGAACGACCAGCTGCCGATCCTGCGTTTCCAGGAACGGAGTTCGGATCTGACAAGACCCGACAATGAGGTGCCACAAACCGTTGAGCTTTCGAATGACGACATTCATTGAGCTTCCTCGTAGTGACCCGAGTGGACTCAAATTGTAAGAATCCGCCGCCGTTACTCAATTGTACGAGCGTAAGATCGGGGCATGAGAAGGATTCGGGGAGATATACGAACGTATGCCCGTCATGGCTTCAACAGCCGCCGGCGCCGATAGCTGCGCAAGGGCTCAAACGATTCTGCAGGAGCTGGCACCATGACGGGCGAGCACAATCTCGGCGCGCTGCTGAGACACATGAGGCCGAAGATGCTGGACGGCACCTTCGTATTTTGCACGATCCCGACCAGCGAGGCCATTCCCGAAGCACTCAAACCGCAGCTGACGTTCCGCGAACAGGAAGGCACGACGCTCGTGATCTCTCGCGAAGAGGCCGAAGCGGCGGGGCTGCGCTACGCGTTCCCCTCGCGCCTGATCACCCTGACGGTTCACTCGGCACTCGACGCGGTGGGCTTCTTGGCCGCGATCACGGCCCGTCTCGCTGAAGCCGGCATCAGCGTGAACGCGGTGTCGGCCTTCCACCACGACCATCTGCTTGTACCCGACGACAGGGCCGACGAAGCGATGGCTGTTCTTCACGGGATTTCGAGCGAGAGGCACTTGTAGCCCGGCGGCAGGCTTCCCGGATTGCGCTGCACTCCATCGGGCTACGAAAATCAATCCGCGACGGCGATCGCCTCGATCTCGATCAGCCATTCCGGCGCGGCGAGCGCGGAGACGCCGACCAGGGTCGAGGCCGGCGGCTCCATGCCTTCGAAGAAGGCCGAGCGGGCCTTGCCGATGATGGGGCGCAGCTCCGGCTTGTAGTTCACGACGAAGGTCGTGATCTTCACGATGTTGGAATAGCTCGCGCCGGCTGCCTTCAGCGCGTGTCCGAGATTCTGCATCACCTGCGTGGTCTGCGCGGCGATATCGCCCTCGCCGACGATCCGCCCCTCCTCGTCGGTCGAGACCTGTCCCGAAATGTAGATGGTGCGCGCGCCGGTCGCGGTGACGACGTGGGAATAGGCGGGATTGTGATGCAGGCCGCTGGGACGGAGATGATCGAGCTTGGGCATGGGTTGCCTCCCTGGGGTTTTTGGTTGGGAGGGAGCGTAGCTGGTGAGGGACGGGAGAGCCAGCCCCGTCATTGCGAGGAGCTCTTGCGACGAAGCAATCCAGACTGCCAGCCGCAGAGGGATTCTGGATTGCTTCGCTACACTCGCAATGACGGAGGAGAGAGCATGACCCCCTCAATTACAGGGCTTGCTGTCCTTGACGTCGAACTTGCCCATCGCGCCGGAAATGACAAAGTCGTTGTAATCGAGCACGAGCTGGCGCGAGACGCCGTTTTCGTAGAGCTCGAACGCCATCGCGTAGACCGGCGTCTGCTCGCCCTCTTTCTGCTGGGCCTCGCGGTCGAAATAGCTGACCGTGACGGGCCAGCGCTTGAGCGATTTCATGTGCTCGTCGGAGGTCGACGGATCCGGCGCGGCGGCGCGGTCGGCGGGGATCGGCTGGCCGATCACGGTCAGCGTGTTGTAGACCTTCTGGCCGTCGTCGGAGCCGTCATAGACGGAGAGCTCGAGCAGCGGCTTGCCGTCCTTGGCGGCGGCGATGATGCGCTGGATCTGCTCGGTCGGGAATACGATCTTGCCGTCGAGGGTGAAATTCTTCGGCGCCGGCAGCTTCAGCTTGACGTTGATGTGGTCCCCGTCGCGCTCGGCCGAGCCATCGACGCGGCCGGCATCGGCCTCGTTCATGCGAGTCTCGATCTTGAAGCGATAGCTTTTGCCCGCGGCGTCTTCCCAGGAGTTGGAGCGGAGGTCGCTCAGCGTGACCTTGCCCTCCCCGCTGTCGAGCTCGGACACCTGGCGGAATTCAGACGTGTAGCCCTCGCACGAGCTTCCGGTGAAGTTGTAGAGGATGCGCCCGCGCGCGCTATTGACCGAATTGGAGCGCGATTTCACCAGGCTGAGATCGTAAAGCGCCTGGTGCGCGAGGAACGGACCGTTGGCGGCCTGCGCGCCGTCGGCGAGGCCTAAACCGGCCGCCGCGAGCGCCATTACACCGAGCGAAGTCCGGAAAAGGTGCACCATGTCTGTTCCTTGGGGACGCGTCCTTGGGATGCGCAGATTCGACATTTTAATGACCGTTCCATTGCGTCGCAACTGAGGCCGTTTCACGTAAAGTTGCGGCCCCACCGTTGAACCTGCGGCCTCGCCTCGGCAAAAGGCAGCCTGCTGCGGGTTGCTTGCATGTGGCGGCACGATGGGCGAAACAGGGCGCGGCCGGCCTCCCACGGATGCCGGGGCGAATGGAATTTCTGGACAACGAGGTCGAACATGGCGGGCACGGTCGAGCAAAAGCTGGCGGAACAGGGCATCAAGCTGCATGAGGCCCCCACGCCCGTGGCCAATTACGTCCCGTTCGTGCGCACCGGTAATTTGCTGTTCGTCTCCGGCCAGGTCTGCTTCGACCCCGCCGGCAAGCTGATCGCCAAGGGCAAGCTAGGCGCCGGCGTCTCGATCGAAGACGGCGCGGCGGCGGCCCGCGGCTGCGCGGTCAATTTGCTGGCCCAGGTCAAGGCGGCGCTCGGCGACCTCGACAAGGTCGTGCGCGTGGTGCGCCTTGGCGGCTTCATCAACTCGGCCCCGGACTTCCTGGACGGGCCGAAGGTGCTGAACGGCGCCTCCGACCTGATGGTCGCCGCCTTCGGTGACAAGGGCCGCCATGCCCGCACCACCGTCGGCGTCGCGTCGTTGCCGGCGGACGCGGCGGTCGAGGTCGAAGGCGTGTTCGAGGTCGCCTGACGGACAATGCGCGCTCCTGATTGGCTGACAGCCCGGCCGGTCGCCCATCGCGGCCTGCATGACATTTCCCGTGGCATCGTCGAGAACATGCCGGGCGCGGTGCAGGCTGCGATCGCAGGCAATTTTTCGATCGAGGTCGACATCCAACTCTCGGCCGACGGCGAGGCCATGGTGCATCACGACCATGCGCTGGGCCGCCTCACCGAGGCCACCGGCGAGGTCGTGTCGAAGACCGCCGCGGAGCTGAAGTCCGTCAAATTCAAGGACACCGACGAGCGGATGATGTCGCTGTCCGACCTCTGCGCCATGGTCGCTGGCCGCGTGCCCCTGGTGATCGAGGTGAAGAGCCATTTTGGCGGCGACCGCAAGCTGGTGAAGCGGATGGCCGAGGTGCTGGCGTCCTATGACGGCCCCGCCGTCGGCATGTCGTTCGATCCCGACCAGGTGCTGGCACTGCGCGAGCTGCTGCCCTCCCGCCCGCGCGGCATCGTCGCGCAGCGGACCTATGAGGACGACTATTGGGCCAAGCTCACGCAGCCGCAGCGCGATAGCATGTTGTACCTGCGCCACGGCTTTCAGACCCAGCCCCATTTCGTCGCCTTCAGGGTCGACGACCTCCCGGCCCCCGCCCCCTGGATCGCCCGCAATCTGTTCGGCTGCGCCCTGCTCGGCTGGACCGTCCGCACCCCGGAGCAGCGGACGCGGGTCGGGCAATATGCCGACCAGATGATCTTTGAGGGGTTCGTGCCGTAGGGCACGCTCGTGTCTCGGACAAGCTGCAACGCTTCGGCTCAGCAGCGCACCACTGCGTGCTGCGCTGCGTCCAGGGCACGAGAGCCGTGCTCCCGCACCCTCTTGAAGTCACTGCTGCAATGCACGATCTTGGGCAACGATGGCATCATCCGAAATCACGCTCGAGGCCGTACCTTCGATTGGCGAGGTATCCCGGGAGGACTGGGACGCCTGTGCCAATCCCGGCAAGGTTCTTAACGAAAAGGCCTGCAACGGGCTTGGCGCGGGAACCTCATCCGGACTTCCAGGCGATTCCCTCGGCCTCTCAAAACCTGCCTATAACCCGTTCGTCTCACACGCCTTTCTCTCGGCCGTTGAGAAATCGGGTTCGGCGACAATCCGCACCGGCTGGGGACCGCGGCATCTCGTGGCCAAGGTCGACGGCCGCGTCGCCGGTGTCGTGCCCTGCTATCTGAAATCGCATTCGCAAGGCGAGTACGTCTTTGATCGCGGTTGGGCGGACGCCTATGAGCGCGCCGGCGGGCGCTACTATCCGAAGCTCCAGGTCTCGGTTCCCTTCACGCCGGCCACAGGCCCGCGCCTGCTGGTCCGTGACGGCGTCGATCGCGAGCGCATCATGGACGCACTGGCGAGCGGGCTGGTAGCGCTCTGCGGCGTCAGCAAGGCCTCCTCCGTCCACGTCACCTTCGCGCGCGAGGCCGAGTGGAAGCTGCTCGCCGAGCACGGCTTCCTGCAGCGTACCGACCAGCAGTTCCACTGGCACAATGAGGGCTTTGCGAGCTTCGACGACTTCCTCAGCACGCTTAACTCGCGTCACCGCAAATCGATCAAGCGCGAGCGGCGCGATGCGCTCCCCGCCGGGATCACCATCCACTGGCTGACGGGAAAAGACATCACCGAGGATGCCTGGGACGCCTTCTTCGCATTCTACATGGAGACCGGCTCGCGCAAATGGGGCCGTCCCTATCTGACGCGGGAGTTCTTCTCGCTGATCGGCGAGACCATGGCAGAGGACGTGCTGCTGGTGATGGTCCGCCGCAACAATCGCTGGATCGCGGGCGCGATCAACTTCATCGGCTCGGACACGCTGTTCGGCCGCAACTGGGGCGCGGTCGAGCATCATCCGTTCCTGCATTTCGAGGTCTGCTATTACCAGGCGATCGACTTCGCCATCAAACGCGGCCTCACCCATGTCGAGGCCGGCGCGCAAGGCGAGCACAAGATCGCGCGCGGCTACCTGCCGCGCACAACCCATTCCGCGCACTTCATCGCCGATCCCGGCCTGCGCCGCGCGATTGATGATTACCTCAAGCGCGAGCGCGCCTATGTCGCCGAAGCCGGACGCGAGCTCGCCGAGCTCGGCCCGTTCCGGAAAGGCGCCGACGAGGCGCCTTGACGCCTCGCCGTCGCTGGTGACAGTAAGCGCAAAATTCCAAGCGCAAGTTTCTCGGGAAGCCGCCATGACCGCCTACGACACCAACAACATCTTCGCGAAGATCCTGCGCGGCGAGCTGCCCTGCGCCAAGGTCTATGAGGACGAGCACGTCTTCGCGTTCCTCGACATCATGCCGCGCGTCCCTGGCCACACGCTGGTGATCCCGAAGGCCCCTGCCCGCAACATCCTCGACATCAAGCCGGACGACTACGCCCATGTCGCCCGCGGCGCGCACAGGATCGCCGCAGCCGCGATGCAGGCATTCAAGGCCGACGGCATCACCATCCAGCAGTTCAACGAGCCCGCCGGTGGACAAGTGGTGTTTCACCTGCACATGCACGTGATGCCGCGTCACGACGGCGTGGCGATGCTGCCGCCCGCCAGCCGCAAGGAAGATGCCAAGGTGCTGGAAGAGCACGCGGCGAAGCTGATCGCGGCGTTAAAGGGTTGATGTCATTCCGGGGCGCGCCCCCTTGGCGCGAGCTATGGTGCGCAATTGCGCACCTGAGAATCCATTTCACCACCGACTCTGACGCCTGATGGATTCCGGGCTCGCGCCTTCGGCGCGCCCCGGAATGACAGATCACTCCGTCTCGAAATCCCCTGGCTGGGGCGCCGCCAATGGCGTGAACTCGCATCGATCTGGCTTGATGTCGATCAGCGGCGTGTTGTCGAGGCAATCGAGCCCGCGCACCAGGATCGCATGGCCCTCGATGCCGACCAGCTTCACGATCGACGTGCCGATCGGATTTGGCCGCACCGGCGAGCGCAGCGAAAAGGTGCCGCGGGTTTTCTCGTTGTTCTTGGGGCTCTGCAGGATGATGTCGCGGCGCGACTGGTCGAGCCAATAGAGCACTTCGAGATTGCTGTAGAAATCGACGCCCTTGATGGCCGGCACGAACGGCTCGAAGATCTCGAGGCGGCAGATCGGGCCGTCCTGACGTCCCTGCCGCGGCGTCTCCAGCCGCGAGGTCCAGGGCGTGCGGATGCGGCCGATGAAAACGAGACCGGCGTCCTGTGTCGGTGGCAGCTCGATGGCGACCTCGCCCTCGCGGAGCTCCTGTTCGCGAACCATATTTCCTGTTCCTTGGCTGTTCGCCGGCGGTTTTAGCCCAACCACCACTTGCCGGCCAGCATGAAGACTTCGCCGGTCACGACGCCCGCAAAGATCGAGCGGCGGGTCAGCAGGAACACGACGAGGCCGGCGGCCACCGCGCCATAACGCAAGGTATCAGGCACGCTCGCCAGCGCACCCGGCGGCTCGACCACGATCTGGGCGATGACGCCGGCGAGGATGGCGGTGGCGACCGCCCTCACCCAAACCAGCAGTTCGGAGCCTTCGTCGATGCCGCCGCCAAACCACAGGCCCAGCATGCGCCAGATCTGGTTGGGCACGACCCCGGCGACGAACAGCACCGCCAGCGCATGCCAGTCGCCGATCGCTTGCGCAAAACTCACGCGCGCACCTCCCGCCACCAATGCACGCCATAGGCGATCGTGCCGGCCGCCACCCCGCTGACCAGGATATCGACACCGGAGTTCATCTTCGCGGCCAGCGGATAAAGCAAGATGCCCAGCACGAGCGCGACGACATCGGCGACCTCGCGGCTGTTGCGCGCAGTCGAGAACAGGAACGACAGCGGCGTCAGCAGCAGGATCGCCGCTCCAAGCGTCTGCGTCAGGTTGGCGGCGAGGAAATAGCCGACGGTGTTGGCGACGAGGCACACCGAGACGAGGCCACAGCCGAGCCCGTGAACGAAGGCGATGCGCCGTTCACGCGGCACCTGCGGCAGGAATCGGTGACACTCGACCCACAGCGTCACCGCGGTGAGATGCGCGGCAAAGACCAGCTCGCGCCGTTTGGTCGTCGGCGTGCGCATCAAGGGTAGCACCGAGACCACCATCGGGAACAGCCTGATGGCGCTGACGGTGACTGCAATCGCCGACTGGATGACGGTGGCGCCGGAGCCGAGCGTGGTGATCAGGATGATCTGCGCCGGCCCCGCCCAGACGAACAGCGTCGAGGCGAGCGCCCAGGCCAGACTGAAATGGGTGTCATGGGCCAGCGCGCCGATGCCGAGATAGGTCACGAACAGCACGATGGTGAGGATCGTCTGCGTGATCGAGCGCAGGCCCCAGCCGAAGGCAAGCCACCGGCTATTCCATTGTGGTGAATCGAGCGGAGGAAGCGCCACGGGAGTCTTGGCCGGGTTGCGGAATCGTGCCCGCATAACGGGCAATGCGGCGCCTCGCGTCAAGGAAGCGCGCGGCGGGGCTGGCATGCGTGACGCACCCAGCGCCGTCATTCCGGGGCGCGCCAAGCGCGAGCCCGGAATCCATCGGGCCGCAGAGACAGCCTCGCGATGGATTCCGGGTTCGCGACTTCGTCGCGCCCCGGAATGACAGCCTACCCCGCGACACCCTTGTTCTTCAGTACGAAGCACGCCCCGCCGGCCTTGCGGATGCGGTTGCACAGATCATCCGCCTCGCCGCGTGTGTCGGCGCCGATGCGCACCTGGTAGAACGCACGGGTGCCGCGGCTGCGCATCACCGAACTCAGCAGGCTCGGATCACGCTCGCCGATCGCGGCACCGAGCCGCGTGACCGCGCGGGAGTACATCGCCAGCGCCCTGTTACGGTCGAAGCCGGCGGCGAGCTGCACGCCCCAGGCCTTTGCGGCCGCGAGCTCCACATGCTGCTCGAGCTCGGCGACGAAAGCATTCGGCGCGCGCTTGAGCAGCGCCATCAGGTCGCGACAGCTCGTCGGCGGCGCGCTCGGCGGGCCCTTGCCGGTCGCGCCTGCCTTGGCCCAGGCATCGACGCTGGTGCCGGTGATGGCCAAGACATAGTTGCGGGTCTGCTCCGGCATGCCGCCGGTGCCGGCGAGCCATTCCTGCACGCGCCGCGGACCTGCGTTGTAGGCAGCGGCCGCGAGGCCGAGATTGCCGAACTGGTTGCGTAGCTCGTTCAAGAATTCTGCCGACTTCGGCAATGCCTGCACCGGATTGAACGGATTGAGCAGCCCGCGCTCGCTCGCGGTGCCCGGCATGAACTGCGCGATCCCCTGTGCGTGCTCGCCGCTGCGTGTCGTGGGACCTACCGCATCGGCCTGGAAGCGGCTTTCCTGCCAGATCACCCGGGCGAAGAATTCCAGCGGGAGATTGGCATCGCGCGCGGCGGCCTCGATGATCAGGCAGATCGACTCCCGCGTGTCGCTCTCGCGCGCCGATTCGGGCGATGGCGACGGTTTTGCGGGGGCTTCGGGGCCGAGCTGCGTGGGAGGAACCGGTGCGTCCTCGGCCAGCGCCGACGTGCAGACGAACGCTGCCACGAGCAGCTGCCAGATCAGCCTCTGGACCCCACCAAGCTGCATTTCGCTCCAAGCCCTTGAACTCGGGCCCCAAGGCAACTAGCAACGGCCGGAATAATCAACGCTGAGCTCGGCCAAAATGCGGACAATCTATTTTGATCTCGACGGCACACTCACCGATCCAAAGCCCGGGATCACCGGTTCGATCCAGTATGCCCTGAAAAAACTCGACCAGCCGGTCCCGAGCCAGGACGAGCTGACCTGGTGCATTGGGCCGCCGCTGCATGCCAGCCTGAAGAGGCTCGTCGGAACCGACGAACTTGCTGACCGGGCGCTGCTACTCTACCGCGAGCGGTTTTCCGAGGTCGGCCTGTTCGAGAATGCGCTCTATCAGGGCATCCACGACACGCTCGCCGCGGTGGCCGCGACGACGCCGCGCATGTTCGTGGCGACCAGCAAGCCCGCGGTCTACGCTACCCGCATCGTCGATCATTTCGGCCTGAAGCCGTATTTCGAGCGCGTGTTCGGGTCCGAGCTCGACGGCACCCGCGTCGACAAGCGCGATCTGCTGCGCTACGCGCTCGACGAGACCAAGGTCGACGCGAGCAGCGCCATCATGATCGGCGACCGCAGCCACGATGTGATCGGCGCCCGCACCAACGGCATGACCGCGATCGGCGTGCTCTATGGCTATGGCAGTGAGACCGAGCTCAGGGACGCTGGCGCGCATCACATCTGCGCCGCGCATCCCGAGCTGCTTGGTCATTGCGTGGGCTAGGCGCTGACGGCCTCCACCGCCGTCAACATGCCGGTCTTGGCGTGGCAGTTCAGATATTCGAAGAACTGCTCGTCCGCAGCTGCCACCGTGACCTCGTGATAAAGTCGCAGCTTGGCTGACGGGCCGAGCGTGGACAGATACTTCATCGCGGCACCAAAAATCCTGACATGGGTTGGATGCGACTCCGCCCAGCGTTCGAGCGCCGCCAGGCTCTTCCACCAGCTCTGGCCGTAGGACTTTTCGCTCACGCTGCCCTCGGGCCGGAGCACCTGCATGTAGCGGTTGGCATAGCAGCCGATCGCAAGACCCTCGTCGCGCAGGAAATCCATGCCCTCGCGCAGCACCGGCTCGACATCATCGAGATAGAGCTTTCGCTCGGATGCCTCGGTATCGCTCCAATCCTGCCCGGACCTGATCAGACAGAGATTGTCGTGCGCCGTCACGCGTAGCCGCGCACCGTCCCGGATCAGCTCCGGCGCGCCACCGGGCGCCATCGCGTCGGTTTGCGACAGCGGGATACGGTCGCGCATGCCGCCCCAGTAAGCGTGCTCCTGCACCTCGCCGCTCATGCCGCCGGCGATCGAGGCGACGCCCTCAGTCCGGTCGGGCGAGGAGAACAGCGTCTCGTGCCGCGCTACAATGGGACGCAGCACTTCGATGAAGGTGCCGATGCCTTCGCGCTGCCGTCCGGTCCAGGCCTCGCGCGCCGGTTCGAACCAGGCATCGAAGCGTGCGATGTCGTCCCAATAGCCCACCGAGACGACGGTCTCGTATTCGGCTTGATCGACATAGTGCGCGCGATCCCAATGCGTAGGCCCGCCTGCCGCAGCGAAATAGCGCGCGATGTCGGCGAGCGCCTCCGTCGCGGCCAGCGGCGCCGTGCCGCGATGCTGCACGCCGAAATAGGCCATCACGACACGGCTCACGCCGGGCCTGTAGCGCGCCACAAAGGACGGATATGGCGGCTGGTAATCATCAGGCACGCGCTTGTGTCGCGTGCGCGGGGTTTCGAGATGCCGAGGAATTGCAGATTCCACGATCGTACCCTCCCCTCGATCTCGGTGATCAGCTCGCCGCCGCGGCGATGTCCGTGGGCTCGACGGTATCCACCGGCAAGGCAAATTGCTCGACGCGCTGGTACCGCTTCTTGTTCAGGAGCAGCCGCGTCACGTCGGGCCGTGAATAATGCCCGGCCGGATCTGCCGCGTTCTTGGCAACACCGATGGCGCCGAGGTCGATCTCGGCGATCAATAACCCCTCCTGATCCGGCGCCAGCTTCTCGCCGATCTGGCTGCCGTCGGGACCGTAGATCGCGGCAAAGCCGCCGCCGGCATGCAGCAGCGCGTGCTTGTCCGGCCGGTCGCAAAGTTCGTCGATCATCGCTTGCGAGACCGTCGCGCAAGGCGCGAGCACGAAGCAAGAGCCCTCCACTGCATAGACGCGCGAAGCGGCGTTGTTGACCTCGGCGCCGAGCGCCGGCGCGAAGGGATCATAAAGCGAGAAGCTCGGCCAGGCCGCGACATGCACCTGCTCGTTCTGGGCGTACATCGCGTATTTGGACAGCGGCTGGAGATGCTCCCAGCAGCACAGCGCGCCGAGACGGCCGATGTCGGCCCTCGCATGCACGGCGAGATCGCTGCCGTCGCCCTCGCCGTAGACGGTACGCTCGGCATGGGTCGGCCGCAGCTTGCGGCGTTTGGCGATGGTCTCGCCATCGGGCCCGATCAGCCATTGCGCCAGATAGAGGCTGCCGCCGTCGCGTTCGGACAGGCCGATCACGGCGGTGAGCCTGGCCTTGCGTACGGCATCGCGCAAGCGCTCGGCCTGCGGGCTGTCATAGGACAGCGAGTTGTCGAAATAGCGCTGCACGAAGCCGCGGCCGATCGCCCAGGCCGGCGAGTCCATCCAGATATGCCAGGGGTAACCGGGGATGAAGGCCTCGGGAAAGGCGATCAGCCTGGCGCCCTTCTCCGCGGCCTCCCTGATCAGCGCGATCGACTTGTCGATGGAGGCGTCGAGATCGAGCCAGGCCGGCGCCGCCTGCACCACCGCCACCTTGTATTTCGGATGTTCGATGCCCATTGCCGCCTCCATTGCCGGTTGATCGGAAGCCATCTCCGATGCAGTCTATTGGGCCAAAGCGGGCAACCGGCCGCTCGACCGCGGCGGAACAAAAACTCGACCGGCCGGGATTTCGGCCCGGTACGGGATTTGCCTCGGATCGGGCTGGATCTGCGCCAACATGCGATTTCGCTGGATGTGAAAGGGAGGCTTGCCGATGCCAATCCAGTTCACGACGGACGGCAGCCCGGGCTACCGGCGGCTCGCCCTCTGGCAGGACATCGTCTGCGACGTCTTCGTCGGGCTCGACTGCAAATCCGATCTCGGCAGCGCCTTTCGCGGCTCGGTCACGCAAATCCCGCTCGGCAAGGCCGTATGCTCCGAGGTCTGCTCCGATCGCCAGCACGTATTCCGTACGCCCTCCCGCATCGCGCGCTCGGATCAGGATTTCGTCCTGGTCGCGCTCGGCCATCGCGGCGACGGCGGCGTGGTGCAGGACGGCCGCGAGACTGTAGTTCATCCCGGCGAGTTCGCGCTCTACGACACCACGCGCCCCTATGAGCTGAAGTTCAACGACGCCTTCACGCAGACCATCTTCAAGGTGCCGCGCGAGATGTTGCAGCGCCGGCTCGGCGGCACGGAGACGCTGACCGCGATGTCGTTTGGCACTGAGGCACCGCTCGAGCGGCTCGCCTATGATTTCATCTTCCGGCTTTGCCAGAGTGCCGACCGGCTCGCCCCTGGCAACGCCGCTGTTCTGTCCGAACAGGCCGTCGATCTGCTCGCCATGGCGTTGAGCGAGCGGCTCGGCAAGACGTCGCTGCCATCCTCGACCCACCGCTCCGCGCTGATCTACCGGCTCAAGGCGCATGTCCGCGCCCATCTCGCCGACCCCGACCTTTCATTGCCGGAGACCGCGGCCGCGCTCGGCATCTCGCCGCGCTACGTGAACGACCTTCTCGCCGACGAGGAGACCTCGTTCCAACGTTACGTCCTCGCCGAACGCCTTGCGCGGTGCCGTCGCGACCTCGCCTCGCCCATGCTCGTCCATCGCCACATCAGCGAGATCGCCTTTGCCTGGGGTTTCAACGACCTCTCGCATTTCGGCCGCGTCTTCCGCGAGCATTTTGGCATGTCGCCGCGCGATTTCAGGCAGAGCCAGCTGCGGCACTGAGCAGCCATCTTCGCAAGCCTTCGTCCTGGACGAAGGCAACGCTCGCCAATTCCAGATTGTCTTGCGTTGCGGCGTGGATCAGGCTGCCACGCATGAGGACTCAGACGACGATAAGCGGAAGCGAGCTGTTGCTGAGCGTCATCGCGATCCGTCTCGCCGTGCTGGTCGTGGTGGGATGGGGTTTGACTCTGCTGCCGCAGCAGACGCGCAATCGAGAGCTCGGCTGCGCTCCCCCATCCCAGGCAAGGGACGAGGCGAAACTTTCGGCGAAGCTTGTCGGCCCGCGCATCGTTGACGCCGCGTTCGACGATATGCTTCGGCACGATTAGGGCGTCCGAGCAAGGCCGGTATGTGAGCGCGTGATAGGACAAGGCACCCGCTTGCGCTAACCTCGATGCCGAGGCCGCAACGATCAATCAGCGGCAGCCGAGGAGCATTTCGATGGAATACCGACGCTTGGGCCGGTCAGGCCTCATGGTGCCCGCTTTGAGCCTTGGCACCGGCACCTTCGGCGGCGTCGGCCGCCTTGCCGCGTGGGGCACGACGGACGCGACCGAGGCGCGGCGCCTGCTGGATATCTGCCTCGAGGCCGGCGTGTCGATGTTCGACACCGCGGACGTCTATTCGCTCGGCGAGTCCGAACGCGTTCTCGGCGAGGCCATCAAGGGCCGCCGCGACAAGGTGCTGGTCTCGACCAAGGCCACGTTTCGCTTCGGCGACGGCCCGAACGACATCGGCTCGTCACGGCAGCATCTGCTCGCAGCCATCGACGGTTCGCTGAGCCGGCTCGGCACCGACTACATCGACTTGTTCCAGCTCCACGGCTTCGACGCCTTCACCCCGCCCGAGGAGGTGCTCGCGACCCTCGATACGCTCGTGCGCGCCGGCAAGATCCGCTATGTCGGCGTTTCGAATTTTTCCGGCTGGCACCTGATGAAGTCGCTCTCTGTTGCCGACAAGCACGGTTTTCCGCGCTACGTCGCCAACCAGACCTATTATTCGCTGATCGGGCGCGATTACGAATGGGAGTTGATGCCGCTCGGCCTCGACCAGGGGTTAGGTGCCGTGGTCTGGTCGCCGCTCGGATGGGGACGCCTCACGGGCAAGCTTCGCCGAGGTCAGCCGAAGCCCGAGGTGAGCCGCCTGCCCAAGACCGCCGAGTTCGGCCCGCCGGTGCCGGACGAGCATGTCTATCGTGTCGTCGATGCCATCGACGAGGTCGCGAAGGAAACCGGCAAGAGCGTGTCGCAGATCGCGCTGAACTGGCTGCTGCAGCGCCCGACCGTATCGACGCTGATCATCGGCGCGCGCAACGAGACGCAGCTGCGCGAAAATCTCGGCGCCGTCGGCTGGTCCTTGACCAAGGACCAGGTCGCAAAACTCGACGCGGCGAGCAAGGTGACGCTGCCCTATCCCTACTGGCACCAGCGCACGACCTTCACCGACCGGAACCCGCCGGCAGTGTAGGCCTCGTTGAGCTGCATCAAGCCCGCTCGCGCCGGCCGTGGCACCATGCGGCCGTCGCGAGGCCGCCGATGCGCCGATCTGCCATGAAGGCTCTGTTCACGGTCCTCAATCTCACCCGCACCGAGCGGACGCGGATCGACCGGGACCGCGCCGTCCTGGTCGTCTCGACGGTGGTGACGCTCGGTCTCATTGCGCTCTACGTGTTCGGGAAATCGACAGCACGCTGGTAGAGTCCGCGGCCGTTCCGGTCGATGCCGACCGCCTGCGGCACAGGAACCGTCCGTGTCCTGCCGGGTTGCGATCCATCCTGCAATTTCCTAATCGGGAGACGGAACACGGCTCGAATCAAGCGCGCCTCCATCATGTCGTCCGCCCCCATCGAGCACGCCGACGGCCTGCCGCAGCCACAGCGCAACCAGGCCGTGCTGACCATTGCGCTGGGCATCATCATGGCGGTGGTCGACAGCGCCATCGCCAATGTCGCGCTGCCGACGATCGCGGCCGACCTCGACGCCAGTCCGGCCTTCTCGATCTGGATCGTCAACGGCTACCAGCTTGCGATCACGATCTCGCTGCTGCCGCTGGCTTCGCTCGGCGAGATCGTCGGCTATCGCCGCGTCTATCTGGTCGGGCTGGTGCTGTTCACGCTGGCATCCGCCTTCTGCGCGCTGGCGCATACGCTGCCGCTGCTCACGATCGCGCGCATCATCCAGGGCTTTGGCGCGGCCGGCATCATGAGCGTCAACGCGGCGCTGGTGCGCTTCACTTACCCGCGCAGCCAGCTCGGCCGCGGCATCGGGCTCAACGCGCTCGTCGTCGCCTTCTCGGCCGCCATCGGCCCGACGCTCGCCGCAGGCATCCTGGCGGTCGGAAGCTGGCCGTGGCTGTTCGCCATCAACGTGCCGCTCGGCGCGGTGACGCTGGTGCTGGGCCTGCGCAGCCTGCCGCACACAAAGCCCGCCAGCCATTCGTTCGATTGGCAGAGTGCGGGGCTTTCAGCGATCACCTTCGGCGTCGGGATCGCAGCCGTCGACAGCGTCGGTCATGGCGAGGCCGCCATCACCTGCCTGATCCAGTTCGCCATTGCTCTGGTCGCAGGCGCGCTGCTGATCTGGCGCGAAACCCACATGACCTCGCCGCTGCTGCCGGTCGACCTGTTGCGCATCCCCGTGTTCGCGCTGTCGATCGCGACCTCGATCGCCTCGTTCTGCGGGCAGATGCTGGCCTTCGTCGCGATCCCCTTCTACCTCCAGAGCCGCTTCGGCTATTCGGCGGTGCATATGGGCCTCCTGATCACGCCATGGCCGATCGCGGTGGCGTTCGCGGCGCCGCTGGCCGGCCGCCTGGTCGAGCGTTATCCGGCCGGCCTGCTCGGCGGCATCGGGCTCACGCTGTTCGCCTGCGGCCTCGCCGCGCTCGCCTTCCTGCCCGCGGACCCCACACCGTTCGACGTGATCTGGCGCATGGCGCTGGCAGGTGCCGGGTTCGGTCTGTTCCAGACCCCCAACAACCGCACCATGATCGCAGCCGCCCCGCGCGAGCGCGCCGGCGGCGCCAGCGGCATGCTGGGCACGGCGCGTCTGCTCGGCCAGACCACTGGCGCTGCACTGGTGGCGTTGTTGCTCGGACGGTATCCGGTTGAGGGGACCAGGCTGGCACTGCTCGCAGGCGTCGGGTTTGCACTCTGCGGCGCGGTGCTGAGCATGTTGCGGCTGTCTCCGGCTGGCGCGCGCGGCGCCGAACACGTCCGCGTGCAGGACGATCAGCGCCTGCGGGGCGACTGACAGAGCCCACCTTCCGGTGCCTGCTATTCCCGTGCACAACCCCTGCGTGGCTTAACTATCAGGACCAATGACCTATTGCCCTCGCGCTCCGGTTGCGCTTGATTGGCGCGGGGAATAAGGGGCACTTCATGCGTTCATTGGGAATTGTGGCGCTCAGCGTCATGCTGGGCGGTTGCGCGTCTGTGACGCGCGGCACGACCGAAAACATCAGCATCTCATCGACACCGTCAGGCGTGGAGGCTGTGGTCAGCGGGCTTGAGGTGCCGACAACCTGCACAACACCTTGCGCCATCGTCGCCAAGCGTAGCGCCGACATCACGATCACCTTCGAAAAGGAAGGCTATCAACCCCAGACGGTGCAACTCACCAAGGAAGTGTCGGGCACGGGCGCCGCCGGCTTCGCCGGCAATCTCCTCGCCGGCGGCGTCATCGGCATGGGCGTTGATGCCGCGACCGGGGCGGCCACCGATCACAAGCCCAATCCGGTCATCGTGACGATGCAGCCGACCGCCCCCGCCCGCAGCGCGCGGCCGGCCGCGCCGCGTAAGCCGCGTCCGCCAGCGGCCGCGCCCGAAGCCGGGACGTAAGGGTCACACACAGCCTCGGAAACAAAAAAGGCCGGCTTCGCAGCCGGCCTCTTTCTGTTCATGATGAGCGCTGGATCAAGCCTTGACCAGCGGGCCCTTGGAGGTCGGCCCCTTCGAGCCGCCGGGACCGCCCGGCTTGGACTTGCCCGGCGGCCGCTTGCGGGCCCCCGGCAGCTTCTCCTGCTTCGGCGTGACCGGGCCCTCGACGAATTCGAACCCGATCTTCTCCTTGGTCTCGTCAGCCTCGTCCTTGACCAGGACGACGCGGACGTGGCCGCCGCCCTTCAGCTTGCCGAACAGCACCTCGTCGGCGAGCGGCTTCTTGATGTGCTCCTGGATCACGCGGGCCATGGGACGTGCGCCCATCTGCTCGTCGTAACCATGCTGGACCAGCCAGGCCTTGGCGGGCTCGGACAGCTCGATGGTGACGTCGCGGTCGCCGAGTTGGGCTTCGAGCTGAAGCACGAACTTCTCGACCACGGTGCCGATCACCTCGACGCTGAGATGGCCGAACGAGACGATGGCATCGAGACGGTTGCGGAATTCCGGCGCGAACTGCCGGTTAATCGCCTCGTGGTCGTCGCCTTCCCGCTTGGAGCGCGTGAAGCCGAACGCCTGCTTGGCGAGATCGGAAGCCCCCGCGTTCGTGGTCATGATCAGGATCACGTTGCGGAAATTGACCTGCTTGCCGTTGTGGTCGGTGAGCCGGCCGTGATCCATGATCTGCAGCAGCACGTTGTAGAGATCAGGATGCGCCTTCTCGATTTCGTCGAGCAGCACCACGCAATGCGGATGCTGGTCGACGCCGTCGGTGAGCAGGCCGCCCTGGTCGAAGCCGACATAGCCGGGAGGCGCACCGATCAGGCGAGATACGGTGTGCCGCTCCATGTATTCGGACATGTCGAAGCGCAACAGCTCGACGCCGAGGCTTGCCGCGAGCTGCTTTGCAACCTCGGTCTTGCCGACGCCGGTCGGACCCGAGAACAGGTAGCAACCGATCGGCTTCTCCGGCTCACGCAAGCCGGCGCGCGCCAGCTTGATCGATGCCGCAAGCGACTCGATCGCCTTGTCCTGACCGAACACGGTGCGCTTCAGTGTCTGCTCGAGATGCTTGAGCACCTCGGCATCGTCCTTCGACACGCTCTTCGGCGGAATCCGCGCCATCGAGGCGATCGTGGTCTCGATCTCCTTAATGCCGATGGTCTTCTTGCGCTTGTTCTCGGCGACCAGCATCTGCGCCGCACCGGACTCGTCGATCACGTCGATCGCCTTGTCCGGCAGCTTGCGGTCGTGGATGTAGCGCGAGGAGAGCTGCACCGCTGCCTCGATCGCCTCGTTGGTGTACTTCAGCCGGTGGTAGTCCTCGAAGTACGGCTTCAGTCCCTTGAGGATCGCAATGGCGTCCTCGACCGTCGGCTCGTTGATGTCGATCTTCTGGAAGCGCCGCACCAGCGCGCGGTCCTTCTCGAAGTGCTGGCGGTATTCCTTGTAGGTGGTCGAGCCCATGCAGCGGATGGTGCCCGAGGCCAGCGCGGGCTTGAGCAGGTTCGAGGCATCCATCGCCCCGCCCGACGTCGCGCCCGCACCGATCACGGTGTGGATCTCGTCGATGAACAGGATGGCGTTGGGATGCGCCTCGAGTTCCTTCAGCACTTGCTTCAGGCGCTCTTCGAAGTCGCCGCGATAGCGCGTGCCCGCGAGCAGTGTGCCCATGTCGAGCGAGAACACCGTGGCAGCCGCCAGAACTTCCGGCACCTCGCTGTCGACGATGCGCTTGGCGAGGCCCTCCGCGATCGCGGTCTTGCCGACGCCGGCTTCGCCGACGAACAACGGGTTGTTCTTCTGCCGGCGGCACAGCACCTGGATCGCACGGTTGATTTCGGAGTTGCGTCCGATCACCGGATCGATCTTGCCGTCGCGCGCCTTCTTGTTGAGGTTGACGCAATAGGTCTCGAGCGCCTCGCCCTTCTTCTTGGCGTCCTCAGCGCCCTTGGTCTCGGTCTCCTCGTCGACGCCGCGCACCGGCCGCGCCTCGGAGACGCCAGGCCGCTTGGCGATGCCGTGGCTGATGTAGTTGACCGCGTCATAGCGCGTCATGTCCTGCTCCTGCAGGAAATACGCGGCATGGCTCTCGCGCTCGGCGAAGATCGCGATCAGCACGTTGGCGCCGGTCACCTCTTCACGACCGGAGGATTGCACGTGGATCACGGCACGCTGGATCACCCGCTGGAAGCCGGCTGTCGGCTTGGCGTCGTCCGCGCCGTCGGTGACCAGATTCTCGAACTCGGTCTCTAGATAATTAACCAGGCTCGTACGGAGCTTGTCGAGATCGACACTACAGGCGCGCATGACGGCGGCTGCATCGGAGTCGTCGATCAGGGAGAGCAACAGATGCTCGAGCGTCGCGTATTGGTGATGACGCTCGTTTGCGATCGCCAGCGCACGATGCAGGGATTGTTCAAGGCTTTGGGAAAAAGTCGGCATTCGCGTCCTCTATGGCCCCCACCATCATGATCGTCATCGCCCGGTCAGGCAACAACAACCTTTGTCACATATAGTTATACAAGACCGCGGCGAAAGACCGGTTCCGCGACTCTGGCAGCGACACACCCGCGGTATTTTCGATGCAAAACCCGTTCCGATTTGGGCGGACTACCCATTTGGGCAGGGTTGACGCCGGCGCCGAAGTTCACCGGATCATGCAGCAGGATGCGCTGCCGTCACACACCACACGAGCAGAACCACTCTAAGGAACGGGACCGGCGACTACTTCTTTTCCATCACGCATTGCAGCGGATGCTGGTGCTTGCGGGCGAAATCCATCACCTGTGTCACCTTGGTCTCGGCGATCTCGTAAGTGAACACGCCGCACTCCCCGATACCATGATGATGGACGTGCAGCATGATCTTGGTCGCGGCCTCGATGTCCTTGTTGAAGAACTTCTCCAGCACGTGGACGACGAACTCCATCGGCGTGTAGTCGTCGTTCAGGATCAGCACGCGGTAGAGGTTCGGCCGTTTGGTCTTCGGCTTGACCTTGGTAATGACCGAAGTGTTCGGACCCGAGGGGTTGCCCGAACGGTTCTCGTCATTGCTCATGCGAGGAGCGTAGGCAGCGGCTGGCGCGGACAGGTCGAGTCTGGAAGTCAATTGCGGCATGGCTCAGGCGTTCAAATTCCCCATGGAAGCGAATGGCGGTCGCCGCGCGACCCCGCCCTTCGGAGCCTGGCGCAGGCGCGCCGCCTTGTTGGATCGCCGCTCCCGACAATCCGGTCCAAACCGGATCGTTCGCCAGCAATATGGGCCTGCCCCCGGCCCGCCGCAAGCGTGCAGAGGTCCGGCCGATGCGGCCACGGCAGTCCCGATTCCCGGTCCGGGCGATCAGGAGCGAGGTTAAACAATCCGGACCGATTTGACAAAAATTTCGCCCCCGCGCGTTTAGAACATGTTGACCAGGAACCCCGGCTATTAACCCGGCTGCGGCGGTTTCACGCGGGTCGCTCCGGTTTTCTACGGTCCAATTTACCTGCCGTTCAATGAAATGGCGCGAAATCGGGCAAAACACAGATTTCGGGGATTGTCATGTCTCGCCCGCCGCTCGTCAGCCGCCTTGGTCGACTATGCGCCCGCTTTACAACGGCCGAGCAAGGCAATATCGCCGTGATCTTCGCCATCGCGCTGGTCCCGGTGCTGAGCTTCGTCGGTGCCGCGATCGATTATAGCCGCGCCGCCCAGGCCCGCGCCTCCATGCAGTCGGCCCTCGACTCCACCGCGCTGATGCTCTCCAGGGACCTGTCGTCCGGCACGATCACGACGTCCCAGATCAGCAGCAAGGCGCAAACCTATTTCAATGCCCTGTTCACCAACACCACGACCCTGCCATCGGTCACCGTTGGGGCCACTTATACCGCGAGCACCAGCATCGGCTCGACGATCCAGCTCACCGGAACCGGCACCTACACGACCAGCTTCATGAAGATCGCCGGCTTCCCGACACTCGGCATCGACACCACCTCCACCAGCGCCTGGGGCCTGACGCGCATGCGCGTGGCCCTGGTGCTCGACGTCACGGGATCGATGGCCGACGACGGTAAGATGCCGGCCATGCAGACGGCCGCGAAGAACCTGGTCGACCAGCTCAGCACGCTCGCCAAGACCAACGGCGACGTCTACATCTCGGTCGTTCCGTTTTCCAAGGACGTCAACGTCGGCAGCAGCAACTATGACAAGTCCTGGATCGACTGGAGCGACTGGGAAGCGGTGAATGGCAGCTGCAGCGACAATTGGTACAAGCAACAGTCGAGCTGCGTCAGCGCGGGCAAGACGTGGACGCCGAAAAACCACAACAAATGGACGGGATGCGTCACCGACCGCGATCAGGACTACGACACCAAGAATACTGCTCCGGTGAGCAGCAACTCGTCGACGCTGTTCCCGGCGGAGCAGTATTCGTACTGCAATTCCAGCAATTCGGCCTACATCCAACCGATCATGCCGCTGAGCTACGACTGGTCGGCGCTCAAGACGCTGATCGGCAATCTGGTCCCGACCGGCAACACCAACCAGGGCATCGGCCTCGCCTGGGGCTGGATGACGCTCTCGACCGGCGATCCCATGAACGCGCCGGCCAAGGACACCAACTACACCTACAAGGACGCAATCGTCCTGCTCTCCGACGGCATGAACACGCAGAACCGCTGGTACAGCGACTCCTCGCAGATCGACGCGCGGGAGAAGAAGCTGTGCGACAATGCCAAGGCCCAACCCAACAACATCACGATCTACACCGTGCAGGTGAACACCGGCAGCGATCCGACCTCGAGCGTGCTGCAATATTGCGCCAGCAGCTCCGACAAGTTCTATCTCGTCACGTCGGCCAGCCAGACCGTTTCGGTGTTCAAGGACATCGGCACCTCGCTGTCGAAGCTGCGCGTGGCGCGCTGACGGATCGACCGCGTGCCAACAAAAAGCCCGGCTGGTTCAGCCGGGCTTTTCGATTCCAGGACGTCCTGAAAAATTTACTGAGCAGCCGGGGTGAACTTCGACACGATGGTCTCGACCGGCTTGAACGCCTGCTTGGCGAGGTCGCTGTAGAGGCCGGCGATCTTCTGCGATTCCGCAACGAAGGTCTCGTAGGAGGAACGGGCGAAATCGGTCTGCGCTTCCATGGCCTTGTCCAGCGACTTCACGCCGGAAAGCTTCTCGACGAAGGACTTGGTGTCTTCGAACGACTTCTTCGTATAGTCGCCATAGGCGCTGGCGATCGCCTGAAGGCCGTGCTGCACCGAGGTCGCGGAGGCGACGTACTGCTCGAAGTGCTCTTTCCCGTAGTTCTGAAAGTCTTCAACCTTGAACATTTCGGAATCCTTTTCCCTGGCTCTCGTCGGGAAGCCCCGGCTCCCTGACTCTGCCCACAATTAGTGCAACGCACAAAAAAGTCAAGAATTTTGTGCGACGCACAAAATTGGACTCATTTCGCGAAGATTCCCGGGGTTTCCCGCAAGGGTTCTTTAAGCATTTGGAAACCGCGGGCCCCTACCCTGATTCCCTGGACGTGTTCAACTTCCGCAGACGGTCAAAAGCCGTTTGAGACCATCACCTTAGCCAGAATAGCGGTTCAGGTCCAACGTCCCCCGCGGCGAGCACCAGCGGAGGGACAGCCTGAGCAGGTAATGATCCCGGGTCCATTGGGCACAATTTCGCCTCACGAGCCGGTGATCAAGTCAGAAACGGGGACGGGGTTCCATGCTTCGTAAAAACTTGTCTTCCTCGCGCTTGGCGCGGGTTGGCGTTTTCGGGCTTCTTACGGTCACCACCGCGGTCATCTTCACCACCGATGCCGCCGAGGCGCGGCGTCATCGCCGCCATTACGCGCACCACCGGGTGCAGCGCGACGTGTCCGAGAGCTCCAGCCCGAAATTCGCGTCCATCATCGTCGACGGCAATTCCGGCGCAGTGCTCCAGGCGACCAGCCCCGACGGGATCCGCCACCCCGCCTCGCTCACCAAGATCATGACGCTCTACCTGCTGTTCGAGCGTCTCGAGTCCGGGAAGATGAAGCTCGACACCGAGATGCCGGTGTCCCAGCACGCCGCCGATCAGGATCCGACCAAGCTGAATTTGCGCGCCGGCCAGACCATCCGCGTCGAGGACGCGATCAAGGGTCTCGTCACCCGCTCCGCCAACGACGCAGCCGTGGTGATCGCCGAAGCGATCGGCGGCGACGAGGACGACTTCGCCCAGATGATGACGCGCAAGGCGCGCTCGCTCGGCATGTCCAAGACGGTGTACCGCAACGCCAACGGCCTTCCCAACGACGAGCAGGTCACGACCGCGCGCGACCAGGCCACGCTCGGCCGCGCCATCCAGGAGCGCTTCCCGCGCTACTATCGCTATTTCGCGACCGCGACCTTCAACTGGCGCGGACAGTCGATCCGCAACCACAATCACCTGCTCGGCAATGTCGAGGGCGTGGACGGCATCAAGACCGGCTACACCCGCGCCTCCGGCTTCAATCTCGTGACCTCGATGCGCCGCGGCAACCGTCATCTGATCGGTGTCGTGCTCGGGGGCCGCAGCGGCGGCTCGCGCGATGCCATCATGCGCAACCTGCTCGCGGAGAATCTCGAGAAGGGTGCGACCACCCACACCGTCGCCGCGGTCACGGAGCGCAACGGCGCGGACGCCGGCACCGAGGTCGCCGACGCGTCGCCTACCCCGGCCCGCGCCGTTCCGCAGGTTCAGGCCGCTTCTGCCCCTGCTCCCGAAGCAGCGCCGTCGCGTCTGGCCGCACGCCTGTCGACGCTCGCGGCTGCGACTGCCGCGGTGCCGCCGGCCCAGCCCAGATCCGAAGCCAAGCCTGAAGTTCGGCCGACGGAATCCAAGATCGAGCCGGCGCCGCTCACCAATGGCGTGATCTCGAGCCAGCCGCTCTCCATCATCCCCGGCTCGTCCGAGCCGATGAAGCCGGTCCGGGTCAAGACGGTTCAGGTCAAGGCCGGCGCCGTGAAGGTCGCTTCCGCCGCCCCCGCTCAGGTCGCACCGCCGGTCACCAACGCCATTTCGTCCCGTTCCGACGTCGCGGAAACCTCCACCGCCGTCGTCGCCCGGGCCGATCTCGTCAACAAGCCCGAGGTCGTCAGCCAGCCGGAAGCGCCGAAGGCCGAGATCGCCCGCGCCGAGCTGCCGCGGCAGCCGGCGGGCTTCGGCACCGGCAACGGCATCCTCGGGGTGCTGCCGGCCGCAACGGCTGCTGCGCCCGCCCCGGCCGCTCCGAAGCTGGCCTCCGCCGACCCGATGCCGATCCAGATGAGCACCACCACCAAGCCGGTCGCCACCCACAGCGGCTGGATCGTCCAGGTCGGCGCGCTCGAGAGCGAGAACGAAGCCCAGCAGCGCATCGATGCCGCGCGCAGCTCGGCCCGCGGCCTGCTCAGCAAGGCCGATCCGTTCACCGAGGTCGTCGCCAAGGACAATCGCAAGCTCTATCGCGCCCGCTTCGCCGGGCTCGAGCGCGACCAGGCCGAAGCCGTCTGCCGTACCCTGAAGCGCGCCGACATCTCCTGCATCACCGTCCGCAACTGATCTTTCGCAACGCTCCGCTCAAAATGCCCGCGCCTTGCGCGGGCATTTTTGTTTTTGGCGGATCTCGATGCCAGTTCCGCGACAACTTCTCGTCAAGGATTTACGGTTAAAACTTTACTCAAGAGATCAACCACGCCGACAATGGCGGGTGTCAGGGCGACGGCAAACAGAGCAAGCGGAGCTCACGCGGTACGGGCGTTTGTAGCGTAGTGCCGGAGTTAGCCGTTATGCGTACGAAGCAGAGTATCCTTGGCCTCGTTTACACGGGCAGCGAGATAGTTCGACCCCCCTTGGTCGGGATGGAGTTTCTTCATCAGGGTCTTGTGGGCCCGGCTGATGTCGTCACGCCCCGCCCCCGGCTGCAAGCCAAGGATCTGATAGGCCTCCTCCGCCGTCATTTTGCCGCTCGCCGCCGTGCGGCGCTGCCCCCCTGCCGCATCGCTCTGCGCGTTCTGACGCCAGGCGGGAAACCGGCGGTCCAGATAGCTTTCAAGTAAGGCCACGCTCTCGGCGTCGAATGTCGGAACCATGGCCAGCAGGCTAGCGAGATCGAACTCGCCGAGATCGCGCCCGGCGTGAGGCCCGGCGACGATCTGCCCGCCGAGCTGGCCAGAGCCGTGGTCGAGCCGCATATCCAGGAATTGCGAACGCACGCGTGAAGACTGCCCTGACGCGGGCGCAGCAGCACCGCCGCCGAACAGCCCGCCGACATTGCCGAAGCCGGCGTTTGCCAGCGGTGTCCAGCCCAGCAGCCCGGCGCCGAAAATCCCGAGCGGGATCGCCACCACCAGCTCGCCCCGCAAGCCCGTGAAGGCTGCGACCGCCAGCGCCACCACGCCGCCACCGAACCTGATGGCCCTCGCCAGCACCGCCGGATTGGCAGCGCGAAACATCTGGAGCAGCAGATAAAGCGTGATAATTGCGACAGCGCCGGCGATCAGGGTCATGACCGGAATATAGTCGCCCTCGCGGCAAAATGCATGGCATACGCCTCGCCGCGACGCCTGAGCGCTACTTCATTTGGCCGATCAGCCTGGCCGCGCCGCTCGCGGTCTTCGCCAGCTTCAATAGCGCCTCGCGACCGCCGGCGGCATAGGCCGCAGCCGCCCGCAGCAGCTCGCGCAACTGCGCCGCCGCACCCGGATCGAACCGGCACCAGGCGCCACCCGTCAGGCGCGCGATCTCGCGAAAGGCCTGCTCGGCGACGGCGTCATGACCTTCCTGAAACAGGAACACGGGCACTTTGAGCATGCCGAGCTCGCCGGCCTTGGCGCAGAGCTCGTCGACCTTCTCCTCCATGGCATCGCCGACGAAGACGACGGCACGCACGCCCGATGCGACCGCTTCGCGCCGCGCCTCGGTCAGCACCTTGCCGATCTGGGTGTCGCCGCCGCGGCAATCGATCTTGGTCATCAACGCCGCAAGCCTGTTGCTGTCGGAGATCCATCCCGTGGCGCGGCACTCGTTGAAGCCGCGATAATAGACCAGCCGGATGTCGAGACTGCCGAGCGCGGCGGTCTCGCGAAACATGTCGGCCTGCAGCGCGCAGGCCATGTCCCAGGTCGGCTGCCGGCTCATCGTCGCGTCCAGCGCGAAGATCAGCCGCCCCTTCGCGCCCGGCGCATGCGGTGACATCGCCTGCGCCTTGGCGACGAAGGCGGCGATGTCTTCCGCAGTCGACGTTCCGGCCTGCGGCACCGCACCGCCTGCTTGCGCCGAGACGGCATCGCCGCTGCGGGGTTTGATGGGTTCGCCCGACATGCCTTGACCCTGCGTGGGCGGCTAATGTGGTTAGCGCAAGCAGCCCGGTCAATGTGCAAAGCCCCGCCGGCAGAGGCTGGCGGGGGCTTTGCAGATCGTGACTGACGATGTGGGCGCCGTCAGGGCGAAGAGGTCAGCTCTTGGCAGGCCCCATCAAGGCGACCGGACCGGGCTCGAGGATATTGGGCGAGGATTGCGTGTCGACCGGCGCGATCTCGCTGTCGGCGGCGCTCAGGAATTTGTCGAGCATGCCCTGGATCGAGTTCTTGGCGACATCCGGACCGGTGTCGCGCATGTCGTTGTGCTGGAATTCAGTCTTCACGACCTGGATACCCGCCTTCTCGCATTCCTCGTCCGTCGGGATCACGCCCGCATCGGCCTTGAACTGCGGATCGGTGGAGCGGAACGACAGGATCTTGAACTTGCCGGCGGTGACGAAGGGCACGCGCAAATTGTCGAGCGTGACGACCTTTTTGACTTCATCCGGATACTGTTTGGCGAAATACATCGTGATGTCGCCGCCCATGGAATGGCCGACCATGGTGACCTTGTCGTAGTCGGCGTTCGGCTGAAGCTTCCTCATTTCCTGCACGGCGAGATGGATGTTGGCGACACCGCGCAGGATCTGCGGCAGGCGGCCGACATAGAGCTCGCCGGGCTTGGTCACCATCGGAGGATCGGTCGGCAAGTCGTGCTGCGGGCTCAGGACCATGTAGCCGCGCGCAGCGAAGATGTTGGCGAGGAAGCCGTACTCGGTGTTCTTGACGGTGTTGCCGTGATTGATCACTGCGACCGGCAGCGTGATCATGCCGGCGTTGGCCTGCATTTCCTTGTCACGACGCACCGCGATGTCGACGGGCACCGGGCGATTGTCGCGCGAGGCGTCGTAGAAGGTAATGGTCTCGTGCTTGATCGCCCACTTGCTCGCCGTGAAATAGGCGATGCCGCAGAGAGCACTGACCGAAACCAGAACGGCAATTCCACGCTTCATTTTCGTCCTCAGGCTCTTGCGGCCTGAATCCCTGTTGAAAATCGTGTTCTTCCGGGGCTCTTCGACCCCTTGTCGCCTATTCGCTAATATATGTCACAGGCGCGTGACAGGAAGGCCAAATATTGTGAACCGGCAGCCCTTTCATTGTGCGCCGCACACGTTTTGTAGGCATCCCGTCCTCGCCAAGCTAACGTCAGCGTGCACGTCACCATCCGACGCAACCGGTCTCGCTTGGGTTCAATTTCACGGTCAACGTAAGGTGAAAACGGCGGAGCGCGGCCACAGTTCCCGCGGAACCGGCCCCTCAGATCGATCGGAAGTAGCGATATACCGCCGCTCAGGCGCCGAGGATGTCGTGAACCTCGAGCGGCTTGTCGACCTGGTTGAACCACTCGGCCCGGTTGGCGGCGCGGCGGCGGCCGCGCTCGTCGAGCGGCAGCTTGAGCTGCCGGAGCAGGCTCGTCACCTCCTCTCGTGCGGTCAGATGGCCGAGATTGGGCCGCATGCCGAGCGTGGCCTCGTCGATCTCGTCGAGGGCGGTCAGGCCGCGCGGGAAAAATTCGCGATAGACGACGCGTTCGGCGAAGCCGTCGACGTAGCGGAAGCCGAGCCGCAGCGACAGATCCTTCAGCCCCTCGGCGACGAGCTGCTTGTTGCGCGAGCCGAGCATCGACAGGCGGTTGCGCACGACGATCCAGTCGGTGGTCGAGCCGTCGAGCTGGCGGCGCTTGCGCCTAACGTCGCGCACCATCTCGGCGTAATGGCTCTCGCCCGTCACCGCGTAGTTGGCGGGATCGACGGTGCCGAGCACGTCGAAATCGAGGAAGCTGTCGTTGATCGGCGTGACCAGGGTGTCGGCCATCGAGTGCGCCAGCCGCATCAGATAGCTGTCGGTGCCCGGCGTATCGATGACGATGAAGTCGAAGCTGCTCTCGACCGCCGAGACCGCCTCCATGAACTGCTGGAACTCGGAATTCTCGTTCTCGGCGATCTGCATGGTCTCGCCGAGCTTGATGCAGCGATGCACCGGCAGTTCGAGGTCGAGCTTGGTGCGGCGCGCCCAGGCGGCACGGTTGCCAATGTAGCGCGTGAAGCTCTGCTGACGGCAGTCGAGGTCGATGGTGGCGACGCGCTGGCCGGCCTTCAGGAGCGCAACCGCGATGTGCAGGGCGGTGGTCGACTTGCCGGAGCCGCCCTTCTCGTTGCCGAGCACGACCACATGCGCCGAGCCGGATTGGCCTTGGCTAGCCTGCACAAGCATGGCGATCCTCAACACCCCTGATGAATATCTTCGAGTTGGCCGCGTCTGCGGTCAAGTGAAATGCGTGACAGGTAATGCAAATCGTATTGCGCCGTTCTTCATGAATCGCGGCGTCGTCTTTCGTCTGTGATCCAGCCACAATGTCGCGACATCGCGCGCACCTTGCGCGGGATGCTGTGCCGCATCCGGATGCATGGCGTCCACGATCGCCGCTTGTTAAGGTTAGTCGCCCCTGGCGCCAGGTCATGCCGCGCCGATTCCCAACCCTGTCGAGTCCTGATGTCAGCAAGCCCTTTGATCGCCCGCACGGTCCCAACCTTGCGCCGCGCCGTCGACAATCTCCGCAAGCGAAAGGCCACGATCGCGCTGGTCCCGACCATGGGGGCCCTCCATGACGGGCATGTGTCTCTCGTCCGCCTCGCCAAGCGGCGCGCCAGCCGCGTCGTGGTCTCGATCTTCGTCAACCCGACCCAGTTCGCCCCCACCGAGGATTTCGGCGCCTATCCGCGCACCTGGAAGGCCGACATCGCCAAGCTCGCAGCCGAGGATGTCGATATCGTCTGGCATCCCGGCGTCGATGCCATGTATCCGGACGGCTTTGCCACCCGCATCGTGCCGGAGGGACCGGCGATCGCCGGCCTCGAGGACCGCTTCCGCCCGCATTTCTTCGGCGGCGTCGCCACCGTCGTCGGCAAGCTGTTCACGCAGTGCCGGCCGGACTTCGCGATCTTCGGCGAAAAGGATTTTCAGCAGTTGCGGGTGGTGTCGCAGATGACGCGCGACCTCGACCTCGGCGTCAAGGTCGTCGGCTCCCGCACCGTGCGCGAGCGCGACGGCCTCGCGATGTCCTCGCGCAACGTCTATCTGTCGCCGGAGGAGCGGCGGACCGCCCCCATCCTCTACCGTGCCATGAAGGACAGCGCCGGCCGCATCCGTGCCGGCGAAGCCGTTGCGTCGGCCATGAAGCGTGGCGCCGCAACGATCGAGGCGGCCGGCTTTGCGCTCGATTATTACGAAGCGCGCCATGCCGAGACGCTGGCGCCCCTCGCCTCGCGCAAGGACGGACCGTTGCGGATCCTGGTCGCGGCCAAGCTCGGCACGACTCGGCTGATCGACAATATCGCGGTTTAGAGCAGCCCGAGATCGCGCAATTCGCGCCGCATCGGCTCCGGCATCGCCGCGATCGAGCCGGCGGCGGACTTGCCGAGATCGGGCGGCACGGAATCGTCGGCGAGATAGCGCCAGCCCTGGAATGGGCGCATCGGCCGTGGCGACACCGAGACCACTTTCGGCTGCATCACGATCCGGCAGCGGCCGATACCGTCCTTGTCGCGGAACGGCTCGATGCCGATGATCTTTTCCCGTGCGGCGATCTCGCCCTTGATCACCCAGTAGAGCGACCCGCCCGAGAGGATCTCGGCATCGCGCTTGGGGACCATGCGAGTGATGTGGATGTGATGTTGCGGCAGACCCTTCTTCTTGGCGGTCTGCATCCGTTCGGCGATCCACTCCTTCAATTCCTTGACGGAGTCGCAACCGACGGCGAGCTTGATCAGATGTAGCGGCATGCCCAAGCATTAGCCGGGCGGCACCGCATTTGGAATGCCGATCTATTCGTTATCCGCAGCCGCGGGCGCGGCCGCCGAGGTTGGCGGCGGAGCGAGCGGAACCGGCGCTGCAGGAGC
>NZ_LBJU01000007.1:0-7488 GCF_028128835.1 Bradyrhizobium sp. CCBAU 65884 | reverse complement strand
GTCGAATCGCCAACCATGATTCCGTCATCGCATCGGAGGTGGCGATGCGACCGAAGAAGCACAGGACGACGGGATCGGGCGATCTGTTCCGGGCCAGGCTGGACCAAATCATCAATATGAAGCACGAGCTGGTTCAGCTCGCCGGCAAGGTCGATTGGGACTGGATCGACGGCGAGATCGCGCCGCTCTATAGCGAGAATGGTCGGCCAGGGATCGCGAGCCGCTTCATGATCGGGCTGTTGCTGCTCAAGCACATTTACGGGCTGTCCGATGAGGGGGTGTGCGAGCGCTGGGTCCACGACCCATATTTCCGTGTGCCTCGTAGCCGGTGCGTCTGCCGGCACAACTGTGTTGAAGATGGGAGTTGGCCTCCCGGAGCCGGCCTGCAGGGGCAGGCTTCAAACCACTCCAGGCTGCTGCGTTTAAGAGACGCGGTGGTGAGCGCTGGGGAAAAAGGCGGCGGGATACGCCGTCAGGTGAGTGATGAGAAGATGAGCGCAAGCGAACCGCCGATGACGCATCGAAATGGGTCCAGACGCTGTCAAAACGGGCATGGGGATAGTGATGCTCGGAAGAGTGTGGGCGACACCTGCTTACGGTCCACGCGGCAGCCGGTGTATAGGCGGCATGATCTCATCACAGGCTTCAATCCGGAACGAGGGAACCTGGTTCGGGGTGTCAAGGGGAATCCGCAAGTGGCGCACACCACGAGGGAGAACACCAATACCCGAGACAGGGACGGAGCAGCTCGTAGTAGCGCTGAAGTGGCTGTAATGGCTGTGGAGCGAAGGGGCTGCGTTACTCTGTCCGACATCAGACGCCAACCGGCTTTGTCGGGAGGAGCGTCATGACGCCGGACAAACCGT
This sequence comes from Bradyrhizobium sp. CCBAU 65884, assembly GCF_028128835.1. Lineage (NCBI taxonomy): Bacteria > Pseudomonadati > Pseudomonadota > Alphaproteobacteria > Hyphomicrobiales > Nitrobacteraceae > Bradyrhizobium > Bradyrhizobium sp. CCBAU 65884. Next base: position 6,622 of record NZ_LBJU01000007.1, on the reverse strand, counting down.
TGCCGATCACCAAGCGTATGGTCTGGGAGGCCTACCAGCTGGTGGCAGGGAATGGAAAAGCGGCGGGCGTCGATGGCCAGAGCCTGGATGAATTCGCACAGGACCTTGGGAATAACCTCTACAAGCTGTGGAATCGCATGGCGTCGGGAAGCTATCTCCCACCTGCGGTCAAGCGCGTGGAGATTCCCAAAGCCAACGGCGGCATCGCGTCGCACAGATGGTGGTCAAGCAGTATCTGGAACCGGAGTTGGATCGAGTGTTTGATCCCAACTCCTACGGCTATCGGCCGGGCAAATCAGCGCATCAGGCGATCGAGCAAACGCGTAAGCGGTGCTGGGACTATGACTGGGCTTTGGATCTCGACATCAAAGGCTTTTTCGACACGATCGATCATGCCCTTCTGGTGAGAGCGCTTCGGAAGCACTGTCAGGAGCCCTGGGTTTTGCTGTACGTCGAGCGATGGCTGAAGGCTCCGGTGGAGATGCCCGATGGGACTATCCAGAAACGGGAGGCCGGAACACCGCAAGGTGGAGTGGTAAGCCCGCTGCTGGCGAATCTTTTTCTGCACTATGGTGCGTCAGGCCAAGCCTGATGCTTCCAGCGGGTGAAATTCCCGTCCCGGCAAGGGGAAGAGCCGCCCCACCGGGAATCGAGCCTTGGGCTTATGGAGGTAACGACATGAGCTAAGCGTAGGCAGAGCGACGCGCGGGCTGTAACGCAAGTGAAGCGGATCAGCCTCGTAAAGATAAGAATCCGCAGGCCGACAGAGTCGTAGTGGCTGGAAGGCAAAAGTAGGTCACCGTCAAAGGCGAGGTGGCTGGAGACTGCGGCGGGGTCAGAGCGCACGGCACGTTCGGAGAAGGAAGTATCAAGGAACCTGAGAGATCCACTGTGGTCTCGGTGCGCAGCGGAAGCACGCCGAGTATGCCGGACGATATGGATCATTCCTGAGAAAGGCAGACGCTGCAGTGGAAGTCGGATTCGCTGGTAGTACTCGGAGCGCGGGAAAGCCGCGTACAGGGGGAAGCGGCGAAGCAGATGAAGACTGACCGCAGGGAAACATTACCCGCACGCACAGAGGCAGGATTCTGATGTCAACGAAACTGGGTCAGATAGCGAAGAAAGCCAAACTGGACCGAGAGGTGCGATTCACCTCGTTGGCCCACTTGCTGACACCGGCGTTCCTCAAGGAAACTTGGCGAATGATGAACCGGGACGCAGCAAGTGGCGTCGACGGGCAAAGCACCAAACAGTTTGCGAGCGAGATGGAGAAGCGGGTCGAGGAGATCTGTGCACAGCTAAAAGAAGGCACGTACCGCGCGCCGCCGGTTCGGCGGGTCGAGATACCCAAAGGGCCGGGCAAGGTCGGAACGCGACCATTGGGGATTCCCACTGTCGCCGACCGGCTGCTGCAGCGGGCGGTCGCGCGCATTCTCGAGGCTGTGTTCGAAGCCGATTTCCTCGATTGCAGTTACGGCTTTCGACCAGGGCGAAACCCTCATCATGCCTTGCAGGCTCTGCGCCGGCATATCGTGACAAAGAAGGTTAGCCATGTGCTCGAGGCCGATATCCGCAGCTACTTCACCCGCATTGATCATCAGTGGTTACGCCGGATGGTGGCTCACCGGATTGCCGACCCGATCATCCTTCAGCTGATATCAAAATGGCTGAAGGCCGGGGCACTGCAAGACGGGATCTTCCTTCCAGCCAGGGAAGGGACCCCGCAAGGGGGGCCGATATCGCCTGTGCTCAGTAATCTGTACTTGCACTTTACGCTCGATCTTTGGTTTGCGAAGAAATTCAAACCACTATGTTGAGGCGAGGCATATCTGGTGCGTTTTGCTGATGACTTCGTGGGGTGCTTCCAGTTCCAAGGTGATGCGCAGAACTTCCAGCGCCAGTTGCGGGAGCGGTTCGCGCAGTTCACGGACTAAGCGCCTGACTGCGTCTGACCCAAGCGCGGCGATGCCGGCGGTCATGACGGCGTTGCCGCCGAGCAAATGTTGACGTAGCTCGCCTTTCGGAAGAGATCAGCGCATCCGGATGAGAGGTGCTCGGCGACTGATGAGGCTTTGAGAGTATGCTTATCAGTGCGATCTGGATAGCTCGCGAGGCGACATGACTCGATCTTGTAAATCATTATCGTAAACAAGAGAGGAGGGAGCCTTCCAAGGCAAGATCAGCTGTCGCCCGTGAGGGTCTACGCACTTGGCATCCAGATGCGGACGGCCAGTACTTAGGGTGTCAATAAACTGCGTCCCCTGGCGAGGAGGAGGAGGTTGGATCTGAAACCAATCTCGTCGAAGATGAGGTTAAGGAGCAGCGAGCATGGCTGCGCAAAATGGAACGACGTACGTGGAATTCGATAGTCGAACTGTATTTCCCCCTAAGCAACCTACGATAGGATCTTCTTCGAATTCGGCTAGTAAACACGGAAGGCAAGCTAGGCTTCAAGAAATGATGAGGCCCCTAGGTAGGGCGCGGACTCATTAAGGCGCAGCCACAACCGGATTGACGCGAGTTGAATAAATGCAAGGTAGTTGGCGGCGAGCCTATGGTAGCGCGTTGCCACCCGACGGCATTGCTTGATCCTGTTGAAGAACCGCTCAACTTTGGTCCGAATGGTTCACGTCATCAACGGAAACGTGAGCGTCGTTGTTGTGCCCGTGTCGGCACTTTGCTGCTGGACGTCGCCACCGATTTGTTTGGCAAGCGATGCGATCAGCTTAAGACCCGATCCATGCTCGTTCGATTTCTGGATGCCACACCCATTGTCGGACACAGTTAGACGGGCCTCGCCGTAGCCGACGCCGCCTACCAAGCGCACCTTGATCCTGCCGCCATTCCGGTCGAATGCATGTTTGATGCTGTTCATTGCAGTCTCATTTAGGATGAGACCGACCGGCAATGCTCGGTCGATGCTCAGTTCGAGCTCGTCGCACTCGACATCGATTTTGCTGACGGATCGCGCTGCAAAGTGCGCGTATGTAAGATGATAGGTTTACATTATGGCCTTCGTGTCGAGGGCCGAGTTGATCATGCGCCAGCGAGATGGCGTTGATAAGGCTAGCGACATGATCCAGCTCGCGATGAACCTCTGTGCTCTGATGCCGGCGCTTTTGGAGGGAGATAGAAGATAAAACGAGCTGAAAGTTATTCTTGACGCGATGTTGCATTTCCCGAAGTAGCACTTCTCGCCTTTGAGCTTCGGCAGCAGCAGCGATCAAACGCGCTTCTTCATCCGGCCGCGCATAGTGGCGAAGTACGGCTCCTATCAGCGCGGCAGCGGCGGTCAGAAAATCGGTCGTGTCCTCGGTGAACTCTCTCGCCTTGGTGCTGTCCACTTCGAGCACACCCCAGGCTGCACCATCTATAAGCACAGGAACGTTGGTCAACGAGATGATGCCATGCTCCTTCAGAAGATCCGAATGAATGTATTCTTGTTGTTCACCGAGATTTTGGACGGTGACGGGTTCTGCCGTCTGAAACGAGCGCCCGGGTGGAGAGAGCGTAGGTCGGCCGATAATGTCGCGGTCCCTACGACCCCATCCTTCCATCCCACACCTGCGACTAGGAGGAGATCTGAGGAGTGCGGACGATATCGAAGAATCTTTACGTGGTGTATCTCCACTGCGCGCGCGACTTGAACGACCGCTTGATTTAGAAAGCGATGCAGATCGACCTTTTCACCCCCGAGTCGTCCGATATCGACCAGAATGCGGACGTGGCGCCGGAGCCTATCCAGCGAGTCACCTTCGTTCATTCCGGGCGCCAGTTCTTTCATTTACTTCCAATGCCACGCACTCCGAAAAGTGCCAGGGACAGTTGCTGAAGCCAATCTCTTATCGGTCCAGCGCTGCCGCACGAATTTGGCCGCTATAGCGGACAAGGCCTTCGTCGCAGCTACGGCCCATTTTACAGTAAACAGCCTAGCATTCGCCAAGTAAGTATCGAAGCCGAGTCCGCTTAGCTGGCTCGCAGCCGCACTTGAGCGCCCTTGCCGTCATTACTGCTGTAGTTCTCTGAGGATGCGGTCTCGATGCTGCAGGTGCTGCATTTGAGAGGCCTTGAAATTATCGAGCAGCTTCCGCGCCTCGCCGGCGTCATAGCCCTGACGAACCATGAACCCTATCCGTCCCTCCTGCTCAAAGATGTGGCGCTCGCCTTGAGCTATGTGCCGCTCGGCTTCTTTCAAATGTCGGAGCTGCATCGCGCGGTCCATGCCACAGCTTATCACAAGGAAGATGATCTCGGTGCCCGGAAAATCCTGCTATTCTCAATCTTCCTCGGCATTATGTCGCGGCGCGTTGCTTCCCAGGAAGGTACTCGGCGGTGGATGTTCTTTCCGAACACAGCTCTGGGGGCGTTTAATCAGCTGCTCGTCGATCGTAAGATCAATTCGATAGACAGGTTTTCGCTGCTTTTGCGGCAGCATATAGCCTCCAACGACCGCTCTGTCGGTCATGCAGATGACGAGGTCATTGTTCCGATCGCGACCGGCCGGCGCAGGAAAGCGGGCGACGAAGACCAATTTCTCAAACTGCTCCGGGGCCGCGATGGGTCAAACTCGACAAAACTCAATGTGAGCATAATAGGTCTACTGCCAGGCGGATAGCTCCAAATCCCTAGCCGGGAATGCGGACATTCGCTAGCAAGATGTCGCGCGCGCGCCGATCAGGGGCACGTGGCTCGGCCGCGATCCCCGCTGGCGTAACGAACCCCACGCGGCGAATCGCCGAACCGAGCTCGGAACAGGCGATTGAAATGCGAAACATCCGAGAAGCCGACCTCGAGCGCGATATCGGAAATTAGCTGCGCGCTGACGCGCGCCTCGGTTAACAGTTTGAACGCAAGTTGGAGGCGTAGCTCATTCACATGCCCGGTGAACGATGATCCTGATGACGTCATCAGGCGCTGCAGATGGCGAGGTGAAATGCCTTGGCGATGAGCGACCTCCTCGACGCTAAGCCCGGGCTTCTGAAAGTGTGCCGCGATGTAGTCGAGTACGGCGCTGTGGCGCGCGGCCACGATCGCACTCGCATCGCTCTCGCCCAAGGGGGCGCACTCGCTGACCGCGAGCGCAACAAGATCACAGGTGTGAGCTACGACCGCATCACGCAGCTTGGGGCGGGCCAGAGGCCCCTCCTTAAATGCTGACTTCAGATAGGCCATGAGGAGGCGGAGTGCTTCATTTCGCTGAGGAATCGGCCGTATTGCGAGGCTCTCGATGTCGGTCACGCGCTGCGCAAGTGCCTCGCGGGGTAGCGCCAGACCAAATAGTATTCCGTCGATATAGGTGACAGTCGCGCGCTCCGAATGCAGAATCGAGGTTGCGTCGCCGGCGCAAAGCTCGATGTCCCGGCCGCGCTGCGACAAATGACTTTTGCCGGCTAAGGAGACGATCAGGCCGATCGAGTCATCGCCGTCAGCAACGCTCGCCCGCAAGCGCGCGAAGCGCATGGGCGAGCCTTTCAGTGCGAGCGTGCGTAGACCCCGGAGCGCTTGCAATGTTGCGTCGGCTTGAAACGGAACGTCCGTTACAGGTTCAATATCGACATGAACTATTCCCCGCACAAACCTCTCGCGCCATAGTGGAAGTCGCATCCGCTCCGGATGCTCGCGCGTCGAGAATCGATGCGATACGAAATGGGCTGCGTCCCGAGAACGACAAACTGGGCTATGGTTCGAGCCTGCGGTTGGGCGGGATGATTGATATCGAGCGTCAACTCGGCCGGTTGTATTCGCCGAAGTGGCCCGAACACATTCTTGGGAGTATCGACCGTGAAAAGGCGGCTGTCGGCGAGCGGCTGTTTGTCGCAAGATGCGCCGGCTGTCATCTGCCGCTTGACTCGACCGACACCAAGAAGCTGATCAAGGCCGATATGCAGCCGCTGCCTGCAGCGGGTACCGACATCTGGACGGCTTGCAACACCTACTTGCACAAGTCGAAGGCGGGCTTGCTCGAAGGCAAGAAGCAGTTCGTCTATGCCGGTGACGTGATCAAGCCCATCGATCAGACTCGCTCGATGCTGGCGCACGTCTCGATCGCCTCGATCATCGGCCGGGCCGATGAACTCGCCGGCAAGATCATCGACGACACGTTTGGCCGCGGCGAGGAAAAACCAACGATCGTGGCGGCGGCGCACGCGATTGCCTTCCGGGAACGGTCGATCTGGTCAAGAAGGCCCGCGCCAAGGAATGCCTGGAAACCAATAATTCGATCTTGGCTTACAAGGCGCGACCACTTAACGGCATCTGGGCAACGGCTCCTTATCTGCATAATGGATCGGTGCCGACGCTATACGACCTGCTGTTGCCGTCGGAGATTTGCACCGTATCTCCGCCGCTGCCGGGCGAAGCTAGTCCACCATCAACCGGTCCAAAGCGGCCGGAAACATTCCATGTCGGCGACCGCCAGTTTGATGCCGCAAGGGTTGGGGTGTTGTCCGTGCAGGGGCCGGCGACGTCGGAGTTCCGCGTACGAAGCTTAGATGGCGCACCGATCCTAGGCAACTACAACTCGGGACACGAAGGAAGTGCGTACGGCGCTAGTGTCCCGAGTCACAAGTTCGCAATCGTAGATTCGCATTAGATTCGCGTCGCTGTGCCAAAGATGGCGGCA
>NZ_LBJU01000006.1:0-6545 GCF_028128835.1 Bradyrhizobium sp. CCBAU 65884 | reverse complement strand
GTGAATTGTGTCGGATCCCGAATCGTCTGTCATTTGCCCAGGTAGCTGCCTTGCCCGTGAACTATCTGTAGCGCGGCAATCTGGGTAGGAAGCTCGCACTCAACTTGGCGCGGGCAGCGGTGGTGTCCCAGCTGTCGGCGGGTCGGCAGACCACTCGTCATAGAGGGCGCGCTGCTCTTGATCATCAGAGAACAGCCAGGGCGGCGGCTCGTCTTTGTCCCCGGTACCCATAGTCATGTCCCTGATTAGCACCACCGCCAGGGACAGCGGCCATTTTGAGCCGTCGGTACGACAAAATCATCGAACCGGACGAGGTGGTGCATCGCTTCGGGGGCAGCATCAACGATCGCCTGAATCCGCCTGGCTGCCTTGGTCGGTGTTGAAAATCTCCCGGGTGCCGCACCCCTCCAGCGCCTGTTCCAGAGCCGTCACGCAGAACGAGACGTCCATCGTGTTCGGCAACCGCCACGCCAGAACCGCACGGCTCGCTCAGTCGAGGATGGCGACGAGATAAAGAAAGCCACGGCCGATGGGCAGGTGCGTGATGTCGGCCGCCCTTGCCTGCTTTGGCCGGTCGATCGTCAAGTTGCGCAACAGACAGGGATAGATCCTGTGGCCCGACGCTGGCCTCGTCGTGTTCGGCCTTGGTCCCCGCGCTGCGATGCCCATCTTGCGCATCAACCGCTGCACGCGCTTGCGGTTGACCTGAAGCCCCTCATCCTTCACCATCGCGGTCAATGGGCATGCGAGTGTCTCCCATCTCTGGAAGCTGTCGGATCAGCTCAGAGACTGGTCGACGGGGAGGGGACGGCCAATTCTGGTAGTTGTGCCAAGGCTTTTTCTGATCGATGTACCTTACGGTCAGCTTCTTCCGCCGTGGAGGCTGGCAGCGTTGAACTTAGCGGCGCGTGGTAGGGATAGCGTTTCTTCTCTCGGATCACAAGCGTCGAGCCACGTGCCCGCTAACTTCTACCATGGATGATCCGAGCGGGCGGTGTTCACCAGAGGTTATGCCGATGACCGGTGTTCCAATACTTCGTCACGCGCTACAAGGGCCAATGAGCGGTTTCGCTCAAGGATGTGTACTCCGGCAAACCCGGGCCGGTTCAAAGCTTGATCACCTTTCACAGTAGAGCAACACGGCGAAGGCCTTGCGTTACGCGCTGCCTCATTGGGACGGCCTGACGCTCTGACTTGATGACGGGCGCACGAGATGGACAGGAATGCTGTCGAGCGTGCGATGCGGCCAATTGAGCTCAACGCCAAGAACTCTCTTTTTGCCGGTTGCGACGAGGGCGCCGAGAATTGGGCAGTTCTGGCTTCGTTAATCGAGACAGCCCTATGCCGCGCGCGGCATAGACAGGTTGCGACCAGAGGCGATGATGGCCCAGTGCTCGGCGCCGCCGTCGGAACCTGCCGTCGACGCCATAGACCCACTGGCCGCTCTCTACACGGCTTTTGCGACACGCCGATTCAGACTCTCCGCGAAATATAGCCATCGGGGCACCTATCGGGAATCTGGCAGACTGAATAATCCGCCTCCAGCATTGGTCACGTCAAATGTCGTCGTTAAGTCAGGTCCTTGCGATCAAAGCTACCAAAAGTGGCAGGTATCACATATTGGAGATCGTGTTACCCTCTAAAGGTTGATTGAGCTGAGCCGCTAAACCAATCACAACGTTACAGTTTAGAGAGGAGACGTACAATGGCATCGAACGTAGCTGAAGACGAGAAACGCCGTACACAGCAAGGGCCGCAAGTGACCCAGGCATCGGCTGCTGGGCCAGGTGGCGCCGCCGAGCACATTAAGCAGTCGACTGCAGCCACCCGCGCTTCATTCGTGTTTGCAGATTGGCAGAAGTCGATCGAAGCAACGACGAACTTCTTCGCGGCGGCTTTGAAAGACGGTTTGAGATTGACTGCTTCCTCTTTGCACGATCACGCCAATTTTCTAAAAGTCGTTGCTGAGGTCAAGACGCCCTCCGAGTTGCTGAAAAGCTATCTGGACTTGGCAGAGCGATCTTGGTCGAGATCGTTCACTGAAGGCTCGAAGTTGTTGGATAATCTCAAGATACAACAACATCAGCGTTGAGCAGTCGAATCGATGTAGATCATATAAGCGACGACGAGCTTGGGGCGGTCGCCTAGTACTTTCCCAAGATCGTCTGATCGGCCAGTTCTGATGGCAACGCGCCTTCGGTAAAGCAAAGCATTTTCGAGCGGCCGGTGGTCAGCTCATTGTCGCGGTTTGCTGAAAACGGACGCGGGTGTAAGAGCAGGAAGGCCGTCCAGGCATTGGTGCCCGCAAATTGTATTATAAGGCCACGATCGGAGCAGCGACATGCATTGCTTATGTGCCGGTCCGCACCGTGGCTGCAGGCGCACCTTGAAAGAACTCGGAAGACCGCGAGCCAAAGGCCGCTGGCGGCGTGGGTTCCTTGGCATGAGCGCCTCGATTTCTGTCCTGGTCCAGCCATTAGGGATACGCTGAAGCGTTGTGGTGATTATGCGAATGATCGACGTTGTTCATATTCCCAGTCTGCAGCAGTGATGATCACCGCTTTTCATCCGCGAGCTCTCTCATTATGCCGCAAGCCGGATTATGCCGCATGAGCAGTCTTCTTCGCTTCGAGGCCGGCACCTGTTGGTCGCCACGTCGCTGCGCGGGGACCAAGCCGCCGCTGGCATGGCACTGACCAAGCGGCTAATTCCGGACGACGCAACGACGCACGTGCCCGCGGCTGCTCGGCAGCTGTGGAGGGGCACCAGCGCAGCATAGCTGGCATAGGAGAGCCAACGGGTTCTTTCATAGCCGTCGGCGTAGACGGCGTTGATGGTCTCGGGCGTCAGATGCCAATGAAAGGCGGACGTTCTCCGTCGAGTCGACCGCCGAGAAGTCGCCCCGCGGCGGGCGCACGCGGCAGCCTTCTCCCTTGCGTGTTTCATGCAGTGCGTTAGGACCCTAGCTAGCTTGCGTCGCTGTAATGGCCCATCAATGGGCACGCCGAGAGCCCGCGACTGAACTCAGGATTGGATGAACCCCTAAAGCTTATCGATTGCCTGGAGTTGCGGTTTCCGAAAGGATATCAATGATCTCGAGCTTCGCGTCATACTCCTCGTATGTGCCGAGCATGGGTTCGCCAAGTGCAATATTGTGCACGGGATCGACAATCGAGGGTGAGTCGTAAGTTAGGGAGGTGGGTCCAGTAAATTGAACTTGATCGCCAAGCTCGTCGCGTCGCAACGTTCGCGCGGTGCACCATTTGACGAGCTGCGTTACTGCGCCCTTCCCGCGCTCATTGATGGGGGGCAAATGCCGAACCGAGTAGAAATACGTCCGCGCAGAAAACATCTGTTGCGAACCCGAGCTCATGCGCTGGTCCGGTTGAGCGGTAAGAGTCAGCAGGCGCTTGCCAGCTGGACGCTCGAGCGTACCCTGAATTAGGCCACCTTCTCTAATCAGAGCAATGTGCGCCAGCTTTTTTGGAGCACCAAGAACCTCTCGTCCCGAGGCAAGCGCTGCATCATTCGTTGTCACGTAAATGTAAGGAATGTAAAAGCCGGTCTCACCGCCGGGATCACGAACTTGAATTCCTGAATAGCACTCCAAGTACGGCCCCACAGTGCTTGAGGGATAGCTCGCGACCCCCACAAGGGGGGGGGGGGGGGGGGGGGGGGGGGGGGGGGGGCGGCGATTGCAGGGTTTGCTGGGGGCACTAATCCCCTCGGTAGTAGAGAGGACACCTCGCTCCCCACGCTGAATACAAGGTTTATGGCTTGGCAGCCGAGAAACGCGCTGCCACGGTCTTTGCTCCCACTGTAGAGAGGCGCATCAAGAGGAATACCTTTTACCTCGGGCATCGCGTTCCTCCTCGCTCTTGGAGTGTTTGGACGCAACTGTAGATTCCGCTAACTCATCTCACCAAGAGTATTCGGTTGTTGAAGCCTCCTGAAGAGACTGTGATTCCAATGCGGCTCGGTGATCCGTCGGCTCATAGATCCGGTGATCGCGATCGTCTTACCGACGACGCATCCAGTTCTGCGCGTTGCACCTCAATTCTGTGCTGCAGAATGAGCTTGACGATTGTGCGTTCATTCCGGCGAAGCGTGCTCACCGACGATGACGCTAACTCGACAGGCCTCTCTATCTGTCGCATGCAACGTCGATGCCAAGCACCTCATTCGGTGTTAGAGGACTCGCGCGGATGAAAATGTACGAGAAGGACGCCGACAACCGTCGCCTTTTCTGCTGTTGCCTTCTCCCTCGTTTGATTGGCCACGCGGAATGTCGAAAGTCCGACATGATCAATCGGGGCATAAACTGTCGCGCGCCATGGAAAACTGCCCCCTCGGCGTCATGAGGAATTGCCCCCTCCTTGGATAGCCGAGGAGAGAGTGAGTGAAAGAGGAACGAATCGCGGAAAGCTCGTCGTGGATTGATCCACGGGGGCAGGTGATGAAGACGCCGGATGACGTGGCGGAGATGTCGCGCCTGAGGGCGTGCGGGTGGGGTCTGAAGCGGATTGCGCGGCAGCTGGGCTGCAGTCATTACAGGGTGAAGGACTACGTGGCGGCGGGCGGGGTAAAGCCGTTCAAGTTCCCTGAGCGGGCGAAGCGGCTCGACGGCCTTGAAGGTTGGCTGCGCGAGCGGTTCATCCGGCATCGGGGCAATGCGGATGTGGTGCGCCAGGACCTGTTGGCAGAGAAAGACGTGGCGGTCAGCCGGCGAACCCTACAACGGGCCGTGCAGCCGTATTGCCAGGCGCTGAAGGCCGAAGCGCTGGCGACGACGCGGTTCGAGACGCCGCCGGGCCGGCAGCTGCAGATCGACTTCGGCGAGCGTCTGGTCGAGATCGGCGGGGCCAAGATCAAAGCATTCGTCTTCGTGGCGACGCTCGGACATTCGCGGCGGCTACATGTGCGTGCGTTCCGGGCTGAGAAGCAGGAGCACTGGTTTGCGGGGCTTGAGAGCGCGTCCACGACCTTCGGCGGCGTGCTGGAGGAAGTGCTGATGGACAATCCACGCGCGCTGGTGGTGCGCCACGACGCCGTGAGCCGGTCGGTCAAATTTAACGACAAGCTCATCGCGTTCGCGAAGCATTGGGGCTTCCGTCCTCGCGCCTGCGCGCCGTATCGGGCGCGGACGAAGGGCAAGACGGAGAATGGCGTCGGTTACGTGAAGAAGAACGCGATCGCGGGGCATTCCTTCGCGAGCTGGGAGGCATTCGAGGCGCATCTGGCCGAATGGGAGCGTGAGGTGGCGAACGTGCGTATCCACGGCACGACTGGGGAGGCGTCGATTGCTCGCCTCGCGCGTGACGAGGCACACCGATTGAAGCCGCTCGGCGGGCAACCCTCGTTCGGATCCTTGCGTGAACTGACCCGCGTCGTCGGCCACGATTGCGCCGTCGAGATCGACACGAACAGCTACTCAGTGCCGTGGCGCCTGATTGGCGAGCGCGTGGCGGTAACGATCGCGGCCGGGGAAGTGCGGATCCGCCATGGATTGCACCAGGTTGCGATCCACAAGCAATCGGATGGACGCCGGCTGCGGATCATCGACACCGCCCATCTCGATGGTGTTGCTGGTCGCAATGGCGCGGTCCGCCGGGCTGAGATCGCGGCGGCGGTGCTGGCGCCGTCCTCACCGCCGTCGTTGTTGCGCCCTCTTGCCGAATACGAAGCCGTGGTCGGAGGAAGCTTCTGATGACGCGGGCAAAGAAGATAATGGAAGCAACGACCGATCCGCTCGATACCATGCTGGCGCGACTGCAGCTCTCCGGTATCCGCGATCAGCTCGACAGCTTGCTCGACGAGGCGGCGCGCGCGAACCTGTCGGCGCGCGAGACGCTGATCCTGCTGTGCGAGCGCGAGATCGCACGCAAGGACCATCGCCACATAGAGATGGCGCTGAAGCTCGCACACTTCCCGGCGGTGAAGGAGCTTGCTGGCTTCGACTTCGAGGCGCAGCCGTCAATCGATCCAAAGCAAATCCGTGATCTTGCTGCATCACGTTGGATAGCCAACGGAGAAAACGTGCTGCTGCTCGGCCCGCCCGAGTCCGATTCATACTGCCCACCTCGCTATGCCATCATAGTTCAAGCTCTCTTTGGCGGAGATCGCCAGACGACGGGCGCCGGAAGCGCCGCGCCTGCGCGGCGTTCCTGACCTCGGGGTGCTCCAGATCAAGCGCCTTGATCACCCAGGGTGCGCCCTTGCACAGCTGGTGCGCGGGCAAGCTTCGCTCCGCGATCAGGCGGCGAACCGTCGATGGGCTGACCTTCAACGCAGCGGCGGCTTCATCCAGAGTCATTTCTCCTCTCTCCATGCGTTCGCCTTCCCGGCAGGGTGCGATAGCTTGCTGGTTGCGCAAGTGACGAACGCGGGCGCGGGTCCAGCTGTTACCGTGCCCCGTCGACTTGCCCGCTCGGTTGAGGACCGCCGCGAACGTGCCGTCGGGCATCTGGCGTGCCAGAACACGCACGAGATCGATGACATCTGCGGATGTGCTCCAGCGGTGTTGGCCCGTGCGGTTCTTTCTGGTC
>NZ_LBJU01000005.1:38987-98168 GCF_028128835.1 Bradyrhizobium sp. CCBAU 65884 | reverse complement strand
AATCGGACCAATCCAGCCAATGTTGATGTGTCAGCTATGTCTCCGAACACCCGTCAGTGATCTGTCCGGGCTAAACATGCACCTGGGCAGGCAGCCGTTGCCCTCAAAGAAAAACCCCGCGCTTTCGCACGGGGCTCTTCTGGCTGACGGCATTGGGATTTCAGCGCCTGGCCGCCAGCCGTATTTCTAACTTAAAGTTGAAAACCCAAAAAGCAACAGCGCCGCGATGACGGAATATGTTCGTTCACCGCAGCGCTGCCATATGACTGGGCGCTGAAATCCCCAGCTTCCATGGGTCCAGGCGGCGTTGAAAAGGTTCAACGCGACATGCCGGAAATCGCGCGCGAGGGACTGGACTTTTTGTTCTCATTTTGTTCTAGTGAGCCGCCTTAAGGACCGCTTGGGAGGTGGACTCATGACCGTCGAAAAACAGCGCGAAGTGATCAGGCTCTGGAACGAGCTCAGGAAGCTCGAGGGCCCGGCCGCGGAAGAGCTCCGCATCCAGATCCTGGAATGCTTCTCGGAAAAGGAAAAAGTGAAGCGGGCGGCTTGATCTGTTCTGGCGGACGCCGACGACACCAGGGGACCCGGCAAGCGCCGTCTGGTCTGACGGCTCGCGCTTGATCGGCGGCTTGCGCAGGGGCGACGAGGCGACCAACTTGAAGTTCGTCTCGGCGGGTGTGGTTGCCGGCGCGAGCATTCGCCGCTGATGCTTCAGGAACGAACATGTGCCGTCAGCGTTCGGCCTGCATGACATGCCCGCGATGCGCCAAGCCGATGATGGCGACGTCCGCCAACAGCTTTCGATGCGAACCTTGCCGCGAGATCGTCATCGTGTTTGCGGTCGTCTCGAAATTCCTGCCGCCGAAGATTGTGCCGACGGCGAGTCACGCCGCTGAAGAGGTTGCGTCGCGCGCTTTCATCGATCGTTAGGAATCGCTTCGCCCTGATTTTTCCGACTCCGATTCGTTCCTTGAGAACGAAATGGAGTCGGATGCAGAACATGTTGCGCCTGCCGCGCGCGATGCGGCCACACACATCAAGACGAGACAACGTGATGCTTCGCACAGTCCCGCCCGCGCCTCCTCCGTAAGGAGTGAGGCGAGGGAGAGCGACATTAATGCGTGCTGGTTTCTCGCCGAGATCGCGAAAGTGTTCTGGTACGATCGACACCCACGCTTGCGCAACGGCAAGCCGTCGGTGCCGCAAGTGCCGCCGCCGGGATCGAAATCTCCCGAGGCCTCGTCTCCCGATGCGACGTGAGCCGATCGTCGTGCCTGCGCGCACGTTTTGTTAAGAGTTGCTCCGCGCCGATTTCTTCGATTCCGATTCGTTCTTCGAGAACGAAATGGTGTCGAAGCTGGAACAAAGCCGGTCGCCAGGCTGCGGTCGCTTCGGCTTCCTGCGATATGGCAAGCGGCTCGCTGGAAATCGCAGGCGCTCCGCAAACTCCTAACGATCATTTGCGCGGAAGCCGATAACCCTATTCGGTTAGGTTAAAAGCCCAATCGCGTTGCGCTTGTCGCTCGTTGCGGTAGGTGTCTGGCAAGGACAAGCAAGAAACGACCTTTGCCAAGAAGCATTTTTATCATGACACCTTTTTCAGAGCCGTCCTTTTACCAAGGCGACCGACACACCTACCGGCGCGTCGCCGTCGTCGGCGCGCTGTTCTGTCTCGCTTTCGTGGTGATCAGCTTCTCGCTGCGGCCGCAGCTCGAGGACACGCGCGTTGCGGTCAAGGCCGACCGGCTGGTGCGCACGGCGGGCCAGGCGGCGCACGCCAATTAAAGCGGCGCTAGCGATCGTCGCTGTACATGCGATCGTCTGCCGGCAACTGCGGGCTCGCGGTGCCGCGCGAGGCGAGCGCCACGAAACCGGCATAGCCGGACAAATTGAGCAAAACTTCGAGCCACGCGGGCATGTCGGGCCTCTTCCGCTCTCTGCGTGAAGGGGGATTCAACGTCCGCGCGCATTTCTGGTTCCGTGCTCTCGCCAAGAAATGCGGAAGAAATTCGAAGGAAACTCAAAGCGGAGAAGAGGGGTCGAGCCGGCGGCCGAGGGTCGCGACGGATTCGCTCGACGGCTGCTCTTTCAGGAACTCGGCGATCGCCCGCGCCAGCTCGCCGTCGCTCATCGGCGTCGGCGGGGGGTGCAGCGTCCCGACACCGAAGCTGCGAACGATCTCATCGTAGTGCTGATCGTCGGATCTGGGAACCAGCCTGCGGATTCGGGCCAGCAAAGCGGATAACGGCAAACTCTCCTCCTCGGTCGTTCGCCCCGCTGGCAGCAATCGTGGTCTGCTGCCATCTGCTCCCGTGAAACTGAAAACCCCGCCAGCATCGCGGAGATGCTGACGGGGCTTCGTGCTGTCGCCTCGACCCGGATGGCGGAGGCTCCCGCACTTGAGGAGGCAATCCCCGGCCGGCGATTTCGTTCCGGCTGGATCGACCTTTTTTGCTGTGGCCGGTTCCGCGCCCTGCGCGCAACCATCGCAGGCGCTCGTCGTTATCTCCGCGAGACGCGAAGGAGGAGAGCATGAAAAAAACACTGGCAGTTCTGGCCACCGTCGCAGCCGTTGGCGTGACCGCGGTTGCGGCCCCTGCGCCTGCCGAGGCGCGCGGGCGCGGCATTGGCCCGGGCCTCGCATTCGGCCTCGCCGCCGGCGCGATCACCGCGGGTGCGGTCGCAGCGTCCCATCCGTACGGCTATTACGGCCCGCGCTACGGCTATTACGACGGCCCCGACTATTATTACGGGCCGGGCTCCTACGCCTATTACGGCGGCGGACCGTACTACCGGCACCACCGCCACTGGCGCCACTGGTAGTCTCTTTCAAGCGAAAAGCCCGGAGCGATGCTCCGGGCTTTTTTCACGTGCATTGATCGGGACGTGAATTACGGCCAGAGCGAGGGCCGTTCGACCTTGCGGGCGTTCTCCAGGGTCGACACGAAATACTCTTCGCGCTCGCGCTTGAATTTTTCCTGCGTGGCACGGAAGGCGGCGACACGGGCGGCGATTTCGTCGCGCTCACGAGCTTTGCGTTCTTCGTCTTCGGTCATGACCATCCCCTCGGGTTTACTTAACTCAACTCAAGCACTGCCGCCGCATCATCTTGAGTCGCATTGACCCATCCATTGGGGCTCCTGAATGGGGCGTCAATGGGGAGGAGGCATTGCAGGATTGTGATATGCGAAGGTCGGAAAAAATTGCCGAGCGTCTCGCGTTAGCGCTTGATAAGAGCGTCAACAATCTTGCCGCTTGTGCATGATGCTGGCAGGCGAAACGAATCGGAGGCCCGCGATTGATTGCATCGGATCTTCAGAGCGGCGTTGAACGGCTCGGCGACATGATCGCCGAGGCAAGGGTCATCGTGCCGTTCACCGGCGCCGGCATCTCGACCGAATGCGGCATTCCCGACTTCCGCTCGCCGGGCGGAATTTGGACGCGCAACCGTCCGATCCCGTTCGACGAATTCGTCGCGAGCCAGTCAGCGCGGGACGAGTCCTGGCGCCGCCGTTTTGCGATGGAGGAGGTCTTCGCGGCGGCAAAACCCGGCCGCGGCCATCGGGCGCTGGCCTCGCTCTACCGCGCCGGCAAGGTTCCCGCCATCATCACCCAGAACATCGACAATCTGCACCAGGCCTCCGGCTTCGCCGGCGAGCACGTGATTGAACTTCACGGCAATACCACTTATGCGCGTTGTATCGGATGCGGGCAGGCCTATCCGCTCGACTGGGTGAAGCGTCGCTTCGACGGCGACGGCCTCGCGCCAAACTGCACCGCGTGCGGTGAGCCGGTGAAAACCGCCACGATCTCCTTCGGCCAGATGATGCCCGATGATGAAATGCAGCGCGCGACCGCATTGTCGCAGGCCTGCGACCTCTTCATCGCGATCGGTTCCTCGCTCGTGGTGTGGCCCGCGGCGGGCTTTCCGATGATGGCGAAGAACGCCGGTGCACGTCTGGTGATCATCAACCGCGAGCCGACCGAGCAGGACGACATTGCCGATCTCGTCATCCACCACGACATCGGCGAAGCACTCGGGCCCTTTGTCGGCAATTGAGGCATCAATTTGATTCGCGGCTGTGCAAGCTGTTCATAGGTTCCGGCGAATCTCTTTTTTATCTATGCCTCGCAACCGGGAGTGTTATCTTTTGAGTCGAAAGATTCGCGTCGCGTCCAGTTGAGAAGGTTCTCGAAAGACGCGTGATTCGATACCGCTGCTGAGGCGGGTCGCATGACAGTGTGGGGTCCGGGGTTATGGGGTCGTCGGACGGATTTGAGTCCAAGAAGCTCGGGGTTCCCGGGCAGGGGGCATCGCCCGGGCGGATCACGCCGGGCGAGCACGGCAGTGCCGGTCGCGAGAGCGGGCTCAGTCCGTTCAGCGGGCTCGGCGAGACCAGCGCCAATCTCGTTGAAGTCCACGGCGTCATCAAATGGTTCGATGCCTCCAAGGGCTATGGCTTCATCGTTCCCGACAATGGTTGGCCGGACGTGCTCCTACACGTTACCGTGCTTAGGCGCGACGGCTTCCAGACCGCCTATGAGGGCGCCCGCATCGTCGTCGAGTGCATCCAGCGCGCCAAGGGTTACCAGGCGTTCCGCGTGGTTTCGATGGACGAGTCGACCGCGATCCATCCGGCACAGATGCTGCCGCCGCGCACCCATGTCACGGTCACCGCGACCAGCGGGCTGGAACGGGCCCAGGTCAAATGGTTCAACCGGCTGCGCGGCTTCGGCTTCCTGACCTGCGGCGAGGGCACGCCCGACATCTTCGTGCACATGGAGACGCTGCGCCGCTTCGGCATGACCGAGCTCAGGCCCGGCCAGTATGTCCTGGTGCGCTTCGGGCCCGGCTCCAAGGGCATGATGGCGGCCGAGATCCATCCCGAGACCGGATCGCCGGGATTGCAGTCGCACTAAGCGCGAGGAGACTCGCGCTCTGGCGTCCAAGTCCCTGCAAGCTTTCAAATCCCCCAAGCTTCATTTCCCGCAATCGTGAGCAGGGCCGCGTCGGCAGACCGGTGCGCCTCTGGCTTTTCCGGCGACCGCCGCGTAAGGACTGGTC
The DNA here is from genome assembly GCF_028128835.1 of Bradyrhizobium sp. CCBAU 65884. Lineage (NCBI taxonomy): Bacteria > Pseudomonadati > Pseudomonadota > Alphaproteobacteria > Hyphomicrobiales > Nitrobacteraceae > Bradyrhizobium > Bradyrhizobium sp. CCBAU 65884. The sequence goes on along the minus strand of NZ_LBJU01000005.1, from coordinate 93,100 downwards.
CAGTCCCACGCCTCGAGTGCCCCCATGAATCCTGATCGAAAGGCTGTCTGGTCCGCCCTGAAGGGCTGGCTTGCCGCCATCCTCGTCATCGCCGGCTGTGCTGTTGCCGGCGCGCCCGCCGGCGCCGCCAGCTTCCAGCCGCTCGAGATCGTCACCAAGAACGGCGTGCAGGTGTTCTCGGTGGAAGTGGCGACGACCGAGGAGGAGAAGCAGACCGGCCTGATGTACCGCAAGGAGCTGGCGGACGGCAAAGGCATGCTGTTCGACTTCAACCCCGAGCAGGAGGTGTCGATGTGGATGAAGAACACCTATGTCTCGCTCGACATGATCTTCATCCGCGCCGACGGCCGCATCCTGCGCATCGCCGAGAATACCGAGCCGATGTCGACCAAGATCATCTCGTCCCGGGGGCCCGCCCGGGCCGTGCTGGAGGTGGTGGCGGGAACAGCGCAGAAATACGGCATCCGCCCCGGCGACCGCGTCGGCCATCCGCTGTTCGGCAGCAAATAGGCGGGCGGGCGAGCGCCTGCCGGACCCTGGAAGCTTGCCGGCGCTTTGGAAGCCTTGCTGGCGCCTTGGAAGCCTTGCTGGCGCCTTGGGAAGCGTGTATCGACGGGGCTCGCCGGACATTCGGGGTATAGCGCAGCCTGGTAGCGCGGCAGTTTTGGGTACTGCAGGTCGTTGGTTCGAATCCAGCTGCCCCGACCAGTCCCGAGGGTGAATCTCCTGGACTTTTTCCATCCGACCTCCGACGTGATCTGACAGGCGGCGTTTCCGCGACTTCGGCGCGATGTTTCAAGCGGTTGCGGCGCGCTGACCGGGACAGAATTGCCGACGCAGCATCGAACCTTTCGCTGTCGCCACAGACATATGTGTATTGGGGATTTCAGCGCCCAATGTCTAAACGGACGCCGCCAAGCGATGATATTCCGCTTGAGCGGCGTTGCGCTTTTCGGCTGCCGCCTTTTCGGATCCGGCCAATCAGCTCGAGGCGTACCAGCCGAGCGGAAACGGCAGCAGCGGCCATATCCCGTGGTTGTCGTTGGCGGCTTTGGTCGGTTCTTGCGCCGGCGTCCTTGCGATTGGCGCAGGAGGTGTCGATCGCAGCGCCAGGCGCAGACGTTCACACTGCAAATTCATTGTGGTCGCCCTGACGAGATTCTCGAAATTTCAATTCACAAAATTGGACGTCAGCTCAATCAAATCGCCACGCGCCCAAGATGGCGCGGTCATTCTCAAATCGTGCGCGTATTGTAGATAAGTCGGCGCCGGCTTTCAACCGATCTCGGCCCCAGGCCGGGAGAAGTAAGGTTGACCGGTTAGGTTAAGGATGAGCGGTTGTTGCGGCCGCTTCGGCGATCGTTATCAGATCGATTCCGGCTCGCGATGGGCTGCCTGCAATTCGTGCTCACACAAGGTCACGGTTCGTCGCAGCGCGCGTATCCTGTGAGTTCTGCGTCATGTCTTTCGATCGCAACTTCAAAACCGTCGGTCCGCAATCGAGCTGGAGCGAGATCTGGCACCTCTGGACCGTGATCGTGCCCCGCCGCTCGATCAACGGGCAGCTCGTGGTCGGCAAGGTCTGGCGCCGCCATGACGGCCGCGACTGGATCTACAAGAAATTCACCGAGTTCGACGGCGAAGAAGCCGCCTGAAGCGCGCCGAACCATCGTCGCGCCTTGGGCCGTTGCTGAGGCCATCGATCTTGGCCCATGGCGGCTGAAGGCCGCGCTTCAACCGCCAGGCGTTGCCGGATCAGGCCGCCTTCGCCGCGGCTGCCGCCGGCTTGGGTGGCGGTGGCTTCAGCGGCTTGTCCTGCTTCTTCGACCACGAGATGTAATAGGCCACCGTCGTCATGATCGCGATGCCGGCGACGCTGACGAAGATCTGTGCGAGCAGCGAGCCCGAGCTCATCGACAGCTCGAAATGGCCGACGAACGACAGGAACACGCCGACGCAGAACACGGCGAGCGACTGCTGGCCGCAGACGATCAGGGGATCGAACACTTTCCATTCCAGCCCCGGCCATTCCTTCGGCACGAAGCGGATCACCAGGATCACGATCACGACGAAGTGGAGGAAGCGGTAGGGCGCAAGGTTGGTCTTGTCGTTGGGATTGAAGGCCGAGAACAGCCATTCCGGGAACATGCCGCCGAACGCGGGGAAGCGGCCGGCCATGGTCATGACCAGCGCGAACAAGAGATAGGCGAGACAGAGATAGAGTGTGATCGGCGCGTTGATCAGCGTCATCGAGCGCCGCGCGCCGCCCATCGCGCACCAGGCGCCGAACACGAACAGCACCTGCCAGCAATACGGGTTGAAGTACCACTGGCCGGCCGGATAGGCATTCAGATTCCAGCCGAAGTGACGCGCCGCCAGCCACAGCACGATCGCCAGCACCATCGTCAAATCGGGCTTGCGCAGCATGAACCACAGCACCGGCGGGAACAGGCCCATCAGCACGATGTAGAGCGGCAGCACGTCGAGATTGAGCGGCTTGAAGCGCAGGAACAGGCCCTGGCGTAGCGTCTCGGTGGCGTTGTCGACGAGGCCGGCGACGTTGAACTCGTTGATCATCTCGCTATCGCCGAAGCGCAGCGCCAGATAGCTGATCGAGGCGATATAGATCACGAACAGGATGATGTGGGCGACGTAGAGCTGCCAGACCCGCTTGGTCAGCCGGGTGGCGCCGACCAGGAAGCCACGCTCCAGCATCATCCGCGCATAGACGAACGAGGCGGTATAGCCGGAGATGAACACGAACAGATCGGCGGCGTCGGAAAAGCCGTAATTGCGCGTCGTGACCCAGTTCACGACGTTGTCGGGGATGTGGTCGAGGAAGATCGCCCAGTTGGCGACCCCGCGAAACAGGTCGAGCCTGAGGTCACGGCCTTTTTCAGGGAGCGTGGCGTTGATGTTCAGGAAGGCCATGCGACGGAAGCTCTCGGAGGGGCGGTTACGCTGATGTCGGCGAAGCAGTGCCGCCGGGCGGGACCCCAGCGCGAACGGCGGGTACGCAATTGTCACGGTGCAGCATAATGACTATACCGTCGGAGAAGGTTGCCCGGGGCCGGAATCACCGATCAGTTCCCAATCGGTGTCTGTATACTATCCCTGAGGTTTCCACCAACTGCTACCGTGACGCATCGAAATCGAACGAAAAGACGAAGAGGCCGGACCGCCAATGACCGCACGCATTTTCAAGCCCGCCAAGAACGCGATGCAATCCGGCCGGTCCAAGACGAAGGAATGGCAGCTCGACTACGAGCCGGAGCAGCCCCGCTCGGTCGAGCCGCTGATGGGCTGGACCTCGTCGGGCGACATGAAGCAGCAGATCACGCTGCGCTTCCACAGCAAGGAAGAGGCGATCGCCTATTGCGAGCGCAAGGGCATCGCGTACCAGGTGATCGAGCCGCAGGATTCGATCCGCCGCCCGGCCGCCTATGCCGATAATTTCTCCTTCCGCCGCGGCGAGCCCTGGACGCATTGAGGGGCGGCTGCTGCGACGTTAATCGACGTGATGTACTCGTCATGCCCGGGCCCGTCCCGCCTGCGCGGCCGAAGCCGCTTCGGCGAGGCGAAGGCCCGGGCATCGACGTTTTGAGCGCGTGAACGAACATGGGTGGCCGGGACAGGCCCGCCATGACGGTGGGGGGAAGGCATTCCTCCCGAACGCGATGGCGTCGCGCCCCGGGTTCGGACCCTTGGCACCAATTCCGCCGCGTGCTTCGCTGCCCCGCATGACACGACCATGACGAGGGTACGGCTATGGCCGGGCGTGACCAGCTCGACGGCGTCGATCTAAAGATACTGTCCGAGCTGCAGCAGGACGGGCGTATCCGCAACAACGAGCTGGCGCTACGCGTCGGCGTATCCGCGCCGAACTGCCTGCGGCGGCTAAAATCGCTGTTCAGCCGTGGCGTGATCCGGGCGGTGCGCGCGGTCATCGACGAGCGGCGGCTCGGCTATGAGGTGGTCTCGTTCGTCTCGATCCAGCTCGGCAGCCAGGCCCAGCCGGTGCTGGAGGCGTTCGAGAGCTCGATCGCCGCGATCCCGCGCATCCAGCAGTGCTGGCGGATCTCGGGCGACACCGACTATCTCCTGAGATGCGTGGCGCCGAGCGTCGAGAGCATGCGCCAGCAGCTGCTGCATTTCGCGGCCATGCCTGACGTGAAGAACGTTCGGAGCTTCCCCGTGCTGGGTGTCGCGAAGGATGTGCCACTGCCGTTGCAGAACGTCGCGGCGGCGTCTGCGGGCTAGCGGCAGGCCGCGCCCGAGGGCAGCCTGCACTGCATTTGCATCAATTGCGAAAGAGTTGGAGGCGATCGCCCTGGCGGCACTATAATGCTGATCAACTCACCTAATTGAGAAATGTGATTATCACATCCCAGCAATGCGCTGAGCCGTGATTGATGGTTCCCGTGGTTGGCCTACATGCCAGGTGTGAGCCTCAGCGCGCGTTGCGAGTCGAGGGCTCGCATGTGGGACTTCTTAAGCAGGAAAAGACATCATGACCTCGGTTTCGAAGACGTTCGCAGTTTCCGCCGCGACGCTGTTTGCGTCCGCGTTTCTGGTGCTGACGGCACCGACTGCGAAAGCGGAAGATTATTGCATCACGAACGGCGCCCAGGCCGCTCACGGCTGCGGCTATCCGACGATGGAAGCCTGCCGCGCCGCTGCCGGCGGTATCGGTGGAACGTGCGCGCAGAGCGGTGGGAAGAGCGCGACCGACTCTCTCGCCTATCAGCCGAAGCACTCGCAGTCGCGCAGCAAGCTTCGGAGCGGCGCGCAGACCAACTCGAATTGATCAGAGATAGGACTGGTGGTTTCGACCTTTACGGCCTTCGGGAGTGATCCCGGGGGCCGTAAACGTCTGAGGAGTACGGCGCCTCAGGGTGCTCGCCCTCTCGGCACGCACGGAAGACCGCGACGTGCTTTCCGGATGATGTCTTAGCGATACCGCCCGCGAAACTCGCGGGGACTGGCGCCGCTCCAGCTGCGGAAGGCGCGCGAAAAACTCTTCTCGTTGCGGAAGCCGGCGATCTCCGCGATGCGTTTGATCGGCGTGCGGCCTCGCATCAGCTCCTGTTTTGCCAGTTCGAATTTTGCCTCTTCCTTGAGGTCGCGCAACGAGGTGGCCTCCTCGCGCAGGCGCCGATGCATGGTGCGAGTGGAGAGCGCAAGCTCGCTTGCGACATCCTCGGCACCGAGACTGCGTCCGCGCGCATTGCGGAGCACGCGGCGGACACGCTCGACCAGCAGCCGGTCGCGCCGATAGGGCAGCACGGTCAACCGCAGCGCGCCCTTGAGCATGTTGTCGAGATCGACCGGACTGCGCGTCAGCGGCAGCGATAGATAATGCTTGTCGAAGACGATCCGAGCGCAGTCCGCGTCGAAGCGGACGCTTTTGCAGAAGATGGTCGGGTAGACCGAAACGTGTCCCGGCTCAGGATAAGGGAATTCCGCCGCGCGTAGCGCAATCGCGGAATCGACCGCCCAGCAGGAGAAGCCGAGGGCGTAGCGGAGCAGAGTGACGAGGCAGAATTCGCGCAAGGGCCCGAGGTCGCGCAGTTCCCGGATCGAGACGACCGCGGTCTCCTCACTGAGCTCGAGATCGAGCAGCACGTCCTCGGTGAGCAGACGATGATGCCGGCACCAGCGCTTGAGCGCGACCTCCAGCGTCGGCGCCGTGATCGAGGCGCGGCACAGCATGCCGTAGGTACCGAAGGGCAGGCGGCGCGAGAACCAGCCGAGCGCCTCGTCGTCGAGCTCCCGCATGGCATGGCCCGCCAACGCCTCGAACTGGGCGGCGGTGATCCGCCCACCCGGAGAATTGACAAGGTCTGGCGCTACCTGTCCCCGCTGCAGCGCTTCGGCCGGATCCCGTCCGTATCGCGCATAGGCGGCAACCACGCCCCGCACGAAGGCGGTGGGGGTCACGGCGCGGCGCGAGGTCGCGGTGGCGGCTTGAAAAGGCATTGCGAACCTTTGGGAATTCCTCTCGAAAATCCTCGCCAAGTTTGGCGGAAAATGCAACCTTTTCGACCGCAAGAGGGCTTCGATCCGGCTAGGTTCGAAGGTCAAATACGGAGGAATCGCCTTGAACATCCCGAGCATCGACTTCGAACTGGGCGAAGACGTCGGCATGCTGCGCGACACGCTTCGCGCCTTCGTGGAGGCGGAGATCACCCCGCGCGCGGCCGACATCGAGAAGGCCAATCTGTTCCCCGCAGACCTCTGGAAGCGCTTCGGCGACCTTGGCCTGCTCGGCATGACCGCGCCGGAGCAATATGGCGGCTCGAACATGGGCTATCTCGCCCACATCGTCGCCATGGAGGAGATTTCGCGCGGCTCCGCTGCCGTGGGGCTGTCCTACGGCGCCCATTCCAACCTCTGCGTCAACCAGCTCCGGCGCAACGGCAATGACGCGCAGCGCCAGCGCTATTTGCCGAAGCTGATCTCCGGCGACTATGTCGGCGCGCTCGCCATGTCCGAGCCGGGCGCCGGCTCCGACGTCGTCTCGATGAAGTTGCGCGCCGACAAGCGCGGCGACCGCTACGTCCTCAACGGCTCGAAGATGTGGATCACCAATGGCGGCGACGCTGACGTGCTCGTCGTCTACGCCAAGACCGATCCGGCGGCCGGCCCGCGTGGCATGACCGCTTTCCTGATCGAGAAGGGCTTCAAGGGTTTTACCCACGGCCAGCATCTCGACAAGCTCGGCATGCGCGGCTCCAACACCTATCCCTTGTTCTTCGACGAGTGCGAGGTGCCGGAGGAGAACGTGCTCGGCAAGGTGGGCGAGGGCGTCAAGGTGCTGATGTCCGGCCTCGACTATGAGCGCACGGTGCTGTCGGGCGGTCCGCTCGGGATCATGGCGGCCTGCATGGACGCGGTCGTGCCCTACATGCACGAGCGCAAGCAGTTCGGCCAGCCGATCGGCGATTTCCAGCTGATGCAGGGCAAGCTCGCCGACATGTATGCGACGTGGCAGGCCACTCGCGCCTATGTCTATGCGGTGGGACGCGCTTGCGACCGCGCCGACCACGCCCGCAGCTTGCGCAAGGATGCGGCGGCGGCGATCCTCTATTCCGCGGAGAAGGCAACGTGGATGGCCGGCGAGGCAATCCAGGCGCTTGGCGGCGTCGGCTACACCAGCGAATTCCCCGTGGGGCGTCTCTGGCGCGACGCCAAGCTCTACGAGATCGGCGCGGGGACGTCCGAAGTTCGCCGCATGCTGATCGGCCGCGAACTGATGTCCGAGACGGCTTAAAACCTTCACCTCATTGGAATCAACATGCCGCTCCATTCCAGCATCGATCCATCTTCATCAGACTTTTCGCGCAATGCAGAAGCCATGCGCACGCTTGTCGCCGACTTGCGCGAAAAGCTCGCCCAAGTCGCTGGCGGCGGCGGCGAGGCCTCGCGCAACCGCCACACCTCGCGCGGCAAGATGCTGGCACGCGAGCGCGTCGACCTGCTGGTCGATCCCGGCACCTCGTTTCTGGAGCTGTCGCCGCTCGCGGCCTATGGCCTCTATGGCGGCGACGTGCATTCGGCGAGCGTCGTGACGGGGGTGGGTCGTATTTCGGGGCGCGAATGCATGATCGTCGCCAACGACGCCACCATCAAGGGCGGCACTTACTACCCCATGACGGTGAAGAAGCATCTGCGCGCGCAGGACGTGGCGCGGCAGAACAATCTGCCCTGCGTCTACATGGTCGATTCCGGCGGCGCCTTCCTGCCGCTGCAGGACGAGATCTTCCCGGACGAGCGGCATTTCGGCCGCATCTTCTATAACCAGGCGCAGATGTCGTCCCAGGGCATTCCGCAGATCGCCATCGTGATGGGCTCCTGCACCGCCGGCGGTGCCTATGTCCCCGCGATGTCGGACGAGAGCATCATCGTGCGCAATCAAGGCACCATCTTTCTCGGCGGCCCGCCGCTGGTGAAGGCCGCGACCGGCGAGGTCGTCAGCGCCGAGGAGCTCGGCGGCGCCGACGTGCATTCGCGCCAGTCGGGCGTCACGGATCACTATGCCCAGAACGATGCCCATGCGATCGGCATCGCGCGGCGCATCGTCGGCACGCTGAAGCCGTCGATGCGGCCGAACCTCAACATGCACAAGCCGCGCGATCCGCTGTTCGCGGCCGAGGAGATCTACGGCGTGGTGCCGGTCGACGGCAGAAAGCCGTTCGACGTGCGCGACATCATCGCCCGCGTCGTGGATGGCTCCGAGTTCGACGAGTTCAAGAAGCTCTACGGCACGACGCTGGTCTGCGGCTTCGCCCATATCTGGGGCTATCCGGTCGGCATCATCGCCAACAACGGCATTCTCTTCAGTGAGAGTTCACTGAAGGGCGCCCATTTCATCGAGCTGTGCTGCCAGCGCGGCATTCCCCTGGTGTTCCTGCAGAACATCACGGGCTTCATGGTCGGCAAGAAATACGAGGCCGGCGGCATCGCGCGCGACGGCGCCAAGCTCGTGACCGCGGTTGCGACGGCATCGGTGCCGAAATTCACCGTCGTGATCGGCGGCTCCTATGGCGCCGGCAATTACGGCATGTGCGGCCGCGCCTACTCGCCGCGCTTTCTCTGGATGTGGCCGAACGCGCGCATCTCGGTGATGGGCGGCGAGCAGGCCTCGATGGTGCTGAGCCAGGTCCGGCGCGACAATATCGAGGCCAAGGGCGATAGCTGGTCGAAGGAAGAGGAAGACAAATTCCGCGAGCCCATCCGCGCACAATACGAGAGCCAGGGACACCCGTACTACGCGACCGCGCGGCTGTGGGACGACGGCGTGATCGACCCCGCCGACACCCGGCTGGTGCTCGGCCTTGGCCTCTCGGCGGCGTCGAATGCGCCGATCGAGCCGACGAAATTCGGCCTGTTCAGGATGTGATGCGATGGACCACTCAAAGCTCTACCGTCGTTTTCGCACGCTCCTGATCGCCAACCGCGGCGAGATCGCCTGCCGCGTCATCCGCACCGCGCGTGCCATGGGGCTGCGCACGGTCGCGGTCTATTCTGAGGCCGACCGCGACGCGATGCATGTCGCGCTCGCCGACGAGGCCGTGCTGCTCGGGCCGGCGCGGGCCCGCGACAGCTATCTCAATGTCGAGCGGCTGATCGAGGCCGCGCGCAAGACCGGCGCCGAGGCCGTGCATCCCGGCTACGGCTTCCTGTCGGAGAATGCCGAATTCGCACGGGCCTGCTTCGATGCAGGGCTGGTGTTCGTCGGTCCGACCGCCGGGATGATGACGGCGATGGGCTCGAAGTCCGGCTCGAAAGAGCTGATGGAGAAGGCCGGCGTGCCGCTGGTGCCCGGCTATCACGGCGAAGCCCAGGACGAGGCGACGCTTTCGAAGGCGGCCGACAAGATCGGCTTTCCCATCCTGGTGAAGGCGTCCGCCGGCGGCGGCGGCCGCGGCATGCGCATCGTGCGCTCGGCCGACGAGCTTGCGCCTGCGATCGTCAGCGCCAAGCGCGAGGCCAAGGCCGCGTTCGGCGACGATCGCATGCTGATCGAAAAGTATGTCGATAATCCCCGGCATATCGAAGTGCAGATCATTGGCGACAGCCATGGCAATCTGCTGTCGCTGTTCGAGCGCGAATGCACGCTGCAGCGCCGGCACCAGAAGGTGATCGAGGAGGCGCCGTCGCCGACGCTCAATCCCGCCCAGCGCGAGGCAGTCTGTGCCGCCGCGCGAAAGGCGGCCGGAGCGGTGAACTATGTCGGTGCCGGCACCATCGAGTTCGTCTCCGACGGCAAGGACGTGTTCTTCATCGAGATGAACACGCGCCTGCAGGTCGAGCATCCCGTGACCGAGCTGATCACCGGGATCGACCTCGTCGAATGGCAGCTGCGCGTCGCCTTCGGCGAGGCGCTGCCGCTGAAGCAGGACGAGATCAAGCTCAACGGCCACGCCGTCGAGGCGCGCGTCTACGCGGAGAATCCGACCAAGAACTTCATGCCGTCAGTCGGGCGGATCTCGACCTGGCGGCTACCCGCCGAGACCGGTGGCCTACGCATCGACGCCGGCTACCGCGAGGGCGATAGCGTCTCGCCTTACTATGACGCCATGCTCGCAAAAATGATCGCATGGGCGCCGACGCGGGATGTCGCGATCGAACGGCTGAACCGCGGGTTGGAAGAGTCCGATGTCCGCGGCATCGTCAGCAACATCCCGTTCCTGTCGGCGCTGATGACGCATCCGAAGGTGCGGACGAATGCGATCGATACCGGCTTCATCGAGCGTGAGCTGGCGGTGCTGACACAGGCCGCGCCGGCGCCGGGTGAGCTCGAGCTCTGCGCCGCAGTGGCCGCTATCATCAGCGACGAGCAGCGGGCTGCCCAAGCGGAGGCGAATTCGCCATGGCAAACCTTTGGCTGGCAGCCGGTCGGCCGCCGGCAGCGCAGCTTTGCCTTTCGCGTCGGTCACGGCCCCGAGCAGAAGATCGTGCTGAACTACGGCAGCGGCCCGTCCACGCTTGTCATCGGCGAACGCGAATTGGCGTTCGCGATCACGCCACGCGACGGCGGCTTCGACCTGACGCTTGATGGCGTCAAATCCTCGGTCGCCGCAGTCATCGCCGGCCATGAGCTTTACTTGCGCACGCGCAACGGCCGCTTCGACCTGCATTGGGTCGATCCGTTCGGCGGTGAGACCGAAGAGCAGACCGGCGAGGACAAGATCGCAGCGCCGCTGCCGGGCACCGTCGTCGCCGTGCTGGCCGAGGAGGGGGCCAAGCTCGAGAAGGGGGCGCCGATCCTGACGCTGGAAGTGATGAAGATGGAGCAGACGCTGCGCGCGCCCTATGCCGGCGTCTTGAAGTCCATCAAGTGCAAGGTCGGCGACATCGTGCAGGAGGGCGTCGAACTCGCGGTGGTCGATCCTGCGGGAGAGTGACATGAGCGACCCCGTCCGCATCATCGAAATGGGGCCGCGAGACGGCCTCCAGAACGAGAAGACGCCCATCAGCGTCGAAGCCCGTATCGCCTTCGTCGAGGCGCTGGTCGCGGCCGGCCTCGATACGGTCGAGGTCGGGGCGTTCGTCTCACCCAAGGCGATCCCGCAAATGGCAAGCTCGGATGCCGTGCTGCGCGGCGTGAGCGGCATCAAGGGCGCCGAATTCCACGTGCTGGTGCCCAACGAGAAGGGCTATGACGCCGCGCGCGCCGCGGGCGCGAAAGTGGTCTCGGTGTTCGCGGCGGCGTCCGAGGGCTTTTCGCGCGCCAACATCAATTGCACCGTTGCGGAGTCCATTGAGCGGTTCAGGCCGGTGCTGGCTCGTGCCAAGGCTGACGGCGTCAGGGTGCGCGGCTATATCTCCTGCGTGCTGGGCTGTCCGTTCGACGGTGAGATCAAGCCGAAGGCCGTCGCCGATCTTGCGAGCGAGTTGTCGGAGCTCGGCTGCTACGAGATCTCGCTCGGCGACACCATCGGCGTCGGCACGCCTGATAAGGCCAAGGAGATGCTGCGCGCGGTTGCCGCCAACATTCCCGCCGCCAAGCTTGCAATGCATTTCCACGACACTTACGGCCAGGCGCTCGCCAATCTCTATGCCGGCCTGGAGGAGGGCGTCCGCGTCATCGACGCCGCGGCCGGCGGCCTCGGCGGCTGCCCCTACGCGCCGGGCGCCACCGGCAACGTCGCGACCGAGGACGTCATCTACATGCTCGAGGGCATGGGTGTCAGGACCGGCGTCGACATGGAGAAGCTGCTGGCAGCGACCAACGAGATGAGCGGCGTGCTGGGCAAGGCGCCGGTGAGCCGGGTCGCGTCCGCACTGAATGCGAAGAAGAAGCGGGCGGCGACTTCAGCTCCGTAGGGTGGGCAAAGGCGCGAAGCGCCGTGCCCACCATCTTTCGATTGTTGAGACAGGTGGTGGGCACGCTTCGCTTTGCCCACCCTACGAGACCTCCCGTCAGGCCGCCTTCAGCCCCACATCCGGCAGACGCGGCCGGCTCTTCAGCGCCTTGGCCATCATCGCCTCGACCTCGGCCTTCTCCTGCGGCAGCAGCGCGAGGCGCGGCGGGCGGGTCAGCGCGGTACCACGGCCCATGATGTGCTCGCACAGCTTGATGCACTGGACGAGATCGGGGCGCGCATCGAGGTGCAAGAGCGGCATGAACCATTCGTAGATCGGCATCGCCTCGGCGAGGCGGCCGGCCTTGGCGAGGCGAAACAGCGTCTCGCCCTCGCGCGGGAAGGCGTTCGACATGCCGGAGACCCAGCCCACGGCGCCCATGGCGATACTCTCGACGATGACGTCGTCGAGGCCTGCGAACAGCACGAAGCGGTCGCCGACCATGTTGCGGGTATCGATGAAGCGCCGCGTGTCTCCGGACGAATCCTTGAAGCAGACTACGGTCTCGACGTCGGCGAGCGTGGCGAGAATGTCCGGGGTGACGTCGTTCTTGTAGATCGGCGGATTGTTGTAGAGCATCACGGGCAGGTCGGTCGCGGAGGCAACGGCGCGGAAATGCGCGGCAGTCTCGTGCGGCTTGGACGAATAGACCAGCGCCGGCATCACCATCACGCCGTCGATGCCGACGCGCGCGGCTTCCTTCGCCGTCTCGACCGCAAACGCCGTGGTGAATTCGGCGATGCCGCACAATACGGGCACGCGGCCGGCGGCGACCGACTTGGCCGTCTCCATGATCGCGACCTTCTCCTTGCGCTCCAGCGAGGTGTTCTCGCCGACCGAGCCGCAGACGATCAGTCCGGAGACGCCGTCGCGGATCAGACCGTCCATCACCTTCGCGGTTGCAGCGATGTCGAGCGAGAGATCGTCGTGGAATTGCGTGGTGACGGCCGGGAAGACGCCTTCCCAGGAAACGCGGCGGCTCATTGATTTGACTCCAAGTAAGATTGACGGCGGGGGGCTGGATCCGCCGGGCGTGGTGAAGAGGCTGACGGGTGGGATCAGAGCGTCGCGCCGACCTTGCGCAGCTCGGCGAGAACCGGTGCCTTGGGCAGCCAGATCTTGTCGAACTCGGCAATGACGGCTTCGGTGTCGCCGGCGGGGACCTGGCGGATCGGGATCGGCGCGTTCTTGAAATTCTCGATCAGCGCGGGCTCGTTGCCGGCGAGTTCGTCGATCTGCGCATCCAGCGTCGCCTTGACCGTCTTGGCGATCAGCTCGCGGTCGGCAGCAGGGAGCGACTGCCAGACCCGTCCGGAGACGACGGCCGCCATCGGCATGAAGACGGCATTCATCTGCAGGATCACCTTGGAGACCTTGTCGAAACGCTGATTCCAGGAGAATTCGAGATCGGCCTCGAGGCCGTCGACCTGGCCGTTGGCCATGGCGTCGAACACCTGTGGCGTGGGGATCGGCGTCGGCGCAGCGCCGAGGGACGAGTAGAAGTCGCGATAGACCGGCGTCGGGTTGATGCGCAGCTTCATGCCCTTGATGTCGGCGAGCGTCGTCAAATCCTTCGACGAGAACACCGCGCGCATGCCGGTGATGCCCCAGCCGAGGCCGATGGTGCCGGTTTCCTGCGGCAGCACGTCGAACAGTTTGACGGCCGCCGGATGCCGCACGAATTTCGCCACCGCCGGCGTCGAGCGCACGATGTAGGGCGCGTTGATCGCGGCGATGTGCGGCACGCGCGAGCCGAGCTCGGCGGCCTGGATGAAGCCCATGTCGAGCGCTCCGGACTGCAATTGCTGCATCATCGCGGGCTCGTTGCCGAGCTGGCCGGAATGGAACACGGTCAAGGTCAGGCGGCCGTTGGTTGCGGCCTTGAGATCGTCGCCGAATTTGAGCGCGGCCTTATTCCAGGAATGGCCGTTCGGCGTGATCAGGCCGAGGCGGAATTCCTTGGTCTGGGCGAGCGCCAATGACGGTGCGAACACCGATGTGGCGGCACTGGCGGCGAGAAAGCGGCGGCGTGTAAGCGGCATGGTCGGGCTTCCTTTTGAACGGGCCTATTTGATGAGGATCAGCGAGAGCGACGGATAGAGCGAGAGCAGCACGAGGAGGACGCAGGAGATGACGAAGAAGGGCAGCGTCACCATGAACATCTTGCCGGGCTTGGCGCCGGTGACGGCGGCCGCGACGAAGAAGCAGAGCCCGACCGGCGGCGACAGCAGGCCGAGCACGAGATTGATGACCACCACGACGCCGAAATGCCGGGGATCGATGTGATAGACCTCGGTTGCAACAGGCAGCAGGATCGGCACCGTCATGATCAGGCCGGGAATGCCGTCGATGACCGTGCCGATCACCAGCAAGATGACGTTGCAGATCAGCATGAAGCTGACCGGGTCTTTGGCAGCCGTCTGGATCCAGGCAGCCGTCTCCTGCGGCACCTTGCCGAAGATCAGGACCCAGGAGAACACGGCGGCGGCCGCGACCAGGAACAGCACGATCGCCGAGTAGATCGCGCTGCGCAGCATCATCTGCGGCAGCTGCGAGAACTCGAACTCCCTGGTCCAGTATTTTCCGACGAGTGCGGCAGCCACCGCGCCGACGGCGGCGGATTCCGTCGCATTGGCAAGGCCGCTCAGAATCGTGCCGACGATGACGACCGGGATCAGCAGCGTCGGCGACGTCCGCAGGATCGTCATGACGCGCTGGCGCGGTGTCTGATAATCCGCACGCGGATAGTTGTAGACATAGCCCATCAGCGCGATGACGAGGCAGAACATCACGGTGAGGATGACGCCCGGCACGATGCCGGCGATCAGCATGTCGCTGACCGAGACCTGCGCGAGCACGCTGTAGACGACGAACATCACCGAGGGCGGTATGATCGGTCCGAGCATGCCGCCATAGGCGGTCAGTCCCGCCGCAAACGTCTTGTCGTAACCCTTCTTCTCCATCTCCGGCACCATGATCTGGGCCATGATCGCGACCTGTGCGGTCGCCGATCCCAGGATCGAGGAGATGAACATGTTGGCGAGGATGTTGACGTAGGCGAGCCCGCCTTTGAGCGAGCCGACGAAGGCCATCGCCATGTCGACGATGCGCCGTGTGATGCCGCCGCCGTTCATGATCTCGCCGATCAGGATGAAGAGCGGGATGGCGATCAGGCCGTAGCTGTCGACGCCGCCGAACAGCTGCAGCGGATAGGACTGGAATAGCACGGGATTGCCGGATGCCGCGATGTAGACGAGCCCGGCGAGGCACAGGCAGAGGCCGATCGGCACGCCGACCAGCATGAAAACCATAAAGGCCGCTGACGTGATCATCAGTTGACCCCGTCGAGCTCGGAGAGCTGGAAGCCCTTTGGCGGCACGCGCGGCACCAGCCCGAGATCTTCCAGCAAATTGGCGAGGCCGTGAACGGTCATCGACACCGCGAAGATCGGCAGCGTCAGGTAGAGCACCCAGGTCGGCCAGTTCAGCGTCTGCGTGTGCTCGGTGTAGAGGAAGTTGAAGGTTTCGGCCGCGAGCTTGCGCCCGTCGAAGCCGGCGCGGGCGAGGCCAACCGGATCCATCCAGAGCATGCAGGTGACGATCAGGGCGGCACCGAACACGACGACGAGGCCGGTCGAGATCACCTTCGCGATCTTCTGGTGCTGCGGCGAAAGACGTTCCGTCAGCATGGTCACCGCGAAGTCGAGCCGCAGGCGCGTCATCGCGGAGGCGCCGATGAAGGTCAGCCAGACCACGCAATAAACAGCGGATTCGTCGATCCAGTAGATCGGAAAGCGCGCGTAGCGGGTGACGACGTTCACCAGGATCAGGCCGGTCAGCACGTACATCAGGCCCATCAGCGCAAGGCGCTCCACGGCGAGCAGGGCGCTGGAGGCGCGAATGACCATCCGTCGAACGCTGAACGCGCGGTTGGCCGGGATCGTCTGCTCGATCATGAAAGAGGCCCCACACCCCGAAAATTGTCGTGCTATCGACAAATGTATAATTTATACAATTTGGGTGTCAAACGGAGATTGGGGTCATTTCGGCGGCAGGCCGCGCTTTTGCTGGGCACGCCGCTTTGCGGGGCACCCGGCTTTTGCTGGAGCGCCCGACATGCAAGAGAGAGACCGCTTCGGCCGGACGAGTCGGGAAGGACAACAGAAGGTCAGATGAAACAGCCTCTGAAGCATCGCACCCTGTCGGCCGCGATCGTCGACCAGCTCAGGCAGGCGATCCTCGACGGTACCTATCCGGCCGGATCGCAGTTGCGGCAGGATGCCCTTGGCGAGGCCTATGGCGTCAGCCGCATCCCGGTGCGCGAGGCGCTGTTTCAGCTCGAGGCCGAAGGCCTGGTGCGGATTGTTCCGCAGAAGGGCGCCATCGTCTCCGAGCTGTCACTGGACGAGATCAACGACGTCTTCGATCTGCGGCGCATTCTGGAGCCGCGCCTCCTGGCGCAGTCGGCGCCGCATTTCACTGCTGACGATTTCGACGGGCTCGACGACATCCACAAGAGTTTCGAGAAGGCGATCAAGGCGCGCAATGTCAGCGAATGGGGCCAGCTCAACGCCGACTTCCACATGGCGCTCTATGTTCACGCCCCGCAGCCGCGCACGCGCGCAATCGTGCTGTCGCTGCTCCAGACCAGCGACCGCTACACGCGGCTGCAGCTCTCCAACACCAAAGCGATGGGGACGGCCGAAAAGGAGCACGCCCATATGATCGCGCTCTGCCGCGCGCAGAAGGTCGAGGAGGCCTGCCGCTTCCTGGAGCGGCACATCGAAGCCGTGCGCAAAGATCTGTTGCAGGTGGTGGCCGGTAGCGTGGTCGCGCCGAAGGTGCGGCGGAAGACCGAGCCGTAATCGCTGCACGCGTAGGGTGGGCAAAGGCGCATCGCGCCGTGCCCACCATGTCTCCGTGATCATCGACAGGTGGTGGGCACGCTGCGCTTTGCCCACCCTACGGCACCTGTGACGCCGTTACCTGCTCCCGTCCGGCCCCATCACCAGATCCGGCAGCCCGGTCGAAATCGCCGGGAAGAAGCACAGCAGCAGCACTGCCAGCATCATCAGCAGCACGAAGGGTAGCGTGCCCCAGATCACCTCGCGCAAGGGGATGTCCGGCGCGACGTTGCGGATGACGAAGATGTTGAGGCCGACGGGCGGATGGATCAGCCCCATCTCCATCACGATGGTCATGACCACGCCGAACCAGATGATGTCGAAGTTGGCGGCACGGAGCGGCGGCAGGATGATCGGTGCCGTCATCAGGATGATCGAGACCGGCGGCAGGAAGAAGCCGAGCACGACGACCATGACGAGGATCGCGAACAGCAGCTCCCAGCGCGGCAGGTGCATCGCGACGATGGATTCGGCGACCGATTGCGAGATGTGCAGATAGCTCATCACGTAGGAATAGAGCAGCGACATGCCGATGATCATCATCAGCATGGTCGATTCCCGGATCGTCGACTTCATGATGGGCGCAAGGTCGCTCGGCCGCCACACGCTGTAGATCGCCGCGATCAGCGCCAGTGCCAGCAGGCCGCCGAGGCCGGCGGTCTCTGACGGCGTGGCGTAGCCGCCATAGAGCGCGATCATCACGCCGGTGAGCAGCAGCACGAACGGGATCACGCGCGGCAGCACGCTGAAGCGTTCGGCGAGCGTGTATTCGTCGCGGGCGAGGATCGCTGCTTCCGGGCCGCCGTTCTTGTAGATCGCTTCTGCGGCGGCATATTCCTGGCGGAAGCGGATCACGGCGTAGGCGCCGAACAGCGAGACCAGCAGCAGGCCGGGGCCGATGCCGGCGAGGAAGAGCCGTCCGAGCGATTTTTCGGCTGCGACCGCGAACAGGATCATGGTGATCGAGGGCGGCAGCAGGATGCCGAGCGTGCCGCCGGCAGCGATGATCCCTGCGGCAAAGCCGCCGGAATAGCCGCGCTTGCGCATCTCGGGAATGCCGGCCGAGCCGATCGCCGAGCAGGTCGCAGGCGAGGAGCCCGCCATCGCCGCGAACAGCGCGCATGCGAACACGTTGGCAACGCCGAGCCCACCGGGAACGCGATGCAGCCAGGCATGCAGGGCCGAATAGAGATCCTGGCCGGCGCGCGACTTGCCGATCGCGGCGCCCTTCAGGATGAAGAGCGGGATCGACAACAGCGTGATCGAGGCCATTTCCTCATAGACGTTTTGCGTCACCGTATCGAGGGACGCCGCCGGCATGTAGATGCCCATGAACACGACCGCGACCGCGCCGAGCGCGAACGCAATGGGCATGCCCGAGAACATCACGAGCAGCGTCGCAACACCGTAGGCAACGCCGATACCGAACACGCTCATGGCCGCTTGGCTCCGGTAAACGGCAGCGCAAGCTGCACGAGGATCTGGATGCAGAGCAGGCTCATGCCGAACGCCATCAGCGAATAGGGAATGGCGAGCGGCGGCGACCACATCGAGTTCGAGACCTGGCCGTCGACATAGGCCTCGTGGGCCAGTGTCCAGGACTTCCAGGTGAAGAAGGCGCAGAACAGAAACGTGGCGGCATCGACCAGCCAGAGCCTGATCCGGTTCGCGAGCGGCGAGAGCAGGCCGACAAAGGCCTCGATGCCGATATGGCCGCGGTTCTGCTGCACGTAGGCGGCCGTCATGAAGGTCGCGCCGACCAGCAGGAACACGGCGGCCTCGTCCTGCCAGTAATTGGCGGCCTTGAACAAGGCGCGGCTGAGCACGCTGTAGCTCAGGATGGCGCAGGCCGCGACCAGCGCGATCGCGGCGAACACCACGATGATGCTGTTGAGGATGGCGAGACCACGATCGATCGCTGCCGCAAGGCCTGTCCTTGCGGCCGCGCTGGTTTGATCGTCACGATCCGGAAGCGGACCGTGGCTCATGCGGCGACGTCGGTGGCGAGCTTGAGCAGGTTCGCCGAGGTCGCGGTCTTGGCGCTGTAGTCCTTCCAGGCGGTGTCGCGGGCGATGTCACGCCACTTGCCGACGGTCGCGGCGTCGAGCACCGAGACCTTGGCGCCGGCCTTCTCGTAGACCTTGGCGACCTCGACGTCGTCGTCCTGCGCGCCCTTGCGGCCGAAGGCCTCGAGCTCGGTGCCGACCGCGAGCAGGATGTCCTGCTGGTTCTTCGGCAGCTTGTCGAAGATCGCCTTCGACATCATCAGCGGCTCGAGCATGAACCAGTAGGAGGCACCTGCGCCCGAGGTCAGGGACTTGGCGACCTCTTCCAGACGGAACGAGATCAGGCTGGTCGAGGAGGTGATGCCGGCATCGCAGGCGCCGGTCTGCATCGCCGCGTAGATTTCGTTCGAGGGCACCGACAGCACCGAGGCGCCGGCGGTCTGGAGCACCATGTCCATCTCGCGCGAGCCGCCGCGCACCTTCAGGCCCTTGGCGTCTTCCGGCGCGACGATCGGCTTGGAGCGGCTGGCGACTCCGCCGGCCTGCCAGACCCAGGAGAGCAGGATGATGCCCTTGTCGGCGAGGAAGTCGGTCAGCGCCTTGCCGACCGGCTCCTTCTTCCAGCGCAGGCCCTGGTCGTAGGTGGTCACGAGGCCGGGCATCAGGCCGATATTGGTCTCCGGCAGCTCACCGCCAGCGTACGGCATCGGGTAGAGGCTGATGTCGAGCGCGCCCTTGCGCATCGCGGAGAACTGCGCGTTGGTCTTGATCAGCGAAGAGTTCGGATAGATCTCGGCGGCGATGTCGCCGTTGCTGCGCTTACTGACTTCGGCAGCGAACATGCGGCAGAGCCGGTCCCGGAAATCACCTTTGTCGATGGTGCCGCCCGGGAACTGGTGCGAGATTTTCAGCGTGGTCGCGGCCTGCGCGGTGCCGGTGCCGAAGCGGAGAATGGCGGGTGCGGCGACCGCGGTCGCGAGCAGATGGCGGCGCGTGAGCATGGTGTGATCCCTTTGAACGTTTCTTCGAACGGTTCTTGTTGGCGTGATTTGGGCGGGTCATGTGACCGGCACGTAGGCCCATCCTAGCCGGTCTTTCACCCGATATTCTCTCATCTGATAGTTCGAGACCGAATGCCACGGCAAGGGGGTGGCCGTGCTGCGCTGCACACATCCTCTTACCGCCGCAGGCTCTGGACTCCCCCGAACGTCGGATCGCAGCGGGCTCGTCAAAAATTTATCGGCGGCGGGGTAACAATGCGGGACTCGCTTCCGTCGAGATTGAATAGCGGCGTCCGTCGCTGACAAACACCATCTCGAAGGGAAGATGATCCATGACCATTCGCACCCGTATCGTGCTCGGCGTCTCCGCTGCCGCTCTCTCGCTCGGCCTCGCGCTCGCGCCGGCCGCCTTTGCTCAGGACAAGATGGGCAAGGATGACGGCATGATGAAAAAGGACACGATGTCCAAGGACGGCATGATGAAGAAGGACAACATGTCCAAGGACGACGGCATGAAGAAGGATCACATGTCGAAGGACGGGATGAAGAAGGACGACGGGATGATGAAGAAGAACTGATCTTCGACTGTGGTCCGCAGCAGACGGACGTGCGTCGAAAATCCAGGGGCGGTCACGTGGACCGCCCCGGATAGTCAGTTCAAATTCAGTTGAACGCGACCGTGAATGCTACTTGCGCTTGGCCTTGCGGGCGGCGTAGCGGGCGTCGCGCTTGGCCTTCTGCTCGGCCTCGACTTCAGCCTGCTTGGCGACCGCCTCCTCCGCCTCGCGGGCGATCCGGGCTGCCTCCGCGGCTGCGGCTTCTTCGGCGATACGCTTCTGCTCGGCCTTTTCGGCCTCGCGCGCTGCCTTTGTCTCGGCGCGCTTGGCCGCGAGGGCCTCGCGCTCGGCGCGTCGTGCCGCGACCGCCGGATCGTCATGACCCGGTTGCGACTTGAATTTGTTCAAAAGATTTTTGCGTGCTTCCTGCGCCGCCTTTTGTCGGTCGGAGAAGCCTGGTTCCCTGAATCCACTCATCGAACGAACCTTGTCTTCCTCACTTTCAGCCCTACATCACTGCGTGTTGGTACGTCGGCTGGGCATAGCGGGCGCCACGCGACGCAGAAGCGTGTACATCGGCGCGCGTCGCGAAGCCACCCATAATCGCAGCCGATCAGGTAGACGAAAAATCGTCGCCCCGACGATCTCGTAGCCCGGAAAAACTGCCGAATTGTGATGTCCCTCATAAGGGAGCACGAGGGGCGACGCCTAGCGTCCGCCCCGATACGAGACGGAGCACGGGCATGACGATCTTCCGCTTCCGCCAGAAGGCGCTGGCAATCGCCTTGGCTCTGATAACCGTGGCCGGCGCCGCGCTGCTGCTCGCTCGTCCCCAGCCCATCGAGAGCGCCGTCCTGGGGGCCGACTGGGAATGCACCCAGACCGCGTTCGTGCTCACGACCTGTGCACCGCGGCTCCAGCAGGCGATCCCGGCGGTCGAAACCTCGCGCAAGGATGCGATCCGGGCGACCCGAGGCTGAACCTGACGAGCTGGACCGATCGGGATGTGACGGGACGTCGCAGAGGTGGTAAGCCGGCGCCCGCACGGTAGGTAGCCATGTCCACGTCCAAGCTCGAGTCCAAGCCCGAACCGGGCGAGAAGCCGAAATCCCGGCTGAAGCCTCGATCCGGCGATAACCGCCGCGGCGCGATCGCCGGCTTGATCATCGCGATCCTGATCCTCGGTGTCGGCTGGTGGCTCGCGCGGGACCTTACCGCGGCCAGCAAGATGCAGGACTGCCTGATGTCCGGGCGGAGCAATTGCAACGTGATCGAGCCGGCCCGCTAGAAGCGCTCCAGCGCGGCCCGTCGAGCCGAAAAATTGCCGTGATCTTAATCATTTGTAACGCGACTTAGCCGAACAAAGCAGGTCAGCTATGTCAGCCGGCATCAAGCCGAGCGCGATCCGAATCGTCTATCGCGCCAGGCACCACGGCAATTGCGAGAGCAATCGAAAGAGTAGGGGTCAAGCACGCATGAGTGCGTCCAGCCGCATGAAGATCATCATTTCCTTGGTTTCGGCCATGTCGTTGCTCGCGCTTTCGGCACAGGCCCAGGACGCCAGGCCGTCCAGGGACGCGGGGCCGTCGAGGGATGCCGGCCAGCCTCCGGCCCGCCCGGGCGCAGGAGCACCGGCTCCGGACAGTCAGAACATGCGCAGGGGCCCGCCGCCGCAGCAGGCGGCCCGACCCGCGCCGCAGCCCGGTGGCCAGCCCCATGCTGGTCCCGGCCAGCACAGCGCCGGCGGCCCGCCGCCGGGACGCTATGTCGCCCGTGGTCCCGCTCCGACGCGCGACTGGGGCGGACATGCCTATCGTGGCAATCGCTCCTGGGATGGCGGGCGCTGGCGCCACGAAGTCCACAACGGCCGCTCCGGCTGGTGGTGGGACGTTGGCGGCGTCTGGTATTATTATCCGCAGCGGATGGCCGGCCCGCCGGCCTACATCTCCGAGGAATATTACGACGACGTGCCGGTGGCCTATGCCCCGCCGCCGCCTCCGGTCGCCTATGCACCGCCACCTCCGCCGCCGCCGGCTGATCCCGGCGCGAGCGCACTTGGCGGCGCCATCGTCGGCGGCGTGCTGGGCGGACTGATCTCGGGCAACGCAACAGGGGCTGCCGCGGGCGCGGTCCTCGGCGGCGCGACCGGAGCCATCGCCGGTGCCACCGCCGCATCCCAGCCGGGCTACTACTGGGCGCAGGGCAATTGCTACTACCGCTATCCGGACGGGCAGTACGTGGCGACCGATCCGCGAGCGTGCCGCTAAGGCACTGGTCGCATCCTGACCTGAAAGAGGCGAGCGAAAGCCCGCCTCTTTTTGTTCTGGTGCCGTCAACCGATTGTCTCGATGGGTATGTCGGCGCGACGTTCGGCGGCGCACAACAACTGCCTCAAAATAGCACTGGCGCCCGGTGCCGCTTCACGCGATTCTCAAAAGAAAAAACGTTGGGAAAACGATTCGCGGGGACGTGGGACATGCTGGATGCAATCCAGATCAGCTTGGCGCTTTGGGCCATGATCGTTTGCGGCGGGATCAAGCTGGGGCAGATGCTGCACTGCCTGTTCTAGCGAACGAAGCCGGCCGCGAGCCTTGCTCGCCAACGCGACGGATCGCCCTGCGTCACACGAGCCAGTTGAAGAACGCAATTGCGCCCCAGACCAGGCCGGCGATCCAGGCCAGCATCACGATGCCGATGGTCCCGAGATAGGCGATGCCGAGCAGGTCGGTCCTTTGTCGTCGCGTCGGGACGTTGGCCGGAGCTGCTGCTTCTTGTGTCATGACGGGAAATACCATCGATGCCTCCGCGTGCTGCTGGAGCGTCGAAACATGGTTTAACCGAGATACAGGTCGCGGACTGTGACACAATTCACAGATCGCCTGGATGATGCCCAGCCGAATGGCTTCGCAATCAGCGCATGCGTGCAGTGAGGCAATCGTGCCCGAGCGTTTGCCTCGGTCCGGGAGACGCGGACGTTACCCCGCAATCATACGGACGAAATTGCCATGGGCTTGTCCAGATGGCCGGCTAGAGTCGGTCGCATGTATACCAAGTACGACCCACAGCACGAAGCGGAGGCCGCGATGAAGCGGGCCGCGGCATCGGAAGGTGCCGACCGGCAAAGGCTGATCCAATTGGCTCTGGCCTGGCACGAGCTGGCCCGCGACCGGCGCGATGAGCGGGCGGACTGCGGGCATTCTTAGGGGAATTTCGCGTCAGACGATGACGGGCCGAACTCGGCCGGCCGGCTGATCTGCATGAGAAAGCCCCGTGCTCGGGGGACAAGCACGGGGCCCTTCAAAGCCGACCGGGGCTGGCAGGTCGGCACCACTTGATTTCAAGCCATCCAACGTGCCGGTCGTGATCTCGTTCCATGCCGCTGCTCATTTTGTTGTGCCGTGTTCGATACGCCTGGCATTGCGCAAGGCGACCCGCCTCGCTCGCGCTCGAACAGGAACCTCCGTTCCCCGCGGACGTTGGCCGTCCATGACCGACCCCGAGTTACGCGCACAGTCCTTCGACATTGCCTGGAAATATCTCGACCGATCCGGCTTGCTCACAGGCGAACACGAGGACTCCGCTCGCTTCATCCTGAACAGGATCGATCGGTTGATGCTGCGAGGAGAGCGCCGCAGGCTGTTGTTGTCGAACGCTGCGATCGACGCCTACCTGCTGCGGCCGACGCTCGTGCCCATGGATACGTGAATGGCGACGTGATCGATCCGACGAAACGCGACGTTAAGAAATGCGCCGCGCCGACATTACGATTACGATTCGTGCTTTTGGAACGAAGCGGAGTCGGATCGTGAACAAACAAAAAGCCCCCGAAGGGGCTCAATGTTCAGGGGGCTCAATGTTCAGGCGGCTTCCGTCTTCGGTACGGCGTCGGCGTTCATTGAAAGCTTGACGACATCGCCTTCGACGGCGCCGACATATTTCATGTCGATGTAGTGATGATGGTCCTTGTGACCTTCCGGGCTGTCCTTCCGCGTCAGCTTGATGCGATTGCCCTCGACGCGGTCGACGGTGCCGACATGTGCGCCGTCCTTGCCGATGATTTTCATGTGCTCTCTGATCTCAGACATGTTGTCCTCCTTGCACCGTCTCAACGGCCAGGATCGTTGTTCGTTGCAGCAGGCGTGCGTTGGACCCAAGGCGATTTCCGCACGTTGACGTCCGATCGGATCTGCCCAAGACGCGCATGGAGACTATTCAGGCCTATCTGGAACGGAAGCACAGGGAACTCGGGCTGTTGAATGACTGCCTGAGCCATCGGCTCGATCTGACGCGTCCGCGATCGGTCGACGAGGTCGTCAGGTCCAAATTCCAGATCACTGCGGCGCTCAGGGCAGAGCACGAGCTGCACGAGTGGAAGGCAACGGAAACAGCTTGGTCGCACAGCGCCGATCCCGTCAGCGGGCCCTTCAAGTTCAGTTACGATTACCAGCGGGCCGATCTTACGGTGCGCGGTCCTTCCTTCTATGAGTTCGAATGCGGCTGCATGAGCGCGGCGATCTATACTGCCTCGGGCATGGCTGCGATCTCCGCCGTCCTGCTGGCCTCCGCGCAAATCGTCGAGAAGGCTGATTTGCTGGTGCTTCCCGGCTCCTATGGCGAGACGCTGGAGCTGATCCGGGGCCTTGTTCCTCATTTGCGGCTCGTGGCTTTGAGGCCGCCGTTGGGTGATGCGTTTGCTTCGGCGAATTCGCCGAAAATTCTGCTTTTGGATTCCTGCTCCCGCGCCGGCGCTTTTGAGGCGGCGATCCGAAGCGACGGCTCGGGTCTCGATCTCGTGATTTTCGATACGACATGCTTCGCGGGCAGCTCGGGCCGGATCCGGCGCGTCCTGAGCTGGGCCCGGCGATACGGAATTCCACTGGTGCTGGTGCGAAGCCACAACAAGCTCGATTCGCTCGGGGCGGAATATGGCCGCCTGGGCTCGGCGGTTTTCGTGCAGGGGAATAATGACCAGCAGCGGGCAGGGCGGCCTGAATGGACACGTCTCGCGGCCGAAACCCGCAACGCGGTGCGATTGCTCGGCGGCGCGGCGTTGCCGGCGCACTTCCCGCCCTTTGTCGGCAGCGCGGTCTACTGGGCCCTCACAAAGAGGCGTGTTGCGGCGATCCTGCGCAACGGCCGCAGCATGGCCCGCCATTTTGCTGCAACACTCCCGGCACTCTCTGCCGAACTCCATTTCGCCCACGGTCTCTATGTCACCTTGCGGGGCAGGAGCCCTCTCGACGAGGCGAGCGCGCGGCAGGCCGCCGAGGACATGAGCAACGAACTGCGCGCCGAGGGCCTCCCGATTCGCCATGCCGGCAGCTTCGGTTTCGACTTCGCCGCGACCGAGTGGTTTCACGACGCGACCACGGACCAATACAGCGTGCGGGTGGCGGTCTCGGACTTGCCGACGGAGGTCTGGGATGATCTCACCGCGGCGATTGCGCGATGGTGGCACGTTCGTCAGTCGGCAGGTGGCCGAGGATGAATGTCGTCGCTTGCGCGGAAGAGGGCGCCTCGATCAGTCGATAGCCAGGCAGTGCTCCAAGGCCGGCTTTTCGCTGTTATCGCGGCTGGGACGCGCCCACTCCTGAACGGCGAAGGAAAGGTGATGCTGGCCCATGGCGGCGCCAATGATCGATGCTTGAGCCACCTTGATGGGCCTGGTGACCACACTGGTGTTCACAACGCCTGCGTCGATTGCCAAAAACGACATTGCGACGATCGCCACCGCAGATGCGATGGCCATTCTCGTCCATTCGGCAGGAAGCATCGGAGTCCTTAACGCGGGCGCAATTCGCCCGCCGCTTACATAGGGCTGATCGGCACGGTTCAAAGGCCCGCGTATGGTTACCCACGCGTTCGTGAAGGGCGGTGGATTTCGAAATGAGACTGGCGATCCCAGCAGGACTCGAACCTGCAACCCGCGGAGTAGAAATCCGCTACTCTATCCAGTTGAGCTATGGGACCGTCGCTGCGCCAGCCTCCGTTTGGAGGCCGGCTGGTTCATCTACCATGCCAAATATGAAAAATATCGTCTTTCGCCAAGTCTGAACCGAACCGTTTTCCTCAGAGCCGCGACAAAGCGAGACGGTGGCATGTCAGGGTGCCGGGTTGAGCGGCAGCGGACTGGACGATGGATCACATCGCCGGGAACGCTGGCCAGCTTCCGGGATGTGGCCGCCGGTCGACGGGTCGGGTATCGCTGCGCCATCAGGACGGTGTGAGCGGCGGTATCTTGATCGGTCTCCTCTGGGCTTGCCTTTCCATGGCGAATGCGACGAATTGCACCTTTGGTTCCATCGCCTTGAGTCCGTCACCTTTCCGCGCATTTCATGCTGCCCGCGGGCGGCTGTCCGCGATTTCCGGGAGTCCATCATGATCGGTCTTGTTCGCGCCGTCACACTCTGCGCCACGCTGGCGCTCGGCCTCGCCGCCGCGCATGCCGCGGACAAGGCGTTCAAGCGCGACGACCTCGCCGATTCCGCGATCAAGCTGGAGGCCCAGATCAAGAGCGAGGCCGGGCCGGTCGCCAAGTCCAACGCGACGCTGCGCACCGACGCGGACGCCGCCTTCCGGCGCAATGATTATCGCACCGGCCTGTCGGTGCTCGGCCAGATCGCCGCGACCACGCCGGAGGACGCCGCCAACTGGCTACGGCTTGCCAAGGTCATCTTCCAGATATCGCCGAAGAGCTCGAGCGAGCAGACCTTCCTGCTGGAACGCGCCTCGACCGCGGCCTACATCGCCTACCAGCGCGCCGGCAATGCCGGCGAGGAGGCCGACGCCCTCGCCGTGCTCGGCAAGTCGTTGTCGGAACGCAAGCTGTGGCGGCCGGCGCTGGATTCGCTGCGGCTGTCGCTCGACATGCGCGAGGTCGCCGACGTCCGCGGCCAGTATGAGAAGATGCGCGACGAGCACGGCTTCCGGCTGCTCGACTATACCGTGGACTCGGATTCGGCGAGCCCGCGCGCCTGCTTCCAGTTCTCCGAGGAATTGGCAAAACGCACCGACTTTGCGCCGTTCCTGGCGCTGGCGGGCCAGGACAAGCCGGCGCTGTCGACCGAAGGCAAGCAGCTCTGCGTCGACGGGCTGAAGCACGGCGAGCGCTACAACATCAGTCTGCGCGCCGGCCTGCCGTCCACCGTGAAGGAGGGGCTGCCGAAATCGGCCGAGTTCAACGTCTATGTGCGCGACCGCAAGCCGTTCGTGCGCTTCACCAGCCGGGCCTATGTGCTGCCGCGGACCGGCCAGCGCGGCATTCCCGTGGTCAGCGTCAACACGCCCGCGGTCAACATCAACGTGTTCCGGATCGGCGACCGCAATCTGATCAACACTGTGGTCGACAGCGATTTCCAGAAGACGCTGTCGAAATACCAGCTCTCCGATCTCGGCGGCGAGCGCGGCGTGAAGGTCTGGACCGGCGAGCTCGCAACCGCGATGACGCTGAACCAGGACGTCACCACGGCCTTTCCGGTTGACCAGGCGCTCGGCGAGCTTCAGCCGGGCGTCTACGTGATGACGGCCGCCGCCAAGGGTCCGGGCTCGGACGACGATTACCAGCTCGCCACCCAATGGTTCATCGTCTCCGATCTCGGGGTGTCAGCCTATTCCGGCAATGACGGTATCCACGTCTTCGTGAACTCGCTGGCCTCGACCGATCCGGTCGGCAAGGCCGAGGTGCGGCTCGTTGCCCGCAACAACGAGATCCTGGCGACGCGCAAGACCGACGACAGCGGCCATGTGCTGTTCGAGGCGGGCCTTGCGCGCGGCGAGGGCGGCCTGTCGCCGGCGATGCTGACGGTCACGGGCGAGAAGGCCGATTATGCCTTCCTCAGCCTGAAGTCCTCCGCCTTCGATTTGTCCGATCGCGGCGTCTCAGGCCGCGTGGTGCCTGCAGGCGCCGATGCCTTCGTCTATGCCGAGCGTGGTGTGTACCGCTCCAGCGAGACCGTCTATCTCACCGCGCTGTTGCGCGACGGGCAGGGCAATGCCGTCAGCGGCGGGCCGCTGACGCTGGTGATCGAGCGCCCTGATGGCGTCGAATACCGACGTGCCGTGCTCGCCGACCAGGGCGCCGGCGGCCGTACGCTGTCCGTGCCGCTCAACTCGGCCGTTCCGACCGGGACGTGGCGGGTGCGCGCCTTCACCGACCCGAAAGGCTCCTCGGTCGGTGAGACCACTTTCATGGTCGAGGACTACGTTCCTGATCGGATCGAATTCGACTTGTCCGCCAAGGACAAGCTGATCAAGGCTAGCGCTCCAGTGGAGCTTAAGGCGGACGGCCATTTCCTCTATGGCGCGCCCGCGTCCGGCCTGCAGCTTGAAGGCGACATGCTGGTCGCGACCGCGAGCGAACGTCCGGGCTTTGCCGGCTACCAGTTCGGCGTCGCCGACGAGGAGACCACCTCCAACGAGCGCACGCCGCTTGAGAATCTGCCCGAGGCCGACGCCAATGGCGTTGCGACCTTCCCGGTGACGCTGGACAAGCAGCCGGCTTCGACCCGTCCGCAGGAAGCCCAGATCTTCGTCCGCATGGTGGAGACCGGCGGCCGCGCCGTCGAGCGCAAGATCGTGCTGCCGGTGGCGCCCGCGACCGCCCTGATCGGCGTCAAGCCGCTATTCGGTGACAAGAACGTCGCCGAGGGCGACAAGGCCGAGTTCGATGTCCTGTTCGTCTCGCCCGAGGGCGAGAGGTTGCGCCGCGACGGCCTGCGCTACGAGCTCCTGAAGATGGAGTCGCGCTACCAGTGGTATCGCCAGAACAATTACTGGGAGTACGAGCCGGTCAAGTCGACCTCGCGCGTTGCCGACGGTGATGTGACCGTTACGGCCGACAAGCCGGCGCGGATTTCGCTCACTCCCCAGCCCGGCCGCTACCGTCTCGATGTGAAGTCGAACGACGCCGATGGCCCGGTGACCTCGGTGCAGTTCGACGTCGGCTGGTATTCCGACGGCAGCGCCGACACGCCGGACCTCCTGGAGACCTCGATCGACAAGCCGCAATATTCCTCCGGCGACACCATGACGGTGTCGGTCAACGTCCGCAGCGCCGGCAAGCTGACCGTCAACGTGCTCGGCGACCGCCTG
This sequence comes from Bradyrhizobium sp. CCBAU 65884, assembly GCF_028128835.1. NCBI lineage: Bacteria > Pseudomonadati > Pseudomonadota > Alphaproteobacteria > Hyphomicrobiales > Nitrobacteraceae > Bradyrhizobium > Bradyrhizobium sp. CCBAU 65884. Next base: position 63,672 of record NZ_LBJU01000005.1, on the reverse strand, counting down.
CTGACGACGCAGACGATCGACGTCAAGGAAGGCACTGCCCAGGTGAAGCTCCCGGTTGGTAAGGACTGGGGCACAGGTGCTTACGTGGTGGCGACGCTGCGCCGCCCGCTCGATGCCGCTGCCCAGCGCATGCCGGGCCGGGCGATCGGGCTGAAATGGTTCGGCATCGACAAGCAGGCCCGCACCTTGCAGGTCAAGCTGTCGCCGCCGGCGCTGATCCGGCCCAACGCAACGTTGAAGATCCCGGTCAAGCTCGACGGACTCAATCCGGGCGAGGACGCCAAGATCGTCATCGCCGCGGTCGATGTCGGCATCCTCAACCTCACCAATTACAAGCCGCCGGCGCCGGACGATTACTATCTCGGCCAGCGCCGCCTGAGCGCCGAGATCCGCGACCTCTATGGGCAGCTCATCGACGGCATGTCCGGCACGCGAGGCCAGATCAAGTCCGGTGGTGACGCTGGAGCTGCCGAGCTGCAGGGTTCGCCGCCCGCGCAGAAGCCGCTGGCGCTCTATTCCGGCATTGTCACGGTTGGTTCCGACGGCAGCGCGGAAGTCAGCTTCGACATTCCGGAGTTCGCCGGCACCGCGCGCGTGATGGCGGTGGCGTGGACCGCGACCAAGCTTGGCCGCGCCAACACCGATGTCGTGATCCGCGACCCCGTCGTGCTCACCACGACCCTGCCGCGCTTCCTGCTCAATGGCGACCACGGCACGGTCAACCTCGAGATCGACAATGTCGAGGGACAGGCCGGCGACTACGTCATCAACGTGAAGACCGGCGGCCCGGTGAAGATGACGGGCAATCCCGCCACCACGGTCAAGCTCGCCGCCAAGCAGCGCAATTCGTTTGCGCTGGCGATCGACGCGACCGCGGCCGGGCAGGCGACGCTGGACGTCGACATCAGGGGGCCGAACGGGCTGACGCTGGCGCGCCATTACGCGTTCGACGTCAAGGCGGCGACGCAGGTCCTGGCACGGCGGTCGATCCGGACGCTGGCGAAAGGCGAGAGCCTGACGCTGACCTCGGACATGTTCTCCGACCTCGTGCCGGGCACCGGCAGCGTCTCCGTTTCGGCCAGCCTGTCGACCGCGCTCGATGCGGCGACGATCCTGAAAGCGCTCGACCGTTATCCGTATGGCTGCTCGGAGCAGATCACGAGCCGCGCGATGCCGTTGCTCTATGTCAACGACCTTGCTGCCGGTGCGCATCTGGCCATGGACACCGAGGTCGATCAGCGCATCCGCGACGCGATCGAGCGGCTCTTGGCGCGTCAGGGTTCGAACGGCTCGTTCGGCCTGTGGTCGGCCGGCGGCGACGACGCCTGGCTCGACGCTTACGTGACGGACTTCCTGACCCGTGCCCGTGAGAAGGGTTTTGCGGTGCCGGACGTCCTGTTCAAGAACGCGCTCGACCGTGTCAGAAACTCCGTCGTCAACGGCAACGAGCCGGAGAAGGACGGCGGGCGCGATCTCGCTTACGGCCTCTATGTGCTCGCACGTAACGGCGCAGCGCCGATCGGCGATCTCCGCTATCTCGCCGACACCAAGCTCAGCAACCTCGCAACCCCGATCGCGAAGTCGCAGCTCGCGGCGGCGCTCGCTCTGGTCGGCGATCGCAACCGCGCCGAACGCGTGTACGGCGCCGCGCTCGACAGCCTCGCGCCGAAGCCCGTGCTGGAGTTCGGCCGTACCGACTACGGCTCGCAGCTTCGCGATGCGGCGGCTTTGGTGTCGCTTGCCAGCGAAGGCAACGCGCCGAAGGCGACGTTGACGCAGGCGGTGTCGCGGGTCGAGACCGCGCGCGGGCTGACGCCCTACACCTCCACGCAGGAGAATGCATGGCTGGTGCTGGCGGCGCGCGCGCTGGCCAAGGAGAACCTGTCCATGGAAGTGGACGGTCAGCCGGTCAAGACCGCGCTGTACCGCAGCTATAAGGCCGCGACGCTGGAGGGCAAGCCGCTGAAGATCACCAATACCGGCGATGCGCCGGTGCAGGCGGTGGTCTCGGTGTCGGGCTCGCCGGTGACGCCGGAGCCGGCTGCATCCAACGGCTTCAAGATCGAGCGCAACTACTTCACGCTCGACGGCAAGCCGGCCGACATCAGCAAGGTCAAGCAGAACCAGCGCTTCGCGGTGGTACTGAAGATCACCGAGGCCAAGCCTGAGTACGGCCACATCATGGTGTCCGACTATCTGCCGGCAGGCCTTGAGATCGACAACCCGAAGCTGGTGTCGTCGGGCGACAGCGGCACGCTGGACTGGATCGAGGACGGCGAGGAGCCCGAGGATACCGAGTTCCGCGACGACCGCTTCACTGCGGCGGTCGATCGCGCCTCGGATTCGAAGTCGGTCTTCACCGTCGCCTATATTGTGCGCGTGGTCTCGCCCGGCAAATACGTGCTGCCGCAAGCCTATGTCGAGGACATGTACAATCCCTCGCGCTATGGGCGGACGGGCACGGGAACGGTCGAGGTGCGGCCGGCGAAGTGAGTGCTGATGGGATGAGCGCAGCGGAGCCACATACTCAGTCGTCATGCCCGGGCTTGTCCCGCCTGCGCGGCCGAAGCCGCTTCGGCGCGGCGAAGGCCCGGGCATCCACGAACTGCGGCGCGGCCGGCAAGGGCGTGGATGGCCGGGACAAGCCCGGCCATGACGGAGTCCGGGGCAGGGGCCTTCGTATCCTCTCCGGCGCTGCTCTCACCCTCATCCTCGCCATCGTCGGCTTCGTGACCTGGGTCTACTCGCTCGGACCTCTCCCGCTCGACGAGGCCCGGCACGTGTCCACTACCATCGTCGACCGCAACGGCAAGCTGCTGCGGGCCTACGCCATGGCCGACGGCCGCTGGCGGTTGCCGGTCGATGCCAAATCCAGCGTCGACCCGACCTATCTGAAGCTGCTGTTCGCCTATGAGGACCAGCGCTTCTACGCCCACAACGGGCTCGACCCGCTCGCACTCGGGCGCGCCGCCTTGCAGCTGGCAACGCGCGGCCACATCGTCTCAGGCGGCTCGACCATCAGTATGCAGCTGGCGCGACTGATGGAGCCGCGGCGGCAGCGCTCGCTCTACGCCAAGCTGCGGCAGATGGTGCGCGCGATCGAGATCGAGCGCAGCATGAGCAAGGAGCAGATCCTCGACCTCTATCTCGCGCTGGCGCCTTATGGCGGCAATCTCGAGGGCATCCGCGCCGCCTCGATCGGCTATCTCGGCAAGGAGCCGAAGCGCCTGTCGCTGGCCGAAGCCGCGCTGCTGGTCGCGCTGCCGCAATCGCCGGAGACGCGCCGCCTCGATCGCCATCCGGAGGCCGCGCGCAAGGCGCGCGATCGCGTGCTCGACCGCATGGTCGAGGAGCATGTGGTCAGCGCAGACGACGCAAGGCAGGCCAAGGCCGTGCCCGTGCCAAGACTGCGCAGGCCGATGCCGATCCTGGCGCCGCATGCGTCCGACACTGCGCTGTCGACGGTCAAGGATACGCCGGTCATCAAGCTGACGCTGGATGCGAATTTGCAGAAGGTGCTGGAGCCATTGGCGCGCGACCGCGCCATTGCGCTCGGGCCGAACATCTCCGTCGGCATCATCGTGGTCGACAACGAGAGCGGCGACGTGCTCGCACGCGTAGGGTCGGCCGATTACTTCGACGAGAGCCGGGCAGGGCAGGTCGACATGACCCGCGCGATCCGCTCGCCGGGCTCGACGCTAAAACCCTTCATCTACGGGCTCGCCTTCGAGGACGGTTTCGTCCATCCGGAGAGCCTGATCGACGACCGGCCGGTCCGCTTCGGCTCCTACGCGCCGGAAAATTTCGACATGACCTTCCAGGGCACGGTGCCCGTGAGGAAGGCGCTGCAACTCTCGCTGAACGTGCCCGCGATCGTGCTGCTCGACCGCGTCGGCTCCAGCCGACTGGCCTCGCGGCTCCGGCAGGCCGGCGGGAATCTGGTTCTGCCTAAGGACGAAGCGCCGGGGCTCGCCATGGGGCTCGGCGGCGTCGGCGTGACGCTGCAGGATCTCGCCCAGCTCTATACGGGCTTTGCCCGCCTCGGCACCACCAAGCCGCTGCGCGAGGTGATGGCTGACAAGGACGACCGCGAGCCGCTCCGGCTGCTGGACCAGGTCGCGGCCTGGCAGGTCGGCAACGTGCTGCTGGGCACGCCGCCGCCGGAGAACGCCGCTCACAACCGTATCGCCTTCAAGACCGGCACCTCCTATGGCTATCGCGACGCTTGGTCGGTCGGGTTCGACGGCCGGATGACCGTCGGCGTCTGGGTCGGCCGGCCCGATGGTGCGCCGGTTCCGGGCCTGATCGGGCGCGTCGCCGCCGCTCCGATCCTGTTCGATGCCTTCGCCCGCACCGGCAAGACGCTGGCCGCCTTGCCGAAGCCGCCAAGGGGAACCCTGGTTGCCAGCAACGCCAAGCTGCCGCTGCCGCTGAAGCGGTTCCGCCCGGTGGGGGAACTGGTGCGGACCGGCCGTGAGCAGGCGCTGCATATCCAGTTTCCGCTGAATGGCTCGCGGATCGACGTCGATCGCTCCGGGGGGCAGGAGAGCGCCGCGATGCCGGTCAAGGTCGCTGGCGGCGTGCTGCCCATGACTGTCATGGTTAACGGCACGGCGCTCGGCGAGATCGATGGCCGCCGCCAGCGCCTGATCGATCCGCCCGGTCCGGGCTTTGCGCGGCTCACCGTGATCGACGCCACGGGCGCCGCGGACACAGTCGTCATTCGAATTCAATGACCCTGCCTCAAGCGGTTGTGGCGATGGCGGTTTCAGCGTAAGCGGAACCAATGGCCGAGACCTATCCTACTCCCCGTTTTGGAGCGCCCCGCGAGCCGAAATCGCCCGCAAATCCGGGCAGCCGGCTCGTGAGCATGCTCGATGTCGTCACGGCCAGCCATGCCCGCGCCGTCGCCTTCCTGCTGCTGTGCGCGCTGCTGTTGTTCCTGCCGGGCTTCTTCACGATCCCGCCGATCGATCGCGACGAGGCGCGCTTCGCCCAGGCCACCAAGCAGATGGTCGAGAGCGGCGACTATGTCGACATCCGCTTCCAGGAGGACGTCCGCTACAAGAAGCCAGTCGGCATCTACTGGTTGCAATCGGCGACGGTCGAAGCCGCCTCGATGCTCAAGCTGCCGAAGGCCGAATTGCGGATCTGGGTCTACCGGCTGCCGTCGCTGTTCGGAGCGATCGGCGCCGTGCTCATGACCTATTGGGCGGCGCTCGGATTCGTCACGCGGCGCGCCGCGGTGCTGGCGGCGTTGATGATGTGCGCTTCGGTGCTGCTCGGCGTCGAGGCGCGGCTGGCCAAGACCGACGCGATGCTGCTGTTTTGCGTGACCGCCGCGATGGGGGCGATGGCGCGCGCCTATCTGTCCTGGCAGCGCGCCGAGGACGAGACGCATCCGCCGTGGAGCTGGCCTGCGATCTTCTGGACCGCGCTTGCGGTGGGCATCCTGATCAAGGGTCCGCTGATCCTGATGTTCGCGGGGTTGACCATCGTGGCGCTCGCGATCCAGGACCGCGATGCCTCCTGGCTGTGGAAGCTGCGCCCGGTCTGGGGCCTGATGTGGATGCTGGTGCTGGTGCTGCCCTGGTTCGTCGCGATCTTCTGGCGCGCGGGCGATGCCTTCTTCGCCGATTCCGTCGGCGGCGACATGCTGAGCAAGATCGGCGCCCAGGAATCCCACGGCGCGCCGCCCGGTATGTATCTGGCGCTGTTCTGGATCACGTTCTGGCCGGGCGCGCCGCTCGCGGCGATGGCGGCACCCGCGGTGTGGCGGGCGCGGCGTGAGCCCGGCGCGCAGTTTCTGCTGGCCTGGCTGATCCCGTCCTGGATCGTGTTCGAGGCTGTGCTGACCAAGCTGCCGCATTACGTGCTGCCGCTGTATCCGGCGATCGCCATTCTCACCGCCGGTGCGGTGGAGCGGCGCGTGCTGTCGCGCTCCTGGCTGATGCGCGGCTCGGCCTGGTGGTTCGCGATCCCCGCGGCCGCCTCGATCATCGCGGTGGTTGGTGCGGTGATGCTGACGCGGCAGCCGGCTTTTGTGGCCTGGCCGTTCATCGCGGCATCGCTGATCTTCGGCCTGTTCGCCTGGTGGCTCTACGACAACAACCGCGCCGAGCGCTCGCTGCTCAACGCGCTGGTCGCGGCCCTGATGCTGGCGGTGGTGGTGTATGGCATCGTGCTGCCGTCCTTGACGCCCCTGTTTCCGAGCATCGAGATCGCGCGCGCGCTGCGCAACGTCACCTGCGTCGGGCCGAAGGCGGCTGCTGCCGGCTATCACGAGCCGAGCCTCGTCTTCCTGACGGGCACCCAAACCCTGCTCACGGACGGGTCGGGCGCGGCCGACTTCCTGAGGCAGGGGAGCTGCCGCTTTGCGCTGATCGAGCAGCGTTCGGAGCGGAGCTTCGTGCAGCGCGCCGAGGCGATCGGGCTGCGCTACAAGGTCGGCACCCGCATCGACGGCTACAATTTCTCGCAAGGGCGCGCGATCTCGATCTCGATCTTCCGCTCGGAAGGCACCGAATAGGATGCCTGTTACGACCAGCCCCGCGCCCCGTCCGGGCTATCCCGCGCAATTGCTCGCCGTGTCCCGGAGCGCGCTGGCGCAGCTCGTCCGCACGCCCTCGCATTCACGCCGCGCAGAGGCCGCGCGAAAACTGGCGCGGCATTCGCTGTGGCTCAGTGCGGCGGGCGCGGCTCTCGTCATCGCGCTGATGCTCGCGTTCGACCAGACCGAGATCCAGCTGATGCCGGCTCGCGGCACGCCAAGCCTGTGGCCGATCCGCATCCTCACCGATTTCGGCAAGGACGAGTATCTGCTCTCGGTCCTCGGGGGCTTGCTGGTCCTGTTGGCGGTCGTTGCGGCAGGACTTCACGGGACTCGGCGCGCGCTGCTCCTCGGTCTCGGCACACGGCTGCAGTTTGTGTTTCTGTCGATTGCCGTGTCGGCATTCGTTGCCGAGGTCCTGAAATATATCATCGGCCGCGGACGTCCGTTTGTCGGCGGCAAGGCCAATCCGTTCAACTTCATGCCGTTCGAGGGGACGGGGGCTTATGCCAGCCTGCCGTCGGGCCATGCCGTGGCGGCGTTCGCTCTGGCATTTGCAGTATCGGCATTGTGGCCGCGCGTGCGCGTGTTCATGTTCACTTACGCAATCGTGATCCTGTTGACGCGTCTGGTGCTGGTCGCGCATCACCCGAGCGACGTCGTGGCCGGCGCCCTGGTCGGCACGGTCGGCGCCATGGCGGTCCGCTATTGGTTCGCGGCCAGGCGGCTGGGCTTTGCCATCTGCGCCGATGGCACCATTGTGCCCCTTGCCGGGGCGGTTTCGGGCCATCTCAAAAGGGTTGCCCGCGGGGCATCCGCCCCATAAAAGCGGCTGCCTGTCGGGGCCGCCGGTTCCCCGGGAAGGCCCATTCCAACCACGAGCCTCGATTTGTCGTCGTCCCAGCCTTCGGTTTCCCAGCCCTCGGTTTCCATCGTCGTTCCCGTGCGTAACGAAGCCGACAACATCGCGCCGCTGATCGCGGAGATCGGCGCGGCGCTCGATGGCCGCTGGGCCTATGAGATCATCTACGTCAACGACGGCTCGACCGATGCGACCGGCGAGCGGCTCGTGGCGATCATGGCGCGGCGGAGCAATCTGCGCCAGCTTCGCCATGCCAGATCAGGTGGCCAATCCGCGGCCGTGCGCAGCGGCGTGCGCGCGGCGCGCGGGGCGATCGTGGCGACCCTCGATGGCGACGGCCAGAACAATCCGGCCTTTCTGCCCGACCTGATCGCGGCGGTCGAGAAGGGAGCAGGGCGCGTCGGCCTCGCCGCGGGGCAGCGTGTCGGGCGCAAGGATACCGGTTTCAAGAAATTCCAGTCGCGCGTGGCCAACGGCGTCCGCAACTCCATCCTGAAGGACGGCACGCGGGATACCGGCTGCGGGCTGAAGGCATTCCGGCGCGAGGTCTTCCTGATGATGCCCTATTTCGACGGGCTGCATCGCTTCCTGCCGGCGCTGGTCCGGCGTGAAGGCTACGACATCGCCTATGTCGACGTGATCGACCGGCCGCGCCATTCCGGCGTGTCCAACTACGGCTTCTTCGACCGGCTGTGGATCGGCATCATGGATCTCGCCGGCGTATGGTGGCTGATCCGCCGCAAGAAGCCGACACCAGATGTGACTGAGGTGAACGCATGATCATTCAATACGGTCAGGCGCTGAGCAACTATCTCTACGACGTCTTCGTCGCCAAGTTCGATTTCTGGCTGGCGTTCGGCCTCGTCGCGCAGCTGTTCTTCACCGCGCGCTTCCTGGTGCAGTGGATCGCGAGCGAGCGCGCCGGCAACAGCGTGGTGCCGATGGCGTTCTGGTTCTGCTCGATGGGCGGCGGACTGATGACGCTGGTCTACGGCGTCGTGAAGCGCGAGCCGGTCATCATCCTGGGACAATCGCTCGCGACCATCATCTATATCCGCAACATCATGCTGATCATCAAGAACCGCGGCAAGGCGTCGAAGACGCTGGAGCGCTGAGCAGGGCTCCCCGCGGCTGCGCCGCTGGAACTGATCCGAATTCGGTTGCCATTTTAAGACCGATTGGTTCATATATGGCGATGAGCCCTCGATCCCGCATGCAATTGCCCCGTGGGCGGCCCCGAAGTTTCGACGTGGACGCCGCGGTCGAAAGCGCGATGGGTGTGTTCTGGTCCCGTGGCTACCACGCCACGGCGCTGCCGGACCTTCTGCGCGCGACGAAACTGTCGCGGGGCAGCCTCTACGCCGCTTTCGGCGACAAGCACTCGCTCTTCCTGCGCGCGCTTGACCGCTACATCGCCGATGCCCTGGCGCGGATGGATATCGAATTCGACTCCCGCAAGGATCCGGTCGAGGGCTTGCGGACCTACCTTGCCGGCTACGTTGAGCGCACCAGCGGGATGAATGGTCGGCGCGGGTGCCTGCTGGTGGCTACAGCCATGGAGCTGGCTGGCCAGGACGCCGAGGTCGCTCGGCGCGTGGCGAGCTTTTTCAAGGCGATGGAGGCCAGGGTGGCGGATGCACTTTCCCGCGCGCAGGCTGCGGGCAAGTTAAGCGACAGGGTCGAGCCTGCGAGTGCCGCCCGGATCCTCGTCTGTTTCGTCGAGGGGCTGCGAGTGGTCGGCAAGACGGCACCGGCGCGGACGACATCAGAAGCCACCGTCGTCGCTCTTCTCGATCGTTTCGTCAGGTAGGTATCCCATGGACGTCTCCGCCCATCGACGTGACGATATTTGGACCGTTTGGTCGTGAAAGGACATGCCATGTCTGCCATCCAGATCGTCTGCGCGGTGGCGGTTCCCTTGCTCTGGGGTTATCAATTCGTGGTCATCAAGGTGGGCGTTGCGGAGTTTCCGCCGCTTTTCTTCCTCGCGCTGCGCTTCCTGGCGATCGCGCTGCTGCTCGTTCCGTTCGTCGAAAGGCCCACGCGTCAGCAGCTCGGACCTGTTGCAGCCATTTCGCTTTTCCTTGGCGGATTGAACTTCGGGCTCTTCTACGTTGGTCTCGGGCTCGGCTCGGGAAGCATGTCGGCCGTCGCATATCAACTCGCCGCGCCCTTCACCGTCCTGCTCGCCTGGCCACTGCTCGCGGAGAGGCCGTCTCTCGCCACGTCGGCCGGCGTGGTGCTGGCATTCGTCGGGGTGGTTGTGTTGGCAGCGGGGCCAGGCCTGACGGCAAATGCGCTTCCCTTGCTGCTCGTGGTCGGGGCAGCCTTCGCATTTGCGGTGTCCAACGTCTTGACGAAGCGCTACGGCCCCTTCGATCCCTTGATGTTGATCGGCTGGTCGTCCCTGCTCACGGTCCCGCAGGTCGTGTTGATGTCGTTGCTGCTGGAATCCGGACAAATGGCAAGCCTTGTCACGGCGGACGAACGGGGCTGGCTGGCGCTCGCCTATACGATTTTCATCGGAGGAATTGTTGGGTTTAGCCTTTGGTTCTGGCTGATCGCCCGTTGCTCGATGGTGCGGGTCGCGCCCTTCGGTCTGTTGCTTCCGGTGTTCGCATTGATTTCAAGCATTCTGTTCCTCGACGAACGCTTGAGCCCAAAGCTGATCGTTGGCGGGATACTCGCGATCTCAGGCGTCGCCCTGACACAGGTGCCTGCGCGCTCGACAGGTTTGACCGCTCGACCTCGTGTCGTGTCGACTTCCCGGATTGGTCCGTCATGACATTCCCACCCGGCCTTCTAACGCGGTAGCACCGAGGCCGCGCCTGAGGCTGGCAGGGCCGCTGTCTCCGCTTCGGTCCTGCGATAAGGCACGCCGGCCGCGTCGAGCACGGGATAGGCGACCGAGCAGATGTGCGAGTGGATACGCCTGAGGTCGCGCAGCACGTCCAGATGCAGCGAGGTCGTTTCGATGGTTTCGGGGCGGCCCTCGCGCAGGCGGTCGAGGTGGCGCTCGACTGCGGCAAGCTCGGTGTTGCGCAGTGCAGTTTTCTCCACCAGTAGCTTGCGCGCCTCGTTGGCGTCGCCGGACATGAAGACGCCGAAGGCGATCCGCAGCGAGTCCATGGTGCGCTTGTGGAAGGCGGCGAGCTCGTCGGCCCCTTCCGCCGAGAACTGGAAGCGCCGCTTGATCTTCTTGGTGGCGAGCTCGCTCAGGCTCTTGTCGATGATGTCGCCGATATGTTCGAGGTTGATGGCGAAGGAGATGATCTCCATCGCGCGCCGCCCTTCGCTCTCGTCGAGGCTGCCCCGCATCAGCTTGGTCACGTAGAGCTTGATGGCCTCGTCGAGACCGTCGACGAAATTGTCCATCTTGGAGACCTGGTCGACCAGCGCACGGTCGCCGGTCATCATCGCCGCCATCACCTTCCGCAGCATGACCTCGACGAGATCTCCCATCCGCAACGTCTCGCGAGCGGCGTCGGCGAGCGCCAGTGATGGCGTCTCCAGCGCAGTCTCGTCGAGATAGCGCGGGCGGGCCGGATCGGCCTCCTGCACGCGATCCGGCAGAAGGCGTGTCAACAGGCGCGACATGGTGTCGAGCAGGCCGATGAAGACGACGGCCGTGCCGACATTGAAGGCGATGTGGAAAGCCGCCGTCATCTTGGCCAGATCAGGCTGCCAGGCGTGCATGTGCTCGGCGATCGTGCCGAGGAAGGGCAGGACGAGCGCAATCCCGATCACGCGGTTGACGAGATTGCCGACCGGCAGGCGGTAGCTCGCGGGATCGTCACGCCTGGCGCCCTCGAACACGGGATTGATGGCACTGCCGAGATTGGCCCCGAGCACCAGCGCCAGCGCCGCGTAGGGCGTGATGAACTGCGAATAGGCCAGCGACATGATCAGCAGCACGCTGGCGACGCTTGAATGCACGGCCCAGGTGACGAGGGCGGCGATGATGATGCACAATATGGGATCGCCCGTGATGGCCGACATCACGATGCGGACGCCCGGTGCGTTCTCCGCCGGCGCCAGCGTGTCGAGCAGGATATGCAGCGAGAGCAGCATCAGGCCAAGGCCGATGCAGACGCGGCCGATGTCCTTGATCCGCGATCGCGGGCCGGAGCGGAAGGCGACCAGGCCGAGCACGAACAGGACCGGCGCGACGGCTGCGATGTTGAACGACAGCACCTGCACGATCAGCGTCGTGCCGACATTGGCCCCGAGCATGATGGCAAGCGCCGCGGCAAGGCTGACGAGCCCCTCGGCTGCGAACGAGCTCGTGATCAGGGCCGTCGCGGTGCTGCTCTGGAGCAGCGCGGTGAGGCCGAGGCCGGCGGCGAAAGCGCTGCCGCGGTTGCTCAGCGCCTTGCCGAGCAGCCGCCTGAGGTCAGGACCGAAGGCGCGCAAGATCCCGCTGTGGACCATGTGCAGGCCCCACAGCAACAGCGCAACGCCGCCCATCAGATCGAGCAGAACCAACGTTCCCATGCTCCGTGTCCGGATTGGAGTCGATTTGTGAGGCTAGCGCCAAATGCTTGAGGTTCAAACCTTTTGTTGGCGCGTCGGCGTTAACGTTTACGCCAGCTGCACGTTCCCACGGCGCACATTGCGCGTCCGCGGTCGAGATGCCTTGTGAGGAGGCTCACATTGCCGCTTTGAGGGCAGCGAAGCCGCGGTCGAGATCGGCCTTGAGGTCGTCGACGCTCTCCAGTCCAATATGCAGGCGCAGCGTCGGGCCGCCCGGCGACCACTTGGTCGCGGTGCGATACGCATCGCAATCGAAGGGAATCGCAAGGCTCTCGAAGCCTCCCCATGAAAAGCCCATGCCGAACAGTTTGAGCGTGTTGAGCATGGTGTCGACGGCCTTCTGCGGGGCCGGCTTCAGCACGATGCTGAACAGGCCGGAGGCGCCGGTGAAGTCCCGCTTCCAGATCGCGTGACCGGGATCGGTCTCCAAGCCGGGATGCAGCACGCGCGCGACCTCGGGTCTAGCAGCGAGCCAACGCGCCATGTCGAGCCCGGAGCGGTGATGCTGTGCCAGCCGCACCGACAGCGTGCGCAGGCCGCGCAGCGCCAGGAAGACGTCGTCGGGTCCGGCGCAGACGCCGAGCAGGCGGATGCCTTCAGTGACCATCGGCCACGCCTTGGCGTTGGCCGAGATCGTGCCGAACATGATGTCGGAATGGCCGCCGATATATTTGGTGGCGGCCTGCATGCTGATGTCGACGCCCTGTTCGAGCGAGCGGTGATAGAGCGGCGTCGCCCAGGTATTGTCGTCGATGACGAGCGCGCCGTGCCCATGCGTGACCTCGGCGATGGCGCGAATGTCCGGCATCTCGAACGATTGCGAGCCCGGGGCCTCCACCAGAACGGCCCGGGTGTTGGGCTTGAACAGCTTGTCGATGCCGGCGCCGATCATCGGATCGAAATAGCTGGTCTCGACGCCAAGGCGGGTGAGCATGCCGTTGCAGAAATTGCGCGAGGGCCGATAGACGTTGTCGCAGACCAGGAGATGGTCTCCGGCCTTGAGCACCGAGAGCAGGGTGGTCGAGATCGCCGACAGCCCGGACGGGACGATGCCGACGCCGGCGCATTGTGGTCCCTCCAGCGCCATCAGCGTCTCCTGGAACGCCTTGGTGGTAGGGGAACCGTGGCGGCCATACGTGAACTCGCCGCGATGGGCGTGCAGGTCCTCCGCGGTCGGGTAGAGCACGGTCGAGCCGTGAAAGACCGGCGGATTGACGAACCCCTTCTGCGCCTTGGTGTCGCGGCCGGAGGTGACCAGCCGGGTTTCGGCCTGCTGCTCTTGGGGGTGCGAGGAATCCATGCGTCTGCTTTCAAAACCGCGTTTCCGCTCGGGCTTGGCGCCTGACGGGCTGGCCGAAAGGCCGCTGTCGTCAATAACAGAACACAGAAGAGTCCCGTCAACCCCTTGACCCGGCACGCCAGTCGTTCTGTGATGCGCAGGTGCTATTCAGTCGCCGCATGTTGAGGGGCCTGCCGCGACCTTCGATCCATCGTCTGACCGGACCTTGCGTCACAGCCATATCGGCCGGCGCCTGCGGCGGGGATTAAGGTATGGCCTTTCGGGATCGGCGGGTGTTCGGCAAGGTTTTCCAGCATGACTCTTGCAGGGCTGGCCTTGATACGCCTGGCCCTGGCAGGGATGATCCTGAGACAACGTTCCTTGATACGACTTTGAAAGGCCCAAAGCCCATGAAACGCGTAACCCTGGCTCTCACCCTTGCTCTCGCCGCCGGCCTCTCCGCCCAGGCCGCCGATGCGCAAACGCTCAAGACGGTCAAGGACCGGGGCATGCTGTCCTGCGGCGTCAGCCAGGGCCTGCCGGGATTCTCCTCGCCCGACGACAAGGGCAACTGGACCGGCCTCGACGTCGACGTCTGCAAGGCGATCGCCGGGGCGATCTTCAACGATGCGACCAAGGTCAAGTACGTGCCGCTGTCCGCCAAGGACCGCTTCACCGCGCTGCAATCCGGCGAAATCGACGTGCTCTCGCGCAACACCACCTGGACCATCTCGCGTGATACCTCGCTCGGCGCCAATTTTACCGGCGTGACCTATTATGACGGGCAGGGCTTCATGGTGAAGAAGTCGCTCAAGGTGAATTCGGCGCTCGAGCTCAACAGCGCCTCGGTCTGCGTGCAGACCGGCACTACCACCGAGCAGAATCTGGCCGACTACTTCAAAGCCAATAACATGAAGTACGAGGTGATCGCGTTCGGCACCAACGACGAAACGGTCAAGGCCTATGAGGCCGGACGCTGCGACGTCTTCACCACCGATCAGTCGGGCCTGTACGCCAATCGCCTGAAGCTTGCCAATCCCAACGACCACATGGTGCTTCCCGAAATCATCTCGAAGGAGCCGCTCGGCCCCATGGTGCGCCACGGCGACGATCAGTGGTTCGACATCGTGAAGTGGACGCTGTTCGCGATGGTCACCGCCGAAGAGCTTGGCGTGAGCTCGAAGAACGTCGACGAGAAAGCAAAGCTGGAAAATCCCGAGTTGAAGCGCGTCCTCGGCACCGACGGCAATTTCGGCGAACAGCTCGGCCTGACCAAGGACTGGGTGGTGCGGATCGTGAAGGCGGTCGGCAATTACGGCGAGGTGTTCGATCGCAATGTCGGCGCGGGCTCGCCGCTCGCCATCAATCGCGGTCTCAACAATCTCTGGAACAAGGGCGGTCTTCAGTACGCGCCGCCGATCCGCTGATCATCCTGATCCGCTGGCAGCGGCATGAGCACCGAGGCCCGAAAACCGCCACCCCAGATCGCGCTGAAGATCAGGCGCGTTCTGGGTGGCAAGGCAGGCTGGAACGGCGTTGCCGTCCAGTTTGCCTTCGCGGCGATCCTGGGCTGGATCGGCTATGAGATCGTCTCCAATGCCCGCGCCAACCTCGAAAACCAGCACATTGCCGCCGGCTTCGGCTTCCTCAGGAATAATGCCGGCTTCGACGTCAACCAGACCCTGATCTCCTATACCGGCTCGGACACGTTCCTGCGCGTGTTCGTGGTCGGGCTCCTGAACACGCTCGTGGTCTCGGTGGTGGGCATCGTCTTCGCCACCTTGATCGGCTTCATCGTCGCGCTGTGCCGGCTGTCACCCAATTGGCTGTTGTCCCGCGTCGGCGAGATCTATGTCGAGCTCATCCGCAACCTGCCGCTGCTGTTCCAGATCCTGTTCTGGTACCTCGCGGTGCTGGCGGCCTTGCCCAATCCGCGGCAGAGCATCTCGCTGCTCGGCGTCGCCTTCATCAGCAATCGGGGCCTCGTCATTCCAAGCCCGGTCGGCGGAAGCGGCCTGGAGCCATTTCTGGCGATGCTGGCGCTCGGTATCGTCGCGTCCCTGGCCTTGCGCTTCTATGCGCGGCGCGCGCTGTTTCAGGAAGGGCGGATGATCCGGATCTGGCCCACTGTGCTTGGCCTGCTGTTCGGGCTGCCGCTCGCCACGATATTGGTGTTCGGTCTGCCCTTTACCTTCGAGCTGCCGCAGCTGAAGGGCTTCAATTTCGCCGGCGGATCGCGGATCATTCCGGAGTTCGTGGCGCTGACGCTGGCGCTGTCGACCTATACCGCCGCCTTCATCGCCGAGATCGTGCGCGCCGGAATCCTGTCGGTCCACAAGGGGCAGATGGAGGCGGGGGCCTCGCTCGGCCTCAGCCGCGGCACCACGCTCCGGCTGGTCGTCGTGCCTCAGGCCATGCGCGTCATCGTGCCGCCGCTGACCAACCAGTACCTCAACCTCACCAAGAACTCGTCGCTGGCGGTCGCGATCGGCTATCCTGACCTCGTCTCGGTGTTCGCCGGCACGTCGCTGAGCCAGACCGGGCAGGCGATCGAGATCATCGCGATGACCATGGGCATCTATCTCCTGATCTCGCTCCTCACCAGCGCGATCATGAGCGTCTACGGGTGGCGCGTCAGCCGGAGTCTGGGCGCATGAGCGATATCGCCTCGAGCAGCTTCGTCCGCCGGGACCTGCTCACCGAACGTCCCGCGCCTGTGAAGACCACGGGCTTTGTCGGGCTGATGCGCACGCGCCTGTTCAACTCGCCGACCAACATCCTGCTCACGATCGTTGGCGCCTTGCTGTTGTGGTTCACCATCGTTCCCTCGGTCAGGTTCCTGATGGTCGATGCGGTCTGGAGCGGCAAGGACCGCACGGCGTGCCTCGCGGAGAACGCCGGCTTTGCGGTCGGCGCCTGCTGGCCCTACATCCAGGCCAAACTGCCGCAATTGATCTACGGTTTTTATCCCGAGGCCGAGCGCTGGCGGGTCAACCTCACCTTCATTCTTGCGGTGGCCCTGCTGGTGCCGCTGCTCGTGCCGCGTCTGCCGGCGAAGGGGCTCAACGCCAGTCTGTTCTTCTTCGCATTTCCTGTGGTCGCGTTCTTTCTGCTGCACGGTGGCGGCATCAAGGGCTTTGGTCTCAGCTGGACCGCCGGCCTGCTGGAATTGTTCGACGACAGCATCATCGGCGCCGGGCAGGCCGTGCTCGGTCTCAGCAAGACATCCGCCGCCGCGCCGTTGTTGTGGGTGGTCGGGAATTTTATCGTGCTGGTCGGCACGGCGATCTCCTGGCTGATCCTTCCGCTGACCTGGCTGCGCGATCAGATCCAGGGCGCGGGTCAGTCGATCTGGGCCGATTTCGCCGTCACCACCGCGGTCGTGTCGTTGATCGCCTTCGGTTTCGGCGGCGGCTTGCGCACCGGCTGGCGCGCTCTGGCCTCGAGCATCGTTGCCTTCGGTGCCATCGCTATCGTGATCAAGCTGATGGGGCTCGATCGCGGTGGACTGCCGGTCGTGACGACGAATTTGTGGGGCGGCCTCCTGGTGACGCTGGTGGTCTCCGTCACCGGCATCGTCACCTCGCTGCCGATCGGCATCGCGCTGGCGCTCGGCCGCCGCTCCACCATTCCCTTGATCCGGATATTCTCGATCGCCTTCATCGAGTTCTGGCGCGGCGTGCCGCTGATCACCGTGCTGTTCTTCGCCACCTACATGCTGCCGCTGTTCCTGCCCGGCAATTTCACCGTCGACGGCCTCGTCCGCGCGCTGATCGGCATCGCGCTGTTCACGGGCGCCTATCAGGCCGAGAACGTCCGCGGCGGGCTCGCTGCGATCCCGCGCGGGCAGGGCGAGGCCGCCGCGGCCCTCGGCTTGTCCTGGTGGAAGACGACCTCGCTGATCGTGCTGCCGCAGGCGCTGCGTCACGTCATTCCGAACCTCGTCAACAGCTTCATCTCGCTGTTCAAGGACACCTCGCTGGTCTCGATCGTGGCGCTGTTCGATCTGCTCGGCTCGCTCAGGGCCTCGTTCTCGGACCCGAAATGGTCAACGCCTTCGACCGCGTTCACCGGCTTCGCCTTCGCCGGGATCATCTACTTCATCTTCTGCTTTGGAATGTCGCGCTACTCGCTGTTCGTCGAGCACCGCCTCAACGCCCACCGTCGCAACTGATCGAGGTCACCATGTCCGACCCCATCGTCAAGATTTTCGGCCTCAACAAATGGTACGGCGACTTCCACGTGCTGCGCGACATCGACCTCGCGGTCGAGAAGGGCGAGCGCATCGTGATCTGCGGACCCTCGGGCTCCGGCAAGTCGACCCTGATCCGCTGCATCAACGCGCTGGAGGAATTCCAGGAGGGCGAGATCGTCGTCGACGGCATCGCGCTCGGCCCCAACCTCAAGCACATCGACGCGGTGCGCCGGGAAGTCGGCATGGTGTTCCAGAGCTTCAACCTGTTCCCGCATCTGACCGTGCTGGAGAACTGCACGCTGGCGCCGATCTGGGTGCGCAACATCCCGAAGAAGGACGCCGAGATCAACGCGATGAAGTTCCTGGAGCGGGTCAAGATCCCGCATCAGGCCAACAAGTTTCCGGGTCAGATGTCCGGCGGCCAGCAGCAGCGCGTCGCGATCGCGCGGGCCCTGACCATGAACCCGAAGGTCATGCTGTTCGACGAGCCGACCTCGGCGCTCGACCCCGAGATGGTCAAGGAGGTGCTGGACACCATGGTGGACCTCGCCGAGGAAGGCATGACCATGCTGGTCGTCACCCACGAAATGGGCTTTGCCCGCGAGGTCGCCAACCGCGTGGTCTTCATGGACGCCGGCCAGATCATCGAGGCCAACACGCCGAACGAGTTCTTTGCGGCGCCCCAGCACGCCCGCACAAAACTGTTCCTGAGCCAGATCCTGCGCTGAGCACTCGCCATCCGGAGGCCGCGCCGGCCTGACTGACCCGCCAGCCTGGCACCATCCGAATCAGCTGTGCCTCTTTCCGGGCCATCTTCCGGAGAGAGACCTTGCAGAGCAGTGTCGGCGCGCGCGCATTCCAGAATGCGCGATTGCAAAAGAAGTTGAGGAAGCAGGCGGACGCCGTCATGTCGCTCGCGGTCGAGGCGCTGCGGCAGGGCCGATTTGCCGAGGCCGAGACGCTCTGCCGCGGCATTGTGGAGGAGGTTCCGGATCATTTCCACGCCACGCACCTGCTCGGCCTGCGCGCGTATGAGGGCGGGCGGCTGGAGGAGGCGCAACGACTGTTCGAACGCGCGGTTGCGCTCGATCCGCGCTCGCCCGATGCCCATGGCAATCTCGGCGCCGTGTATTTCGATCTCCAGAAATTTCAGGACGCCCGCGCATGCCAGGAGAAGGCCATTGCGCTGAAGCCGAATTGTCCGATCACCCTGACCAATCTCGGCAATACGCTCCTGAATGTCGGCCTCGGCGAACAGGCGATCGGGCTGCACGAACGCGCTATCGGGCTGCGGCCCGACTATGCCGATGCATTTTGCAACCGCGGCATGGCAGAGCTGTTGATCGGCCGGTCCGAGCGCGCCAAGGAGAGTTTCGATCGCGCCCTGTCGTTTCAGCCGCGTCATGCGGAAGCGATCGCCGGCAAGGGCATGGTGTGCATCGAGCTCCGGCACTATGAGGAGGCGGAGGCCGCCCTCGCAGCAGGGCTCGCGATCAAGCCGGGTTCACCGCGGATTCTGGCCCAGCGCGGACGGCTCAATTTCGATCTGCACCGGCTGGAGCAGGCGGCGGCGGACTTCGATGCGGCACTGGCGCAATCGCCGCGGCTTGAGCTCGCGCTGCGTGGCAAGGCGCAAGTCAACCTTCTCTTGGGGAACACGACGCAGGCGATCGCGGCCGTCAAGATCCTGCTTGAGGACAATCCGCGGTCCGACTACGCAATCGTGCTTCTCGGCGCCTGCTATGCGAACCAGGGAGACGTCGCGACGGCACTCGAGCATCTCGACGCGGCGCTCGAGATTTCACCTGACTATGCGGATGCGATCGCCCGCAAGATATTCATCCTGGATTATCTGCCGGAGGCCGATTTCGCGGTCCAGCAGGCGGCGCGAAAATCCTGGTGGGATGCGATCGGCGCCCGACTGCCGCAACGGACACTGCCGCCCCGGGAGCTCGATCCGGACAGGCGGATCGTCGTCGGCTATGTCGCCTCGGAATTCAGGAACCACTCGGCAGCGTTCGCGCTGTTGCCGGTGCTGCGCCATCATGATCACGCCAGGTTCGAGATCGTCTGCTATTCCTGCTGGCCGTTGCATGACGAGATCACCGAGAGGTTCAAACCTCTCGCGGACGTCTGGGTCGATGCCGCGCAGCTTTCGGACGACGAGCTCCTCGATCGCATCCAGGCGGACAAGATCGATATCCTGATCGACGTGTCCGGGCATACGGCTGGCAACAGGCTCCCCGTATTTGCCCGCAAACCGGCCCCGATACAGGTCACGGGTTTCGGACACGCCACGGGCACGGGCCTTCAGACGATGGATTACGTGCTCGCCGATCCAATCTTCATTCCGCAATCGGCGCGCCATTTGCTGACTGAGAAGGTCCATGATCTGCCCTGCCTGATCACGATCGATCCCATCCTGGACGTGCCGCCCTCGGAGCTTCCCATGCTCCGGAACGGCCACGTGACCTTCGGTGTGTTCAACCGCATCTACAAGATCTCGGATGAGGCGATCCGGGTGTGGTCGAAAGTGATGCGCGAGGCGGCGGGTTCGAAGATCATCATCAAGCACGGGCTGCTCGACGATCCCTTGCTGCGCGACGGCCTGATCGCACGGTTCGTGGCCCAGGGCATTGCCGAAGAGAACATCACCTGCCTGGGCTCGACCACGCGCCACGAGCATCTGCTGGCCTTCGCGCAAGTCGACATCTCCCTCGATACCTTCCCGCAAAATGGCGGCATCAGCACCTGGGAATCTCTCTATGCAGGTGTTCCGGTCGTCGCCAAGCTCGGCAACGGCTCTTCGTCGCGCGCCGGCGGCTCGATCGTGGCGGCCGTCGGCCTCGACGACTGGGTCGCCGAGGATGACGACGGCTACGCCGCGATCGCGTGCAAATATGCGGCGCAGCCCGCTCATCTGGCGACGTTGCGGGCGGAACTGCCGGCTCGGATCGCAACCTCGCCTGCCGGCAACGTCGAACTCTATACGCGTGAGGTCGAGGCGGCCTATCGCCGGTTCTGGCAGGATCATTGTGCCGGCGCCTCGGAACGCGGCGAGGTGGCGTAGTCCGACCTTGCGCCGCCCCCGGGAAATCCCGGAGGCGATGCCGGTCTGCTGACGAGCCGGCCAGGGCTGCGAATCAGTTAGACTCCTCTGAGGGCATCCTCCGGAGAGACACCTTGCAGAACAGCGGCGGCGGCGCGCGCGCATTCCAGAATGCGCGATTGCAGAAGAAGTTGATGAAGCAGGCCGACGCCGTCATCGCCGCTGCGGCGAACGCCTATGGCCAGGGCCGCTATGCCGAGACCGAGGCGCTGTGCCGCGAAATCCTGAAAGCCCTTCCGGATCACGTCGACGCTGTGCATCTGCTCGGCATGTGCGCCCATGACGGCCGGCGCCTCGAGGAGGCGAAAGAGCTGCTGGAGCGCGTGATTGCGCTCGATCCGCGCCTGCACGATGCCCATAACAACCTCGCAACCGTGCATTTCGACCTCGGCAATTACGAGGAGGCGCGGCGATGCCAGGAGAGGGCGATCGCGCTGAAGCCCAATTTCGCGGTTGCGCTGACCAATCTTGGCAACACGCTGATGCATCTCGGGCTATACGAACAGGCGCTCGAGCTGCACGAGCGCGCCATCAAGATCAAACCGGATTATGCCGACGCACTCTGCAATCGCGGCATGGTCGAGATCGTGCTTGGGCAGATCATGCGCGCCAAGGAGAGTTTCGATCGGGCCCTGCTGTTTCAGCCGCGTCACGCGGAGGCCATCGTCGGCAGCGGCATGGTCAGCATGGAGCTGCGGCACCACGAGGAGGCGGCAGCCAAGCTCGCCATGGCGCTCGCGATCAAGCCCGGCGCGCCGAGGATCCTGGCCCAGCGCGGGCGGCTCAGTTACGAGCTGCAGCGCCTGGAGCCCGCGCTTGCGGACTTCGATGCGGCGCTTGCGATTTCGCCCAAGCTCGAGCTGGCCCTTCGGGGCAAGGCGCAGGTCTGCCTCGTCATGGGACGGACCGCGCAGGCGATGGCGGCGGCGACGACCTTGATCGAGCGAAATCCGCGCTCCGAGATGGGGTTGGCGCTGCTGGGCTTCGCCTATTCCAACCAGGGAGACATGGACTCCGCGATCCAATATCTCGATCGCGCGCTTGCGCTCCGACCGGATTATGGAGACGCGATCAGGGGCAAGATCTTCTTGCTGGACTACCTCGCGGACGCCGATTTCGCGGTCCAGCAGGCGGTACGCAAGTCCTGGTGGGATGCGATCGGCTCGAAGATACCGCGAAGGACGCTGCCGAAGCGGCCGCTCGATCCGGACAAGCGGATCGTGGTCGGCTACGTCGCCGCCGAATTCCGGCAGCATTCGGCGGGACTTACCCTGCTGCCCGTGCTGCGCAACCACGATCACGCCAAGTTTGAGATCATCTGCTATTATTCCTGGCCGGGAGCGGACGAGTACACCGCCAAGTTCAAGTCAATGGCGGACGTCTGGGTCGACGCCTGGCAGATGTCGGACGACGAGCTCGCCGATCGTATTCAGGCCGACAACGTCGACATCCTGATCGACGTTTCCGGCCACACGACGGGCAATCGGCTGCAATGCTTCGCGCGGAAGCCGGCTCCGATCCAGGCCACGGGATTCGGGCACGCGACGGGCACGGGCATGCAGACCATGGACTATGTGCTCGCGGATCCCATCTTCATTCCGCCATCGGCTCGGCATTTGTTTCCGGAAAAGATCTACGATCTGCCGTGCCTGATCACGATGGAGCCAGTCACCAATCTGCAGCCCTCCGAGCTGCCGATGCTCCGCAACGGCTACGTCACTTTCGGCGTGTTCAACCGCATCTACAAGATTTCGGATGATGCGATCCGTGTGTGGTCGCGCATCATGCGGGAGGTGCCGGGATCGAAGATCATCCTCAAGCATGGTTTGCTCGATGATGCCCTGCTGCGCGATAGCCTGATCGCACGCTTCATCGCGCAGGGCATTGCGGAGGAGGACATCACCTGCCTCGGCACCACCTCGCGCGACGACCACCTGATGGCCTTCGACAAGATCGATATTTCGCTCGACACGTTCCCGCAGAATGGCGGCATCAGCACCTGGGAATCCCTCTACAAGGGCGTTCCCGTCGTCGCCAAGCTCGGCATTGGAGCCTCTTCGCGTGCCGGCGCCTCCATCGTGGCCGCCGTCGGTCTCGGCGACTGGGTCGCCGAGGATGACGACGGCTATGTCGAGATCGCCCGCAGATTTGCGTCGCAGCCCGAGCATCTGGCGAAGTTGCGCGCGGGATTGCCGGCTCGGATCGCAGCCTCGCCCGCCGGTAATGTCGAGATCTACACGCGCGAGCTCGAAGCGGGTTATCGTCAGTTCTGGCGCGACTATTGTACCGCCGCCGCGGAGAGCGACGAGGCTGCGGCAAGCGGGGCAGACGCACCTGGCGGTTCCTGAGCCGGATCCTGCAGCGAGCCCCGGAATAGCCCGGAAGGATTTCCAGTCCCGCCGACCGGCCGGCCCGGAACGCGAATCAGTTAGACTCGCCGCGGGCCATCTTCCGGAGAGACATCTTGCAGAGCAGCGCCGGCGCGCGCGCATTCCAGAATGCGCGGTTGCAGAAGAAATTGAAGAAGCAGGCCGACGCCATCATCCCTGCCGCGGCGAATGCCTATGGCCAGGGCAGATATGCGGAGACCGAGGCACTCTGCCGTCAGATCCTGCAGGCCGTTCCGGATCATTTCGACGCTGCGCATCTGCTCGGCCTGAGCGCGCAACACGGCGGGCGCCTGGAGGAGGCGCAACAGCTGCTCGAGCGCGCGATCGCGATCGATCCGCGTTCGCACGAGGCCCATAACAATCTCGCGGCTGTGCACTTGGCCCTTCAAAAATTTGAGGCCGCCCGTGCGTCCCAGGAGAAGGCGATCGCGCTGAAGCCGAATTTTCTGCCGGCCCTGGTGGGCCTCGGCAATACCTTGCTCCAGATGAACCTGCCCGAACAGGCGATCGAAATGTACGATCGCGCCATCAAGCTGAAGCCCGATTATACCGATGCGCTCTGCAATCGTGGTCTGGCCGAGCTGGCGCTGGGCCAGTTTGAGCGCGCCAGGCAAAGCTTCGAGCGTGCTTTGTTGTTTCAACCGCGTCACGCCGAGGCGCTCGTCGGCAAAGGCGTGGTCGGCCTCGAGCTCAAGCATTACGATGACGCGGAAGCTGCTCTCGCAGCGGCGCTCGCAATCAGGCCCGGTTCGGCGAAGATACTGGCGCAACGCGGGCGGCTGAATTACGAGCTGCAGCGCCTGGAGCCGGCGGTTGCCGATTTCGAGGCGGCGCTTGCGATTTCGCCCAAGCTCGAACTGGCTCTCCGGGGCAAGGCACAGGCGTGCCTCGTGATGGGAAAGACAGCGCAGGCGATGGCGGCCGCAGCCGCCCTGATCGAACGAAATCCGCGCTCGGAGACGGGGCTGGCGCTGATGGGCTTTGCTCATTCGAACCAGGGAGAAATGGACGCCGCCATCGAATATCTTGATCGCGCGCTGGCGATCCGGGCGGATTATGAAGATGCGATCCGGGGAAAGATCTTCTTGCAGGACTTCCGCGCCGAGGCCGATTTCGCGGTCCAGCAGGAGGTACGAAGATCCTGGTGGGATCGGATCGGCTCCAGGCTGCCGCAAAGGACGCTGCCGAAGCGGTCGCTCGATCCGGAAAGGCAGATTGTGGTCGGCTATGTCGCTAACGAATTCCGACAACACTCGGCGGGACTCACCTTGTTGCCGGTGCTGCGTCATCACGATCACGTCAACTTCAAGATCATCTGCTATTCGTGCTCGCCGTCACGAGACGAGATGACCGCCAAATTCAACTCATTGGCGGACGTCTGGGTCGATGCATGGCAGCTTTCGGACGACGAACTCGCCGATCGCATCCAGGCCGACAAGGTCGACATCCTGATCGACGTTTCGGGCCACACGACCGGCAACAGGCTGCAGGTCTTCGCGCGGAAGCCGGCCCCGATCCAGGCCACCGGATTCGGACACGCGACGGGCACGGGCATGCAGACCATGGACTATGTGCTCGCGGACCCCGTCTTCATCCCGCAATCGGCACGGCATCTGCTCGCCGAAAAGGTCTTTGACCTGCCGTGTCTCAACACCATCGATCCGATCCTGGACGTGCCGCCTTCGGAGCTTCCCATGCTCCGCAACGGCCATGTCACTTTCGGCGTGTTCAACCGTGTCAACAAGATCTCGGACGAGGCGATCCGCG
>NZ_LBJU01000005.1:36528-38700 GCF_028128835.1 Bradyrhizobium sp. CCBAU 65884 | reverse complement strand
GTCGCGCGCCGGCGGCGCCATCGTGGCGGCGGTCGGGCTTGACGACTGGGTCGCCGAGGATGACGACGGCTATGTCGAGATCGCCCGCAAATTTGCCTCGCAGCCCGAGCATCTCGCGAAGTTGCGCGCGGGCCTGCCGGCTCGGATCGCAGCCTCGGCGGCCGGCAATGTCGATATCTACACGCACAGGGTCGAGGAGGGCTACCGCCAGTTCTGGCGCGACTATTGTGCCGCGGCTGCAGAGTGCGGCGACGCTGTAGCAGGCGAGGCAGACCCACCCAGCGGTTCCTGAGCAGGCAAGTCCTGGGCGAGCCCGGGATATCCCGGAGGGATTTCAGGTTCGGCTGGCCTGCCGCGCGAATCAGCTAGACTCGCCAATGGGCCATCTCCCGGAGAGACACTTTGCAGAGCAGCGCCGGCGCGCGCGCATTCCAGAATGCGCGATTGCAGAAGAAATTGAAGAAGCAGGCCGACGCCATCATCTCCGCCGCGGCGAGCGCTTATGGCCAGGGCAGATATGCGGAGAGCGAGGCGCTTTGTCGCCAGATCGTGCAAGCCGTTCCGGATCATTTTGACGCCACGCATTTGCTCGGCCTGAGCGTGCAACAGGGCGGGCGCCTGGAGGAAGCGCAACAACTGCTTGAGCGCGCGATCGCAATCGATCCACGTTCGCACGAGGCGCATCACAATCTCGCCGCTGTCCACCTGTCCCTTCAGAAATTTGAGGCCGCCCGCGCGTGTCAGGAAAGAGCGATCGCGCTGAAGCCGAATTTTCCGCCGGCCCTGGCCGGCCTCGGCAACGCCTTGCTCCAGATGAACCTGCCGGAACAAGCCATCGAACTGTATGACCGCGCCATCGCCTTGAAGCCCGGCTACCCCGATGCGCTCTGCAATCGGGGTCTGGCCGAGCTGGCGCTGGGCCGATTTGACCGCGCCAGACAGAGTTTCGAGCGCGCGCTGTTGTTTCAGCCGCGTCACGCCGAAGCCCTCATCGGCAAGGGCGTGGTCTGGATCGAGCTCAAGCATTACGACCAGGCGGAAGCCGCGCTCGCAGCGGCGCTCGCGATCAGGCCAGGTTCGGCAAAGCTCCTCGCGCACCGCGGACGGCTCAATTTCGCGCTGTCGCGGCCCGAACAGGCAGCTGCGGATTTTGACGCGGCACTGGCGCTTTCACCGAAACTCGAAGTGGCCTTGCGGGGGAAGGCAGAAGTCGCGCTGAGCATGGGAAATACGGCGCAGGCGATTCTGGCCTGCACGGCGTTGCTCGAGGAAAATCCGCGCTCGGCGATCGCCCTGGCGCTGCTGAGCTCCTGCTTTGCCAACCAGGGAGAGATCGCAGCCGCCATCGAACATCTCGACGCCGCTCTGGCAATTGCGCCGGACCAGCCGGACTTGATCGCGCGGAAGATCTACTTTCTCGACTTTCTCTCCGAGGCCGATTTCGCGGTCCAGCAGGCCGCGCGCAAATCCTGGTGGGATGCGATCGGCGCCAGATTGCCACAGAGGAAGCTCGCACCCCGGCCGCTCGATCCCGGCAGGCGGATCGTGGTCGGGTATGTCGCGGCCGAGTTCTGGTACCACTCGGCGGCGTTTGGCCTCTTACCGGTGCTGCGCCACCATGATCACGCCAAGTTCGAGATCGTCTGCTATTCGTGCTCGCCGGTACGAGATGAGATGACAGCCAAGTTCAAGTCGTTGGCGGACGTCTGGGTCGACGCCGCGCAGCTTTCGGACGATGAGCTGGCCGATCGTATCGAGGCCGACAAGGTCGATATCCTGATCGACGTGTCCGGGCATACGACCGGCAACAGGCTTCCGGTCTTCGCCCGCAAGCCGGCCCCGATTCAGGTCACGGGCTTTGGACACGCCACAGGCACGGGCATGCAGACCATGGACTACGTGCTCGCCGATCCGATCTTCATTCCGGAATCGGCCCGTCATCTGCTGGCCGAAAAGGTCTACGATCTGCCGTGCCTGATCACGATCGATCCGATCCTGGATGTGCCCGCTTCGGAGCTTCCCATGCTCCGCAACGGCCATGTCACTTTCGGCGTGTTCAACCGTGTCAACAAGATCTCGGACGAGGCGATCCGCGTGTGGTCGAAAGTGATGCGCGAGGTGGTCGGATCGAAGATCATCATCAAACATACGCTGCTTGACGATTCTCTGGTA
>NZ_LBJU01000005.1:0-36243 GCF_028128835.1 Bradyrhizobium sp. CCBAU 65884 | reverse complement strand
CTCGCGCGCCGGCGGTGCCATCGTGGCGGCGGTCGGGCTTGACGACTGGGTCGCCGAGGATGACGACGGCTATGTCGAGATCGCCCGCAAATTTGCCTCGCAGCCCGAGTATCTCGCGAAGTTGCGCGCGGGCCTGCCGGCTCGGATCGCAGCCTCGGCGGCCGGCAATGTCGCGATCTACACGCGCAGGGTCGAGGAGGGCTACCGCCAGTTCTGGCGCGACTATTGTGCCGGGGCCTCGGAACGCGGCGAGGTCGCGTAAACCGGCCGAACGGCGCTGACGTTGTGGACCCGCGTCCCCGACCCGAGGGGGCGCGTGACGATCACACGAAGGGTGGCTTGATGTTGCTGCGCTTCTCCAACCATTCCGGCACCGGCAGGTTCTTGGCGCGCATGAAGTCCGCGTTGAACAGCTTCGACTGATAACGGCTGCCGGAATCGCACAGCACGGTGACGATGGTCTTGCCGGGCCCGAGCTGCTTGGCGAGGCGTATTGCGCCCACGATGTTGACACCGGTCGAGCCGCCGAGGCACAGGCCCTCGTGCTGCAGCAGCTCGTAGATCACGCCGACGGCTTCGGCATCGGGAATGAGATAGGCATCATCGACCTTCGCGGTCTCCACGATGGCGGTCGCCCGGTTGAGGCCGATGCCCTCGGTGATCGAGCCACCCGGCGTCGCCTTGGGATCGCCGGTCCTGAAGTATTCATACATGCCGGCGCCGTGCGGATCGGCGCATGCGATCCGCACGTTCTTGTTCTTCTCTTTCAAGTAACGGCTGACACCAGCCAGCGTGCCCCCGCTGCCGACCGAGCAGACAAAGCCGTCGACCTTACCGCCGCTCTGCTCCCAGATTTCGGGGCCCGTGGACTCGTAATGCGCCTTGGCATTGTCGAGGTTGTTCCACTGATCGGCGAACAGCACGCCGTTCGGCTCGGTCTTGCGCAGCTCGTCAGCAAGACGGCGACCGACATGCTGGTAGTTGTTGGGATTGGCGTAGGGCAGGGCCGGCACCTCGATCAGCTCGGCGCCGCACAGCTTCAGGAAATCCTTCTTCTCCTGGCTCTGCGTCTCCGGGATCACGATCAGGGTGCGGTAGCCGCGGGCGCTCGCGACGACCGCAAGGCCAATGCCGGTATTGCCGGCGGTCGCTTCCACCACGAGACCACCGGGCTTGAGCTCGCCGCGCTTCTCGGCCTCCAGGATCATCCATTTGCCGGCGCGATCCTTGACCGACTGGCCGGGATTCATGAACTCGGCCTTGCCGAGAATGGTGCAGCCGGTCAGTTCCGAGGCGCGCTTCAGCTTGATCAGCGGGGTGTTGCCGATGGCTTCGACAACGTCATTTCGAATGGTCATGTCGGGGAAATCGCTACCAAGGGGGTTGATCTGGTTGGTCAGAACCTAGTGCTTGGGAGGCCAAAGGGGAAGGCTTTTGCGCTGCGGCGAAACCGGCTGAAGCGCCTGTCCAAACAGCGATATTCTCGAGAAGCGAGGCCGGCGATGATGTGTTCGGCCACGCGGCGAGATATCGATAGGAGGAAATGGCTGAACTCCGCCAGAGCACGGAAGATGACGGTCGCCACCAGCCGCTTCACGACCGCTTTTTTCCAAGGGTGAGATCAGCCGAAACCCGAGGGACGTGGATGGTCTGGATGGCCGAAATCATATCTGCACGAGGGATGGCTCCCTTTCGGGAATTGAAGGCCAGGTGAGATGGAGCGGCCGGAGCGCACGACTGAACCGACGCCGCGCGGGGCTGGTGCGGTCGGATGGAAAGGCTCAGATGCCACTGTGGCAGCAATAACACATGAAATCTTGGTAAGCTTGATCGCGTATCCCAATGTTTCAGAATGAGAGAAATCCCTGCGAGACAGTCACCTTTCGAATTCATATCGGCTCGATCGCACCTGATTGGCGTGGCCATCTCGCAACTGCGGGACTGTCCCGCTGGTCAGCGCACGGCTAGTATGATTTTCGAGGTTCCGCAGAAAGCACCGCCGCTGTGAACGAGTTGTCCAAAGCCCCCCGACTGCCCCGCCGCGAATCGGCTAATCCGGCTGCGCGGCGGTTCGATCTGCCCGGCGGGGGATGGATGTGACAGAGGATGTTCCTGCGATCGCCATGCGGCGGTCTGAAGGTTCTGCATCCCGGACGCTGCGCGCGGCGCGCTGGATTGCGGTGTTGTGCCTTGCCGCCGGTTCGGGTGCTTGCGTGCTGACCCAGGACCTTCCCGATCCCGCCCTCGACGTTCCCACGCAGTACAAATATGCGGGCAAGGGTGATGCGCCGCCGTCACTGGATTGGTGGCGCGGGTTCCGCTCCGCGGAGCTGACGCAGCTGATGGAGGAGGCGCAGACCGTGAACCTCGACATCGCCGCCGCCGTTGCGCGCATCGTCCAGGCCGACGCCCAGGCGCGGCAGGCGGGTGCGGCGCTGCTGCCGAGCGTGTCGACAGGCGGATCGGAAACCTATTCGCGCACTTCGGGCTCCAGCGCGTCCGGTCTCTCCATCGGCGGGCGCGAGGTCGTCAATTACTCGGCATCGCTGAGCGCGAGCTACCAGCTCGACTTCTGGGGCCAGAATCGCGACGCGCTGCAGACAGCGGAGGAGACCGCGAACGCCAACCGCTTCGATCGCGACACGGTCGCGCTAACGACGCTGGCGGCCGTCGCCAATGCCTATTTCCAGGTGCTGGCCTCGCAGGATCGCATCAGGACCTCACAGCGCAACATTGCGAGCGCGCAGCGCATCCTCGATGCGGTCAGGGAGCGGCGCAAGGCCGGCACCGGCACCGATCTCGACGTCGCCCAGCAGGAAAGCGTGCTTGCCAACCAGAAGGCCCTGGTGCCGCCGCTGCGCCAGACGCTGGATCAGAACGTCAACGCGCTCGCCGTGCTGGTCTCGCGCCCGCCGGAGAGCGTGCGCGTGCTCGGCGGCTCGCTGGACCGGATCGCAATCCCGCGCGTGACGCCCGGCCTGCCGTCGGAGCTCCTGACGCAGCGGCCCGACATCCGCCGGCAGGAGGCGCAGCTCGCCTCGGCGACGGCGAATATCGGCAATGCCCGTGCTCAGTTCTTTCCGACCATTCAGCTCACCGGCAATGGCGGCTATCAGAGCTCGGCCTTGGTCTCGCTGTTCCAGCCCCATGCAGCCTTCTTCCAGCTCGTCGGCAGCGCCACGCAGCCGATCTTCGACGGCGGCAAGATCCTCGGCAATTTCGAGTTCGCCAAGGCGCGGCAGGACGAATTGCTCCAGACCTACCGCAAGACCATCATCCAGTCGTTTGCCGACGTCGACAATGCGCTGTTCTCGATCAAGCAAACCACGATCAAGCTGCAATTGCAGCGCGACGTCGTCGTCGCCTCGCGCCGCGCCTTCGATCTCTCCGAGCAGCAATTGCGCGCCGGCACCGCCGACATCGTGACCGTGCTCAACACTCAATTGACCCTGTTCCAGGCGGAAGACGCGCTGTCACAGGCGCAACTGGCCCGCTTGCTCGCCATCGTCAGCCTGTATCAGGCGCTCGGCGGCGGCTGGGAGCCGCGAATGGAGAAACCGGTCAATGCTCTTTAAGCCGGATACGAAGGACGCGAAGGAGGGGACGGCGAAGAAGTCGCGCGGCCGCGGCTTCATCATGACCCTGATCACGCTCGCGATCCTCGGCGGCCTGTTCTATCTCGGCTGGACTGCCACGCATCAGCAGCAGGCCAACAACCGCAACAACCAGAGGCTCGATCTGCCGGTGCCCGTGCTCGCGGCCACGCCCCGCGTTCAGGACGTTCCGGTCTATCTCGACGGCGTCGGCGCGATCCGCGCGCTCAACACCGTGACCGTGCGCTCGCAGGTCGACGGCAAGCTGATCGCCGTGAACTTCACCGAGGGCCAGGACGTCAAGAAGGGCGACGTGCTCGGCGAAATCGATCCTGCGCTCTATCAGGCCACCTACGACCAGGCGGTCGCCAAGAAGGCGCAGGATCAGGCCCAGCTCGCCAACCAGCGCATCGACCTGACGCGGTACGAGCAGCTCGCTGCCTCCAACGCCGGCTCCAAGCAGCAGGCCGACACCCAGCGCGCGCTGGTCGCGCAGACCGAGGCGCTGGTCAAGGCCGACCAGGCTGCGATCGACAACGCGTCGGCGACGCTGAGCTACACCAAGATCGTGGCGCCGCTCTCGGGGCGAGCCGGCCTGCGCCAGGTCGATCAGGGCAACATCATCCACGCCTCCGACACCACGGGCCTCGTGGTGATCACGCAATTGCAGCCGATCGCGGTGTGGTTCAGCCTGCCGCAGCAACAGATCATGCGCGTCAACGCCGCGGCCGCCAAGGGCACGCTCGCGGTCGACGTGTTCGGCAATGACGGCATCACCGTGATCGATACCGGCAAGCTCACCGGCATCGACAACCAGGTCGACCAGACCACCGGCACGCTCAAGCTCAAGGCGGAATTTCCCAACGCCAACTACCAGCTCTGGCCGGGCCAGTTCGTCAATGTCCGTCTCAAGGTCGAGACGCTGATGCAGGCGCTGGTGGTGCCGACATCAGCCGTGCAGCGCGGCCCGATCGGAACGTTCAGCTATGTCATCGGCGAGGACAATATCGTCTCGGCCAAGCCCGTGACGGTGACCCAGCAGAACGAGCATGACGCCGTGATCGCCAGCGGCCTGTCGGCGACCGACAGGGTCGTCACCACGGGCTTTGCCAATCTGTCCGACGGCTCCAAGGTGACCGTCGGCCGCGACGACCAGACCCCGTCGGCTGATCTTGCCCCGCGCAAGCGCTCGCGCGGGCCCGACGCCCAGAAGAAGGATGGTGCCGAGGAAGGGCAGAAGGAGCACCAGAAGGACGGACAGGGTAAGGACGACGAGTTCCGCGCCAAGCGCAAGAGCAGCGAAGGCGACCAAAAAGGACAGACCGGGCCGGCTCCAGGTCCGGGGGCATCGGGAAGTGGAGCCAAGCAGCCATGATCCCGACAACAGCCGCTTGAAGCGGCAGGCAGATCCCATGGGTGTCTCCGAACCCTTCATCCGCCGTCCGATCGCGACCTCGCTGCTCGGCATCGCGCTGCTGATCGGCGGGCTGCTGGGCTATTTCGCGCTGCCGGTCTCGGCGCTGCCGCAGGTCGATTTCCCGACCGTGCAGGTGACGACGCAGCTTCCGGGCGCGAGCCCCGACGTGATCGCCTCGCTGATCACGGCGCCCTTGGAGCGGCAGCTCGGGCAGATCCCGTCGCTGTCGGCGATGAACTCGACCAGCTCGTTCGGCGTCAGCCAGATCTCGCTGCAGTTCGATCTCAACCGCGACATCGACGGTGCGACCCAGGACGTGCAGGCCGCGATCAACGCCGCGGCGGGCGTGCTGCCCAAGACGCTGCCGTATCCGCCGACCTACGCCAAGGTGAACCCGGCGGACGCGCCAGTGATGACGCTGGCGCTGCGCTCCGACACCATCTCGCTGCGGGCGATGAGCGACATCGCCGACACGCTTCTGGCGCAACGGCTGAGCCAGATCTCCGGCGTCGGACGGGTCTCGGTGCTCGGCGGGCTGAAACCGGCCGTGCGCATCCAGGCCGATCTGGCGCGGCTTGCCGCCTACGGCATCGCCATGGAAGATCTGCGCACCGCAATCGCCAATGCCAACGTCTCCGGGCCGAAAGGCTCGCTCGACGGCGCGCAGCAATCCTACATCATCGCGGCCAACGACCAGATCGCCGCCGCCGACGCCTACAAGCCCGTCATCATCGCCTACCGCAACGGCTCGCCGGTCACCATCGCCGACGTCGCGCAGATCGTCGATGGCCTCGAGAACGACCGCACCGGCGGCTGGTACCAGGGCACGCCCGCCGTCATCATCGACATCCAGCGCCAGCCCGGCGCCAACGTCATCGACGTCGTCAGCCAGATCCGCGCCGAAATCCCCAAAGTGCAGCGCGCGATCCCGGCCGGTGTGAACCTCACCATCGTCTCCGACCGCACCGTGACGATCCGCGCCTCGGTCCACGACGTGCAGTTCACGCTGGTCCTCAGTGTCGTGCTGGTGACGCTGGTGGTGCTGCTGTTCCTGCGCTCGCTGCGGGCGACCCTGATCGCCGGCGTGGCGCTGCCGCTGTCGCTGATCACCAGCTTCGGCATCATGTATTTCGCCGGCTTCAGCCTCGACAATCTGTCGCTGATGGCGCTCACGATCGGCACCGGCTTCGTCGTCGACGACGCCATCGTCATGATCGAGAATATCGTCCGCCACATGGAGAACGGCGACGGGCCGATGGAGGCCTCGCTGAAGGGCGCCAGCGAGATCGGCTTCACCGTGATCTCGCTGACGGTGTCGCTGATCGCGGTGTTCATCCCGCTGCTGTTCATGTCCGGACTCGTCGGGCGCATGTTCCGCGAATTCGCGCTGACCTTGACGATCGCGGTTGTGACCTCGGCCGTGGTCTCGCTGACGCTGACGCCGATGATGTGCTCGCGCCTGCTCAAGCACGCCCATGAGGAGCTGGCGGTGCCGGGCCTCGCCGCCATCAGCCGCTTCATCGACCGCACCGTCGAGGCCTATCACCGGACGCTGCTGGTGGTTTTGCAGCACCAGCGGACTACGCTGGTCGTGACCTTCGCCACGCTGATTGCGACCCTCGTCCTCTACGTCGTTGCCCCAAAAGGCTTCCTGCCGCTGCAGGACACCGCCTCGATCACGGCGGTGACGGAGGCCGGGCCGGACGTGTCGTTTGCCGAGATGCAGAAGCGGCAGGGCGAGGTCGCCGACACCATCAAGGCGGACCCTGACGTGGTCGGCGTGGTCTCGGTGATCGGCGCTGGCTCGGTCAATCCGACCACCAATGTCGGCCGTCTCGTCATGACCTTGAAGCCGCGCGGCGAGCGGCGGGACGATGTCAGCGTGGTCGTGACCCGGCTGAAGCAGCGGGTGGCGGGCATTCCCGGCATGACCGTCTATTTCCAGCCGGTGCAGGACGTGCAGATCTCGACCCAGTCGAGCCGCTCGCAATACCAGTACACGCTGACCGGCACCGATGCGGCGCTGGTGTCGGAATGGGCGCGCAAGCTGGTCACGGAGATGCGGCGCGATCCCCTGTTCCGCGACGTCTCCTCGGAGGCGCAGGAGGGCGGATTGCGGGCGCAACTCGACGTCGATCGCACCCGCGCGGGCCAGCTCGGCGTCAGCCTGCAAGGCATCACCGATACGCTCAACGACGCCTTCGCGCAGCGCCAGATCTCGACCATCTACGGCCAGGCCAACCAGTACCGCGTGGTGCTCGAGGCGCTGCCGATGTACCAGCGCGATCCCTCGATCCTTTCAAAACTCTATCTGCCGGGCGCCGCGAGCGCGACCGCCGGCGCGCCCAACGCCCAGGTGCCGCTGTCGGCCGTGGCGACGCTGAAGCGCACCACCGCGCCGCTCGCGATCTCGCACCAGGCGCAATTCCCGTCCGTGTCGCTCAGCTTCAACCTCGCGCCGGGCGCCGCGCTCGGCGATGCCGTCGACGCCGTCAAAGCGATCGAGACCCGGATCGAAATGCCCAACAGCATCGTCGGCGTCTATGCCGGCGATGCCGCCGAGTTCGCCAAGGCGCTGGCGGGACAACCCTGGCTGCTGCTCGCGGCCGTGATCACGATCTACATCGTGCTCGGCGTGCTCTATGAGAGCTACATCCACCCGATCACGATCCTGTCGACGCTGCCCTCGGCCGGCGTCGGGGCGATCCTGGCGCTGGTGCTGTGCGGGCAGGACCTCTCGGTGATCGGCCTGATCGGCATCATCCTGCTGATGGGCATCGTCAAGAAGAACGCGATCATGATGATCGACTTCGCGCTCGAGGCCGAACGCGGGCAGGGCATGTCGCCCAACGAGGCGATCGTGCAGGCCTGCCTGTTGCGCTTCCGTCCGATCATGATGACGACGCTGGCGGCGCTGTTCGGCGCCTTGCCGCTGGCGATCGAGAGCGGCACCGGCGCCGAGCTGCGCTTTCCGCTCGGCATCTCCATCATCGGCGGCCTGCTGCTCAGCCAATTGCTGACGCTCTACACCACGCCCGTGATCTACCTCGCGCTCGACCGCATCAACCGCCGCCTCGAGCAGGCGCTGCCGCCCGCCGAATCCGGCGGACCACCGGTCGCGGGCGCGACCGAGGGGATGCAGTGATGGCATCGATCTCGGAGCCCTTCATCCGCCGCCCGGTTGCCACCACGCTGCTGTCGATCGGGTTGTTCCTGCTGGGTGTGGTCGCCTACGATTTCCTTCCCGTCGCCTCGGTCCCGAACGTCGACTTTCCCGCCATCTTCGTCTCGGCCAGCCGGCCCGGCGCCGACCCGTCGGTGATGGCGGCCACGGTGGCTTCACCCCTGGAGCGGCGGCTCGGCGAGATCTCGGGCATCAACCAGATCACCTCGACCTCGACGCTCGGCAATACCAGCATCCAGCTCCAGTTCGACATCGGCCGCAACATCGACAAGGCCGCGCGCGACGTGCAGGCAGCGATCAACGCCGCGATGGTCGACTTGCCGAGCGACCTGCCGACGCTGCCGCGCTTCCGCAAGGCCAACACCGCCGGCGCGCCCGTCTTCGTGCTGGCGCTGACCTCCAAGACGCTATCCGCCAGCGCGATTTACGACGTCGCCGACACGGTGCTGGCGCAGCGCATCTCGCAGGTGCCTGGAGTCGGTGACGTCACGGTATCAGGCGCCGACCAGCCGGCCGTGCGGGTCCAGCTCAACCCCGTCGCGCTGTCGAACGCCGGCATCGCCACCGACGACGTCAGGACCGCGATCGTCAACGCCAACCCGCTCGGCCCCGTCGGCATCTTCAACGGCGAGCGCCAGAGCGAGACGCTGGCCCTCAATAAGCAGATGCGCACGGCGAAAGAGTTCCGCGACATCGTCATCAAGAGCGCCAACGGCAATTTCGTGCGGCTGTCCGACGTCGCCGACATCGAGGATTCCGTCCGAAACGCGCGCTCGATCGCCTGGTTCAACAAGCAGCCGGCGGTGCTGATCCAGATCACCAAGCAGGGCGATGCCAACGTCATCGATACCGTCGACAGGGTAAAGGCGCTGGTCCCCCAGCTGAAGCAGTGGATTCCGGCCGGCGTCGAGATCTCCACCCTGGTCGACCGCACCGGGACGATCCGCGCCAGCGTGCTCGACATGCAATGGACGTTGCTGGCGACCGCGGTCCTGGTGATGGTCGTGGTGTTCGTGTTCCTGCGCAGGCTGACGCCGACGATCGCGGCCGGCATCTCGGTGCCGCTGGCGCTGGCCGGAACCTGCGCCGGCATGTGGGTCGCGGGCTTCTCGATCGACAATCTGTCGCTGATGGCGCTCGCGATCTCGGTCGGTTTCGTGGTCGACGACGCCATCGTCATGATCGAGAACATGTATCGCAATCTCGAGCACGGCATGCGGCCGTTCCGGGCGGCGCTGGAGGGCGCGAGGCAGATCGGCTTCACGGTGGTCTCGATCAGCCTGTCGCTGATCGCGGCGTTCACGCCGCTGATCTTCATGGACGGCATCGTCGGCCGCCTCTTGCGCGAATTCTCGCTGACGCTGACCTTCGCCATCCTGGTCTCGACGCTGGTGTCGCTCACGGTCACGCCGATGATCTGCGCCCATTACATCCGGCAGGCTACGTCCGGCACGGCGACGCTGTTCGACCGCATCATCGAGGGCTCGCTGACGCGCATCGTCGCCTTTTACGCCCGAACCTTGCGCACCGTGCTGGACTACCCGCTGGCGACGCTGCTGGTGTTCTTCGCCACCATCGGTCTCACCGTGACGCTCTACATCAAGGTCCCCAAGGGCTATTTCCCGACCGACGATTCCGGCTTCGTGATCGGAGCGACGCGCGCCTCGGCCGACATCTCGTTCCAGTCGATGCTCGGCCTGCAGCAGCGGCTCGCCGACATCGTGATGCAGGACCCGGCCGTGGCCGGCATCGGCTCGACCGTCGGCGCCGGAGGCGGGCCGGGGGGAGCGACCTCGAACCGCGGCGTGATGTATATCAGCCTGAAGCCGCCGGAGGAGCGCGACCACGTCTCGACGCAGGTCGTGATCGACCGTCTGAGGCGCGCGCTGTATCCCGTGCCCGGCATCCGCCTCTTCATGTTCGCCGCCCAGGACGTCCGCGCCGGCGGGCGGCAGAGCGATTCCGACTACCAGTACACGCTGACCAGCACCGACCTCGGCCTGCTGCAGAAATGGGCGCCGATCGTGGCCAAGCGCATGGAGAGCGTCGAGGGCATCACCGACATCTCCAGCGACCGCGATCCCGGCGGGCTTCAGCTCACGCTCGCGATCGATCGCCAGAAGGCCTCGGCGCTCGGCGTCAGGGTCCAGGATATCGATAATGCGCTGAACAACGCCTTTTCTCAGCGGCAGATCTCGATCATCTACACCCAGCGCAACCAGTACATGACCGTGTTGGAGATCGATCCGAAGTTCCAGGTCGATCCCTCCAACCTCGAGCGCATCTACGTCGCCGGCGCCGGCGATGCGCAGGTGCCGCTGTCGGCCGTGGTGCACGCGACGCGCGGGTTGGCCGCGCTCGCGGTCTATCACTCGCAGTCGTTTCCCTCGACCACGGTGTCGTTCAACCTGCTGCCGGACGTGCAGCTTCAGGCGGCGACCCAGAACATCCAGCGCGCGGTCGAGGAGCTGCATATGCCCGAGGGCATCCGCGGCAGCTTCGACGGCAACGCCGGCGACTTCGCCAAGACCAGCGGCCGCCAGCCGCTGCTGATCCTCGGCGCGCTGGTGGCGATGTATATCGTGCTCGGGGTGCTCTATGAGAGCCTCGCCCATCCGCTCACGATCATCTCGACGCTGCCCTCGGCCGGGCTCGGTGCGCTGCTCGCCCTGCAGCTCACCAACACGCCGCTGACGGTGATCGCCTTCGTCGGCATCATCCTGTTGATCGGCATCGTCAAGAAGAACGGCATCATGATGGTGGATTTCGCGCTCGACGCCGAGCGCCAGCGCGGCCTGTCCTCGGCGGAGGCGATCTTCGAGGCCTGCCAGGCGCGCTTCCGCCCGATCCTGATGACGACCATGGCGGCGCTGTTCGCCGGCATTCCGCTCGTGGTCGCGACCGGCCCCGGCACCGAGCTGCGCCGTCCGCTCGGCATCACCATCATCGGCGGCCTGTTCGTCTCGCAGATCCTGACGCTCTACACCACGCCCGTGATCTACCTCTTGATCGACCGCCTGCGGCGGCGGTCGGAGCCGCGTCCGGTGCCTGCGCCGGCGGAATAGGTTGTTGAAGCGCCGCATCAAGCGTATAGCGGCGCCCATGTCGAACCCGCCAGATATTGCCGCCGCCGATCCGATCCCCGAGTGCCCGCATTGCCAGAAGCCGATGCCGCTGTGCATCTGCGACAGCGTCACGCCGATTGAAAAGAGCCGCCTCGGGCTCCTGATCCTGCAGCATCCGCAGGAGCAGGACAGGGCGCTCGGCACCGCGCGGCTGCTGGCCCGGCATTTTGCCGATGCCACGGTGCGGGTCGGCCTGTCCTGGCCGAGCCTGTCCAAGGCGCTGGGACGGCCGGTCGAGAACGCCTCGCATTGGGCCGTGCTCTATCTCGGCTCGGCCCGCGCCGCCGATCTCGAAGCGGAAGGCGAGATCGTCGCGCTCAACCGCAAGGGCGAGGTCGCGGAGAACCAGCGCGGAATCCTCGGCAAGCTCGAAGGAATCGTGCTGCTCGACGGCACCTGGAGCCAGGCCAAGGCGCTGTGGTGGCGCAATCCCTGGATGCTCAAATGCCAGCGCGTGATCCTCAACCCGGCGCATCCCTCGCGCTATGGGCGTCTGCGCAAGGAGCCGCGCAAGGACGGGCTCTCCACGATCGAGGCTGCGGCGACGATTCTCGCCGGGCTCGAGCGGCGTCCTGACATCGCCGAGACGCTGAATGCGAGCTTTGAACGCCTGTTAACACGCTACCGCGAGGTCCAGGCCGAGATGCCGGAATTGGCGCCCAAGCCTGCCCCGAAGGGCCGGCGCGACTTCCGGCGGCGCAAACGAGCCTGACTTCGGCCTAGTTCATCTGTACGGTCGATTGCACCGCGAGGGCCGGGCGTCTAGAGACGATCGGCCGACACCGGTTGCGATCTGCTCTCCTGTTGCGGCATCGGAGAGCGAGAACCTGAGGGGCAGTCGTATTCAGCTCGCAGCAAAGGAAATTCTGGCACAGGCGGCGCGGCCCGATCGTTGGGGCACGCTCGCGCTGATGGACATTTCGCTGCGCTACCGCAGGACCGTGATCGGCCCCCTCTGGATCACGCTGACGCTGGCCGCGACGATCGCAAGTGTCGGCACCGTCTATGCGGCGCTGTTCAGGCAGGACATCGCCACCTTCCTGCCGTCCTTCGCGGTCGGCCTGATCGTCTGGACCCTGATCGCCACGACGCTCCAGGAGGGCTCCAACATCTTCGTGGCGTCCGGCCATCTCATCAAGGCGGTGCCGGCGCCGCTGATCGTTCATATCCTCCAGATGATCGCGCGCAACGTCCTCATCTTCGCGCATCATTTGGTGATCGTCGTGCTGCTCTATGTCGTGATGCCCTGGCCGCTGCACTGGAGCATGCTGCTCGCGCTGCCCGGGTTTGCTATCCTGTTCCTCGCGCTGCTCGGCGGCTCGGTCGCACTCGGCATGCTCTGCGCGCGTTTTCGCGACATTGGTTCGGCGATCGTCAGCGGCCTGCAATTCGTCTTCTTTCTCACGCCGATCATCTGGACCGAGGACAGCGCGCGCGGCACCGCGTTTCACTGGCTGACGCGGGTCAATCCGTTCGCGACGCTGCTCGATCTGGTGCGGCGGCCGCTGTTGTCGCAGCCGACCGATGCGGAGCAATGGCTGTTAGGGGCCCTCTATGCGATCGTCGTGGCCGTCATCGGCCTCGGCTGCTACGCAAAATACCGCCATCGCGTGGCGTATTGGCTGTGATGCGCATGACCCCCACGGCCCACATCGTGCTACGCGACGTCTCGGTCACGTTTCCGGTGCTGTCGTTTCGCGACCGCTCGCTGCGCAGCCGGTTCGTCGGCGCCGTGACGCTGCGCCGGAAGGCGGCGGTCTCGCACCTCATCACGGCGTTGAACGAGGTCAGCCTCGATATCCGCGCCGGCGACCGCCTCGCCATCATCGGCGCCAATGGTGCCGGCAAGACCACGCTGCTGCGGGTTCTCGCCGGCATCTATCATCCGACGGCGGGCAGCATCGACGTGCGCGGCCGCTGCCTGTCGCTGTTCGATTTGCAGGCCGGCTTCGACGAGGAAGCGACCGGTTACGAGAACATCATGCGGCGCGGGCTCGTGATCGGCGCGCGGCGCGCCGAGATCGACGCGCGGCGGGCGGAGATTGCCGAGTTCACCGAGCTCGGCGACCGGCTCGACCTGCCGCTGCGCACCTATTCCAGCGGCATGATGCTGCGCCTGATCTTTGCGGTCGCAACCGCGGTCGAGGGCGAGATCGTGCTGCTCGACGAATGGATCGGCGTCGGCGACCAGCAATTCCGCAAGAAGGCGCGGCAGCGATTGGATGAGATCGTCGCCCGCGCCGGCATCCTGGTGCTCGCCTCGCATGACATCGAGCTGATCCAGAGCACCTGCAACCGGGCGATCCTGCTGGAGCAGGGGAAGATCATCGCGGCCGGCGCAACCGATACGATTCTCGTGCAATATCTGGCGGGGTCCGGCGGGAAGAAGGCGTAGCGGTTCGAAGGTCCCCCTGACGGGGCGGCCTCCAGCCAAAATCGGACGAAGGCGGTTGCCTAAACCCTTCATCCCCTATATTGCTCCGGCCTTACGGGGCCACGTGGCGGAGTGGTTACGCAACGGTCTGCAAAACCGTGTACACCAGTTCAATTCTGGTCGTGGCCTCCATCATATCCCTCTGATATCCCAGCATAATTCGATTTCGCCGCCGGCGCCGCTGATGCTGCGCGCAACGTTCTGCCGACGTGAGAGGCGGATCGATCACCGGGTTTGTCCGGAGCTCGCTGGAACCCCCGATTCACGCCCGTTGGCATAGACTTCGCATCTGCGAAGTGATGCGACCGACATCAACGAGCGCTGGAGCACCCGTGGGCGACATCGTCCGATTTGTCCCGAAATCCGAGCTGGAGCGGGCCCGCCTCATCCGCGAGGCCCGTGCGATCTATGACAGCATCTTTCCATCGGCCGCACCCGACCGGGCGCCGCAGGATGGCGAGGAACGCGTCAAGACCTGATCGGCGCGCCGCCCGATTTCCGGCGACGGCAAAACGCCCGCAAAAGCGGGCGCTACGGCTCACCGTGAAAGCAGCCCTCAGCAGGCTGCGTACCATCCGTCGGGGAACGGCAGGAGGGGCCAGGCGCCCTCGTTGTCATTGGCGGCTTTGGGCGTCGCGTCAAAACTCCACGAGCGGGGCACGAACTCCTCCTCCGGCGCGGGAGCAAAGTCTTCAATGACCATGGCGTCCCGGACGGCATCCAGCAACAAGTTGAATTCGGCTTCGCTTCTCATCGCACCCTCGCAGAACGCGGACGGCGCAATGTCGCAAAGCCGGTTTGTTACCCGGTTGAGCGGATCGTTCGCATTTTAACGATCCGGCGATCGGGTCCCGATTGGTTAGCGGTTTGTAAAAAATCCCCTGGGAAACTCTAGGTTCCTCCGCCGCGCCGGCAATGTGAAAGAGATCACATCCTCGGCGGTTTATTTCTCCTACCCCTTCGCATACCGGCCCGATGCAGGCTGGAGCGGGCACGGCGGAACGGGAGACTGGTCATGAAGGCGAGGTTCTTGCGGTTTGCGGGTGTGAAGAGCCGGGCGCGCCGCGCCTCCACGGTCGGGCTGTTCCTGACGCTGTTTGCTTCCGCCGCCCACGCGCAGGGGACAGCCGAACAGCGCCGGGCCTGCACGCCCGACGTCTACCGGCTCTGCGCCGGC
Organism: Bradyrhizobium sp. CCBAU 65884; assembly: GCF_028128835.1. Classification (NCBI taxonomy): domain Bacteria; kingdom Pseudomonadati; phylum Pseudomonadota; class Alphaproteobacteria; order Hyphomicrobiales; family Nitrobacteraceae; genus Bradyrhizobium; species Bradyrhizobium sp. CCBAU 65884. The sequence continues at coordinate 21,313 of NZ_LBJU01000005.1, read as the reverse complement.
GAAATCCCCAACGTCCGCGCCATCACGGCGTGCCTGCGGCGCAACCGCTCGAGCCTGAGCGAAGCCTGCCGCAGCGTGTTCGATCAGGCCGGCGGCTGAGGACCTGTGGATTTGTGCGCAGCAAGTGGCTCGCGCCGGCTGACGAATTCGCGATGGCGGTCCTGTGGATATGCTGCGGACAGCCTGTGGATCAACGGGGGCCGCAGCTCCCGTCACCCGGATCGGATCGCAGCGCAATCCGGCTCCTAGCCTACAAGCGGTTGCGCTGCCCGACGGGCAAAACACGCTAGCCGTGGGGCAAGACGCGCAGGCGAAAATATTCGCCCTTACAGAATTTCGGTTTTATCGCATTGTCCCGCCACCTCACCCCGGTCAGAGGGGCGTATCGCGATCGTCACGAAACGTGGGGTGAGCTGCGGTGGACGTGGGTCACATCGGCGCGAAGGGTTTTGCAGGGCGGAGCGCCGTGAGCAAAGACCTCGCGCACACGACCGGTGTGATCGGCGTACGGCAAAATCGTGTCGTCCTGGCGCCCGGGGTCTGTGCGCCAAGTCTTGCGGTGATGTGTATTGCTCAACCGGGCAAGCGCATCAGCCATCCGCAAGGCGACGGGGGCAATAGTGCAACGCTCCCCGGGGAGAGCACGACATAAGCCGTCAAACCACTGCGCAGGGAAGGCCGGGTTGTCCTGGCTACACCTGTATGCCGCTGTGCAGCTTCTTGTCACGCAGGTTTCGCACAGTGGACCGCGGGTGCCAGCCGGCACCCGGTCTTCCCTGCGCCCTCTGACAAAGAGGGCGATGAGATGAGCAAAGCTCGGGCAGAGTGAGCCGCGAGGATGCGGATCTGTGTCTGCGTTACACATTGCAAGTTGGTGGAGCGAGGCGTTGCGTGGGGGAGCGCTCAGTCTCGCGTGCCCCGGACGCTGCGCAGCGTCTCCCCGGCGATGCGAAGCATCGTCCGGTTCGACGGTGCGCTGCAGAGCCGGGGTCCATGCATCAGCAAGGTGCGCGGCTTCCCGGGGCCCGGCTCTGCGCCGCAACGCTGACGGCTGCAGCTTGTCCGGGACACGAAGGCTGCGCGAGCCGCAACCGGCTTGCCGAACCCTCCCTGCATTTCGTTTCAAATTGCAACCCGCGCGTGCAAGAAGTCTTGATCGGGTGTGATCTAGGGGTGAACGCCCGGCTTGAACGTGGGTCCCTGGCACAACGACTAATAAGTAGCGTGCATGAGGGTCAGGGAAACGTGATTGCGCCTCCTCTTTCTAAAGCACCAAAATGGTGCTTTAGTGCTTTCCATGAGCCAGTCGCCCCGAAACGCGCCGTCCGCGCTGCGTTACAGGCTTGCCCCTGATCCGGCCGCCAAGGCCGCGCTGGAGGCGACGTTCAGGGCTTATGACCGCATGATGGAGATCCTCGATGAGGTCGCGCGGAGCCACAATGTCGGCTCCAATGTCGTCCTGCTGCATGCCCACGCCTATGACCCGATCCGCAAACAGACCGCGCTGCCTTCGCGCCTGGTGACGCTGGGCCTGCGTGACCGCGCCGAGTATCGCGCGGCACAGGGCCGCCGTCTGCCGCTCGACGACAAGCTCGCCAAGATCAAGGGGCCGGCCACCATCTCGATTGCGACCGTCGAGGGACGCTTCAGCGTGCCCTTCGACTATGCCGGCTATGCCGAGGGCTGGGGGCAAAGCGTGCCCGCGCGCCTCATCCGCACCGACGACGGCTTTGAAGTTCACTACGGCGTCACGCCGAACAATCTGCCAGAGGAGGAGAACGCCATGGATACCATCGCTGCCGCTCCCGAAAACTTCCTGTCCCGGGTCGGGCGCCTGATCGCCGGGATCGCCTATGACGCGATCGAGCAGGCGGAAGGCAAGAACAAGCTGAAAGTGGTCGGGCAGGCCATCCGCGAGATCGAGCGGGCCGAGAGCGAAGCGCGCGACGGGCTGGCCGCTGCGCGTGCCGAGGAGTATCGCCTCAACGCGCGCCGTACCGAGATCGAACGTGAGATGGCCGATCTCGCCCCCAAGATCGAGGGCGCGATCGCTGACAGCCGCGACGATCTCGCCCGCGCCGGCATCGCGCGGCAGATGGATCTGGAGGCGCAGTTCGATGTGCTCTCCCGGGCCATCGACGAGAACAACGAGAAGATCGAGCAATGCATCACCTCGCTGCGCGCGGTGCTGTCTGCGCTCCAGGACGCCGAGCAGCGCCGTGCCGATCTCGAAAAGAGCGAGGCGGCGGCAAACCATCAGGCCTCGACGTCATCCCGAAAACAGGGCGGCGGCTCTGCGGCAGCGAAGGCGTTGCGGGCGGGCAGGGCGGTGGCACGCGCCACCGGTGTGCCGCCGGGTATTCCCTATTCGAGCGACATCGACGAGCTCAGCACGCTGCATCGCGACAAGGAAATTGCGGCGAGGCTCGCGCGATTGAAGTCGCGCTCCTGAGTACCGTGTCATGAGCGCTCTGCTCGAACACGTCATGTCGCCGGAGGTCAGGCCGTTCGCGATCGCGGCGGCCATGATCCTCATCGTCGGCTCGATCGAAGTGGTCTCGATGCTGGTCGGGGCTTCCCTGAGCGAAATGCTCGGCACCAACATCGATTTCGCTCACCCCAGCGACAATGGCGTGATCAACGCCATTTCCTGGATCAATGTCGGCGGCGTGCCGCTTCTGATCTTCCTGCTGCTGCTGCTCGGCGCCTTCTCCATCACCGGCTTCCTGATCCAGGACATCGCGCGAATGGTTGCGGGGCCCTTGCCGGCAACGCTCGCCTCGGTCGGGGCCGTCGCGGTCTCGGTTCCGCTGGTCCGCGCTGCCAGCAGGGCGATCGCGCGGGCCATTCCCAGGGATGAAAGCTATGCCGTTGGCCTCGGGGATCTCGTCGGCCGCATCGGTGAGGTCGTCATCGGCCCGCTCGACCAGGGGCCGCCCGGCCGCGTCAGCGTCGCCGACGTCCACGGCAACCGCCATTTCGTCTGGGCGGTTGCGGCGCCGGCGTCATCGCCCCTGCCACAGGGAACCATGGTCCTGCTGGTCGACCGCGACGGCACCCGCTTCGTGGCGGTCAAGGCCGACGATGAACTCAAACCTTCCAAGCCCACTCTAAACAGCTAGCAAGTCATCATCGGAGAACATCATGTTCGACATCGCAGTCCCGGCCATGATCGGCGTCGCGCTGATCGTCGTCCTGGGGATCGTCTTCACCATCCTCTACAAGCGCGCCACCCGCGACGAGGCTTTCGTGCGCACCGGCCTCGGCGGCAAGAAGGTCGTGCTGGACGGCGGCGCCATGATCCTGCCGATCTTCCACTCCTATGCCAGCGTCAATCTGAAGACGCTGCGGCTCACCGTGGAACGCAAGGAGCGGGAATCCCTCATCACCAAGGATCGGCTGCGCGTCGACATCGTCGCCGAATTCTACGTGCGCGTCCGCCCCGACGATGAGAGTATCGCGCTTGCAAGCCAGACGCTGGGCGCGCTGACCAATGACGCCGAGGCCCTGCGCAACCAGGTCGAGGCGAAATTCGTCGACGGCCTGCGCTCGGTGGCGGCGACCATGAGCATCCTCGAGCTCCAGGAGAAGCGCTCGGACTTCGTCAAACATGTGCAGGCGACAGTCGAATCCGACGTCAAATCCAACGGCCTCGAACTTGAATCCGTGTCGCTCACGAAGCTCGACCAGACCGACGTCAAGTTCTTCAACCCGGAGAACTTCTTCGACGCCGAAGGTCTCACCCAGCTCAAGACCGTCACCGAGACGCGCCGGCGTGACCGCAACGCCATCGTGCGCGACAACGAGGTGGCGATCGCCCAGAAAGACCTCGAGGCGCGGCAGCAGACCCTCGGCATCGAGCGCACCAAGAAGGAAGCCGAGCTGTCGCAGGAGCGCGACATCGCCAACAAGACCGCGAGCACCCGCGCCGAGGTCGCAACCGCGACGCAGACCGCGCGCCTCACCGAGGAGAATGCCCGCATCGATACCGACCGTGCCGTTGCCGAGAAGGAAGCCGGCGCCAAGCAGGTCAAGGAAACCGCGGTGATCGAATCGGATCTGGCGATCAACAAGCGCAAGACCGACGCCCAGCGCGAGATCCAGATCGCGACGCAGGAGAACGAGATCCAGATCGCCTCCAAGAGCAAGCAGACCTCTGAAGCCGTCGCCGAGGCCAAGACCGCCGAAGCGATCGCGGTCTCCGCGGAGGAAAAAGTCGTGACCGCACGCGCGGTCGAGGTCGCCGATCGCGCCCGTCTCACCCAGGTGCTGGCCGCGCGGACCGAGGCCGAGCGCAAATCGACGGAGTTGATCGTCGCGGCCGAAGCCGAGAAGAAGGCCTCGCTCGATCGCGCCGAGGCCGTCAAGACGCTGGCCACGGCCGAAGCCGAGTCCAACAAGATCAAGGCCGTCGGCGTGCGCAACATCGGTGAGGCGGAAGCTGCCGTCATCACCATGAAGAACGAGGCGCAGAACAAGCTCGGCAGCAACGTCATCGACTTCGAGATCGCCAAGAAGCGGATCGAGACGATGCCGTCGGCGCTGGCCGAGATGGTCAAGCCGATCGCCAACCTCAAGGACGTCCGTATCCTGCACACTGGCGGCGCCTTCGGCGGCAACGGCGCCGGTGGAGGCAATGTCGGCTTCGGCGAGGGACTCGCCGGCGAACTCCTCAAGGTGCATGCGCTGCGTCCGATGATCGACGAGATCCTGCGCCAGAGCGGCTTTGCGCCCGACGACGATCCCGTGAAGGCGCTGGTCGGCGCCGTGACCGGCAAGAGCAACGGCGCCGCCGTGCCGGCTCCGGCACCCGAGAAGACGAACACCGCCGATCTATGAATGCCCGTTCATTGCTGCGGAGAATTCGAATCGATAAACAGGCTGAGCGCGTCTCGCGTCGCGCAACGTGCCGGAGTGACGATCGATCGTCTTGAACCTTTCGATCGCACTCCGGACGAACCTTTCAAGGCAACGACATTGGTTGCCGCGGCGCCTGCGCCGATCGACGCCAGGCGCTGAAGCCTGTTTCGATCGGGGAATTTCATATGAAATATTTTCTGTCTGGACTGATCGCGATCGGCCTTTCGATCGCCGCCATGCCCTCGTTCGCGGCCGATGCCCGCAACGTCACCGTCGTCAACGAGACCGGCTATGCCATCAAATTCCTGGGCTTCAACGCGCCGGACGATGGCCTGGACGAATGGGACAATGAACTCGAGAAGGTTTTGCAGAACCAGGCCAGCACCTATGTCGAGTTCGACGAGGACGACGAGGGCTGCGTCTGGAACATCCGCGTCGACTGGCAGAACTACGACGAAGCCGTGCTCTGGAAAAACGTCAACCTCTGCAAGATGACCGCGCTTCGGCTGCGCTACGATCCCGGCACCAAGACCACCTCGTTCCTCGCCGAGTAGCCTTTGGCCGACACGGCCCGGAGGAGGGGCGTCCCAGCCTTCCTCCGGCGCATTGCGGATGATGACGAATTCGTCCTTTGCAAGCGCAAGCGGCTTTGTTATACGCAGCCGCGCGCGAACGACTGGTTCGCCTTTTCCTCGGTAGCTCAGCGGTAGAGCATCCGACTGTTAATCGGATGGTCGCTGGTTCGAATCCAGCCCGGGGAGCCAAATCCTGCCGCAGTTTCAATGATTTATGGCCGCGGCCTCATGTGGCGCGCGACGTCGTTGCTTTGCTCTCTGAGCAGCGCATCCATAGATTCTTGCCCGGAATCATCCTCAAGCAGATGTGTGCATGGGCGCCGTCACGCCATGCGGGTGGCACCAAATCGACTCAATTGAAATCGAGCCTTGGGTTTGCCGGATCTCAACGGAGCTGATTCCCATGCCAGACATCCAGGTCGACCATATGGCCCCCTCGATTCTGCCGGCCGACATTCCCGAGCTCAGCGACGACGAATGCCTCGCCTGTCTGGCGCGTGCGGTCGAGACGCCCGATTCGGCGCGGCTGGACGAAGTCGCCGCTCTCATCGGCCGCCTCGCGGTGGCCATCGAATAATCCGTCCCGACCCTGATGCGGTAACATGCGGATGCCCTAGCTGCGCAGGCTAACGGCCGTGTTGCGTTTTGGCCGTGCATGCTCCAAAGATGCCGCGAATTTCGTCCGCGGCATCGTCCGCCTTGCAGGGTCCGCAAATGTCCGGTTTCTCGACCGCGCGCCTCAAAATGGTCGATGGCCAGGTGCGCACCAATGACGTCACCGATCGTCGTGTTCTCGATGCCATGCTCACGGTTCCACGCGAGGCCTTCGTGCCGGCCGACCGGCAGGCGCTGGCCTATCTCGATCTCGATCTCGACGTGAGCGAAGGCGCTGCAAAGCGGTTCCTGATCAAACCGCAGCTGACCGGCAAGCTGCTCCAGGCCGCCGAGATCGGCGAGGGCGACAACGTGCTGGTGGTCGGTTGCGCCACGGGTTACCTCGCCGCGCTGACCGCCAAGCTGGCCGGCCAGGTCACCGCCACCGAATGCGATTCGGCTTTGGCCGCGAAAGCCAAGGCCGCCCTGAACCTTGCCAACGTCACCTGCAAGGCTGCGGCCTGCGCCGACGGCGATCCGTCCGCCGCTCCCTATGACGTGATCATCCTCAATGGCGCGACTGAGGTGAGCCCGGAAGCGCTACTCGGGCAGCTGAAGGAGGGCGGGCGTCTGGTGGGGGTGTCGGCCGAATCCAGGCCGCCGCGCGCCATAATCGTGACCCATACCCATGGTGAATTCGGCCATCGGGCCCTGTTCGACGCTGCCGCTCCGGTCCTTCCCGGGCTGGAGCGGGCGGCCGCCTTCGTCTTCTGACGCCCAAAACGCGATAAAATCCCGTTCTGAATCAGAAGTGTGGCCGGGATGCTGCACGTGAAGAGTTTCCACCGAGAACTACCCTCAGGTAGTTCCGTCGCGCTTGACCGCGTCTTATGTTGCGGCGGGGCAACGACTCCACTCGTAGACGGTAACCCAGCTCGCGGGCACGAGCCGGGCGTTAGAATGAACGGAATTTTTGGGATGCATGGGGTGAAGCTCTTCACCGGAGCTGCGGTTTCGGTCCTGCTGCTCGCGCTTGCCGGGCCGACGCCTGCCTTGGCGGACACGATCGAGTCCGCGCTGGTGCGCGCCTATCAGAACAATCCACAGCTCAACGCACAGCGCGCCCAGGTGCGCTCGACTGATGAAAACGTGCCGCAGGCGCTGTCGGGATATCGCCCGAAGGTCTCGCTGACGGCGAGCGGGGGCATTCAGTACTCGGACTTCAAAAGTGCCACCAACAGCGATCCGATTAACGGTAAGGGCTATCCCCGAAGCGTGGGACTGACTGCCACCCAGACGCTCTACAACGGCAACCAGACCGCCAACAGAACGCGCGCCGCGGAGAGTCAGGTTTCCGGCTCCCGCGAAGCGCTGCGCAGCCTCGATCAAACCGTGCTGCTCCAGGCCGCCACGACCTACATGGACTATCTGCGCGACGCGGCGACGCTCGAAGTCCAGCGCAGCAACGTGCGGGTGCTCGAGCAGACGCTCAAGCAGACCCGTGACCGCTTCAATGTCGGCGAGGTGACGCGCACCGACGTTGCGCAATCGGAAGCACAGCTGGCGGCTGGCAGGACGCAGGCCCTGACCGCGGAAGCAAATCTCACCACGACGCGCGCGAACTTCCGTCGCATCATCGGCAACGAGCCGACGAATCTGGCACCCGGCTCGCCGGTGGATCGTTTCCTGCCAGCGACGCTCGCTGCCGCGGTCGAGCTCGGCCTCGTCGAGCATCCGAACGTCACGGCCGCGATGTTCGGCATTGACGTCAATTTCTTGCAGGTCAAGGTTGCCGAGGGCGCTCTGCTGCCCACGGTCACCCTGCAGGCGGGCGTGACCCAGGCCTACGAACAATCTTTGATTCAGTACCGCTCGCTCAGCGCTTCCGCGCTCGCGCAGATCTCGGTGCCGATCTATCAGGGTGGTTCCGAATATTCGCTGATCCGCCAGTCCAAGGAAAACCTGGCGCAGCAACGTCTCAACCTCGAAAACACGCGGGATCAGACCCGCGCGACCGTCGTGCAGTGGTGGGGTTCGCTGCAGGCCGGCAAGGCGCAGGTGCAATCGGCGCAAGCGCAGGTGACGGCGTCCGAGATCGCGCTGAACGGCGTGCGTGAAGAGGCAAAGGCCGGTCAGCGCACCACGCTCGACGTGCTCAACGCGCAGCAAGCGCTGGTCAATGCGCGCGTCGCGCTCGTGACCGCGCAGCACGACCGTGTCGTCGCATCGTACAACGTCCTCGCCGCCGTCGGCCGTCTGGCGCCGCAGGTCCTCGGCCTTGGGACGACGGTTTATGATCCCAGCGTTCACTACCATCAGGTCCGCGATAGCTGGGCCGGCGTGCGTACGCCTGACGGGCGCTGATTCCCGTACTCGTCCGGTCGGCCTCGTGAATTGCCGAGGCCGACCGGCGCTTTGCTTGCAATCATCAAAATCCCTGACATAGCCTTGCCAAGACGATGCGGGTCGATTCGCCTCGCAGTGATGCCGGCAGTGATGCCGTATGCGTAAAGCTTGAGTGCCGGGGGCAGGGGCGCACCGCTGCACGTTGAGCCGTGATCTGGGGACAAGTCGGGCTGCCGCGACGAAAATGTCGGGCCACCCATCCGGAACCGGCCAATCCTGTCGTGCTTGGTGTAAAACAACGCATGCGAGGGCGTTGATGATGTGGAGTCGGAGATGACGCAGCCTGCAAAGGTCACAGAACCCTCGATGGAGGAGATTCTGGCCTCGATCCGGCGCATCATTGCCGACGATGAGGCCAAGCCGCCGCCGGCTGAGGCTGCAAAGCCGACGCCAGCTCCTGCTGCGCCCGCACCCAAGCCGCAGGCGATGAACGACATTCCGCCCTCCAAGGTTGCCCCTGCCAAGCCTGCCGCTGAAAAGCCCGCGCCACCCCCTGCCGCAAAGCCTGCACCGGCCCCACCGCCTGCACCTGCGGCGGATGCATCCAATAACCAGGACGATATCGACGCGCTGCTGGCGGGGCTCGATGCGGCAACACCTGCGCCGGAGGTCCGCGAGCCTGAGCCGGAGCCCGAGCCTGAGCCCGACGTGCTCGAATTGACCGACGAGATGGCGATGGACCCGACGCCGCCTCCGCCGAGCTTCCGCAAGGTCGAGCCGCGCGACGATCTCGAATTCGCCGAATCGCCGCCGCCGCGTCCGATCCCGCCGCCGTCCTACGCGCCGGTGGACTTCGATGCCCCGCCGCTGCCCCCGCAGCAGCCCATGCTCGCGCAGTCGACGGTCTCGGCGGTCGAATCCGCCTTCAACTCCCTGGCCCATACGGTGCTCAGCAGCAATGCACGGACGCTGGAGGATCTGGTCAAGGAGATGCTGCGTCCGATGCTGAAATCCTGGCTCGACGACAATTTGCCGGGGCTCGTTGAACGCATCGTGAAGGCCGAAATCGAGCGGGTCTCGCGCGGCGGCCGCTGAGACGGTCGTGCGGCCCCGATAAAGCCCTGCTCCTGTGGCATATTCGGTCTGCGGACCGGGCTGGACAGCCTTTGCCGCTGAGCTTCCCGTTGACTTGACCCGCACACGCGGCTTTCTAACAGCCCCATGATCGAGAAAAATTACCAGCCCGCCGATATCGAAGCCCGCATGTCCGTGGTGTGGGAGGACAGCCTTGCCTTCAAGGCCGGCCGCCCCGACCGCCGCGACGCCGTGCCCTTTACCATCGTGATCCCGCCGCCGAACGTGACGGGCTCGCTGCACATGGGCCACGCCCTCAACAACACGCTGCAGGACATCCTGTGCCGGTTCGAGCGCATGCGCGGCCGCGACGTGCTGTGGCAGCCCGGCACGGACCATGCCGGCATCGCCACCCAGATGGTGGTCGAGCGGCAGCTGATGGAGCGCCAGCAGCCCGGCCGCCGCGAGATGGGCCGCGAGAAGTTTCTCGAGCGCGTCTGGCAGTGGAAGGCCGAGAGCGGCGACACCATCATCAACCAGCTCAAGCGGCTCGGCGCCTCCTGCGACTGGTCGCGCGAACGCTTCACCATGGACGAGGGCCTGTCGAAGGCCGTCATCAAGGTGTTCGTCGAGCTGCACCGCGACGGCCTGATCTACAAGGACAAGCGGCTGGTGAATTGGGACACCAAGCTGCTGACCGCGATCTCCGATCTCGAAGTGCAGCAGACCGAGGTCAAGGGCCACCTCTGGTATCTGCGCTATCCGATCGAGGGCAAGACGTTCAATCCCGAGGATCCCTCGAGCTTCATCGTCGTCGCCACCACGCGCCCCGAGACCATGCTGGGCGATACCGGCGTTGCCGTGCATCCCGAGGACGAGCGCTATCTGAAGCTGGTCGGCAAGAACGTGATCCTGCCGCTGGTCGGCCGCAAGATCGCGATCGTCGCCGACGAGTATTCCGATCCCGAGAAGGGCTCGGGTGCGGTCAAGGTGACGCCGGCGCACGACTTCAACGACTTCGAGGTCGGCAATCGCCACGGCCTGCGCCGGATCAGCGTGATCGACAGGGAAGGCTGTCTCGATCTCGTCGACAACGAGGATTATCTGCGCGACCTGCCGGAAGGCGCCGGACAATTCGCCGAGGAATTCCACAAGGTCGACCGCTTCGCCGCGCGCAAGCGCATCGTCGCGCGGCTGGAATCGTTCGGCTTCGTCGAGCGGATCGAGCCGCACACCCACATGGTCCCGCACGGCGATCGCTCCAACAGCGTGATCGAGCCGTATTTGACTGACCAGTGGTACGTCGACGCCAAGACGCTGGCAAAGCCCGCGATCGCGGCGGTGCGTTCGGGCGAGACGTCGTTCGTGCCGAAAAACTGGGAAAAGACCTATTTCGAGTGGATGGAGAACATCCAGCCCTGGTGCATCTCGCGCCAGCTCTGGTGGGGTCACCAGATCCCGGCCTGGTACGGACCTGACGGCAAGGTGTTCGTCGCCGAGACCGAGGAGGAGGCCGTCAGCCACGCGCTCGGCTACTACGTCGAGCAGGAAGTCATCACGGCCGAGCAGGGCCGCGAGATGGCGCTCGACCGCAACAAGCGCGAGGGCTTCATCACGCGCGACGAGGACGTGCTCGACACCTGGTTCTCCTCGGCGCTGTGGCCGTTCTCGACGCTCGGCTGGCCCGAGGATGCGCCCGAGGTGCAGCGCTATTATCCGACCAATGCGCTGGTGACCGGCTTCGACATCATTTTCTTCTGGGTCGCCCGCATGATGATGATGGGCCTGCACTTCATGAAGGAGGTGCCGTTCTCGTCCATCTACATCCACGCCCTCGTCCGCGACGAGAAGGGCGCCAAGATGTCGAAGTCGAAGGGCAACGTCATCGATCCGCTCAACCTGATCGACGAATACGGCGCCGACGCGCTGCGTTTCACGCTGGCCGCGATGGCGGCGCAGGGCCGCGACATCAAGCTCGCCACCAGCCGCGTCGAAGGCTACCGCAATTTCGCGACCAAGCTCTGGAATGCGTCCCGCTTCGCCGAGATGAACCATTGCGCCGTGCCCGAGGGTTTCGAGCCGGCGAAGGCCAAGGAGACGTTGAACCGCTGGATCGCGCATGAGAGCGCCCACACCACGCGTGAGGTGACCGAGGCGATCGAGGCCTATCGCTTCAACGATGCCGCTGGCGCGATCTATCGCTTCGTCTGGAACGTCTATTGCGACTGGTATGTCGAGCTCGCCAAGCCCGTGCTGCTGGGCCCCGACAGCCCCGCCAAGGACGAGACCCGCGCCATGGTCGCCTGGGCGCGCGACGAGATCCTGAAGCTGCTGCACCCCTTCATGCCTTTCATCACAGAAGAGCTGTGGGAGGTGACGGCCAAGCGCGACGGTCTGCTCGCATTGGCGCAATGGCCGCTGAAGCCGGCCGAGCCGACCCCGGAGCAGCTCGCAATCCTCGCCGCAGCGGCCGGACCGACCGAACCGCTGATGTCGCCGATGCTGGTCATGCCGATCTTCGACCACGCCGACTTCACCGATCCCAAGGCAGAAGCCGAGATCGGCTGGGTGATCGACCTGATCACGCAGATCCGTTCGGTGCGTGCCGAGATGAACATTCCGCCGGCGACGCTGACGGCGCTGGTGCTCGTCGGCGCTTCCGCCGAAACCAGGGAGCGCGCGCCGCGCTGGACCGACGTTATCAAGCGCATGGCGCGGCTGTCGGACATCTCCTTCGCCGATCGCGCGCCCGACGGAGCGGTTCAGCTGCTCGTCCGCGGCGAGGTGGCCGCGCTGCCGCTCAAGGGCGTGATCGACGTCGCCGCCGAGCGCACGCGTCTCGACAAGGAGATCGGCAAGGCCGACGCCGACATCAAGCGCGCCGAGTCCAAGCTCGCGAACGAAAAATTCGTCGCCAACGCGGCCGAGGAGGTCGTCGAGGAGGAGCGCGAAAAGCGCGAGGCCGCGCTGGCGCGCAAGGCCAAGCTGCTCGAGGCGCTGGAGCGGCTGAAGCAGGCGTCCTGAGGACGCTATTTCGGAAACGGCTTGCTCAAAAACTTTGAGCCCCTGACGCCATAGCGCCAGGGCAGCTCGACGGCCTTGGTGATGCCGATCCGGATGCCGGCAACCACCTCCAACTCCTCGGTCCTCGCATGCAGCGCGATCGGAGGCCGGTCCAGCGGCAGCGTGTTGTGCGCGATGGTGATGCCGAGCGCCTCGGTCAGCTTGCCCGGACCCGAGCACAGCGCGTGCGCATCCTGGAGGTGACGCCGGCGGCGCATGACGGCGATCCCGTGCGTCGGCTCCAGCGCGCGGATCAGCACGGCGCTGGCCGAGCCTTCCTCCTCGCAGACGAAGTTCACGCACCAGTGGATGCCGTAGGAGCGATAGACATAGGCATGGCCGGGCGGGCCGAACATCACCTGGTTCCGCGGCGTCGGCCCGTTGTAGGAGTGCGCCGCCGGCTCGGTATGATGATAGGCCTCGACCTCGACAATGAGGCCGCCGACGCCGTCGACCAGCATGGTGGCACCGATCAGGTCCCGGGCGACCTCGCGGACGTCGCGGTTGAAAAAGGCCGGCTTCAGAACCTTGCCGAGCCGCGGTGTGGAAGTCTTCGATACTGGAGCCATTCGAGGTGAGAATCGCCTGAGAACAGAGCAAGATATTGCCCATATCTGCCATGTTCCCTGAAGCGGCGCGAGCCGGGTTGCGATGCGTGGCGAGACCGACTAGGTAGGACCTGAACAGACCGGACACCCCATGGTCGTTATTGTCGATACCATCACGAACCCGCTGCGCCCGCGCCACCCCGAAAAGGTGAATCGCCCTGACTCCGCTTCGCCGCCGAAGCCGGACTGGATCCGCGTGCGCGCGCCCAATACCCGCGGCTACGGCGAGACCCGCAACATCGTGCGCGCCAACGGCCTGCACACGGTGTGCGAGGAAGCGGGCTGCCCGAACATCGGCGAGTGCTGGGATAAAAAGCACGCCACCTTCATGATCATGGGTGACACCTGCACCCGCGCCTGCGCCTTCTGCAACGTCAAGACCGGCCTGCCCAATGCGCTGGATGCAGCCGAGCCTGAGAACGTCGCCGAGGCGACCGCCAAGCTCGGCCTTGCCCATGTCGTCATCACCTCCGTGGACCGCGACGATCTCGCTGACGGCGGCGCCGAGCACTTTGCCCAGACCATCCGCGCGATCCGGGCCGCGTGCCCCTCGACCACGATCGAGATCCTGACGCCCGACTTCCTGCGCAAGGAGGGGGCGCTCGAGGTGGTCGCTGCCGCCAAGCCCGACGTTTTCAACCACAATCTCGAGACCGTGCCGTCGCGCTATCTCACGGTGCGGCCCGGCGCGCGCTATTTCCATTCGATCCGGCTGTTGCAGCGGGTCAAGGAGCTCGATCCCACCATCTTCACCAAGTCGGGCATCATGGTCGGCCTCGGCGAGGAGCGCCACGAGGTGCAGCAGGTGATGGACGATCTGCGCTCGGCCGAGGTCGATTTCCTGACCATCGGCCAGTATCTGCAGCCGACCCGCAAGCACCACGCGGTGATGCGCTACGTGCCGCCCGACGAGTTCGCGTCCTATGAGAAGATCGCCTACACCAAGGGCTTCCTGATGGTGTCGGCGAGCCCGCTCACCCGCTCGTCGCATCATGCCGGCGAGGATTTTGCGAGACTGAGGGCCGCGCGGGCCGCAACCGCCCGCTGAACCGCCATGCCCAAATTTTCGAGCAAGCGCCGTGTCAATCACAGCGCCTCCGAGATGTTCGATCTGGTCGCCGACGTCGAGCGCTACCCGGAATTCGTGCCGCTCTGCAGCGCGCTGAAGGTGCGCCAGCGCATGGCCAAGCCTGACGGCACCGAGGTGCTGGTCGCCGACATGACGGTCTCGTTCAAGCTGGTCAAGGAATCCTTCACCAGCCGCGTGAGCCTCGATCGCGCCAATCAGAAGATCCTGGTCGAATATCTGCAAGGTCCTTTCAGCAACCTGGAAAACCGCTGGACGTTCGAGCCCAAAGGTGAGGGCGTCTGCGACGTCGGTTTCTTCCTGTCCTACGAATTCAAGAGCCGCATGCTGGCGCTGCTGATGGGCTCGATGTTCGACGCCGCCTTCGCGCGGTTTTCGAGCGCGTTCGAAAAGCGCGCGGATGCGATCTACGGCCGGCCGAAGCTGGCGTCGTCGTAGGTAACTCTCGTGTCCCGGACGCGCTGAAACGCCCTCGGCGTTGCTGCGCAGAGCCGGGACCCACGCCGCCCGAACGCCTCGGAGAGATGGGCCCCGGCTCTGCAGCGCACCGCTGAAGCTGCGCTGCGTCCGGGGCACGAGTGCCATCCTCAATCCACCGCCTTCACCACATCAGGCGGCTGCGAGGCGTAGTACGCCGCGGCCTGCTCGATCTCCTGCGGCGTCATTCCGCGGGCGATGTTGCGCATCTGCTGGCTGATGTCGTTGCGCCGTTCACCGGAGGCGAAGGCGTGAAGCTGCGCCTTCATGTAGGCTTCGGACTGTCCCTCCAGCCACGGGCTGCCGGTCTTGTTGTCGAGGCTGCCATGGCAGGAGCCGCAGGGCGCGATGCCGCGCATCGGCGCGCCGTAGATGACGATGTTGGGTTTCGGCAGTTGCGGCGTCGGATGATAGGCCGGAAGCCGCGGCAGATAGGCGTAATAGTTGGAGAGATCGGCGATCTCCTGGTCGGTCAGGTTGACCGCGAACGGCGACATCACGGCGTTGGTGCGCGCACCGGAGCGGAAATCGTGCAGCTCCTTGTAGATCACGGCCGCATACTGGCCGGCGAGATTGGGCGAGTCCGCGCGGCTGACGCCGGTGGGGCCGTGGCAGATGGCGCAGCGCTGCGCAAGCGTTGCGCCGCGGCCGATCGCTTCCTGGCTCGGACGTGACAACGTGTTCGAGGTCAGCACGACCTCGGACAGGCGTTTTGCCTGTTCGGGCGCCGTGACGCTGGCCGCACGCTGCGGTACGCCAGCGGCGCTGCAGATCGCATCCCAGACGCCGGCGAACTGAACCCAGGGCTGTGCGAACGGCAGTACAATGAAGCCGGCAATCGCGGTGACGACGAGGATCGCGGCGGTGATGCCGACGCCAGTCCTGAAATGGCTGTTGCGGAGAGTAAAGAGGTCGCGCGTGCTCATCACTGCGCTCCCACATAGACGGCCGGCACCGAGGTGCCCGAACTCAGCGCCAGATTCAGGATCGGATAGCCGTAATTGGTGAGGGTGAGGCCGATCATCAGTGCCACCCATAGCGCGTGGGTGTTGAGTGCGACCGGCACCGTCTTTGGTTCATGCACGGCGAGTGCGAAGCGATAAGGCCCGGCGTCGATTTGAGGCGCGCGCATGCCACGCGCCAGGATGACGATGAACATGATGCCCGAGGCCAGCAGGATGAAGCCGCCGATGGCCGACAGGGTGACGGAGAATGCCTGCGGTGCGATCGCGGGATCGCCGAAGTCGAAATAGGCCATGCGGCGCGGCATCCCCAGAATGCCGACCCAGTGCCACGGGAACGTCGTCACGATCATGCCGATGAACCACAGCCAGAGCTGGGTGCGGATCAGGCGGATATCGATCAACTCCCGGCCCGTCAGATGCGGCCACAGATCATAGGCGATCGCGAAATACATGATCACGATGGCGCCGCCGAAGATCAGGTGGAAATGCCCGGTGATCCACTGCGTGTTGTGGATCGAGGCATCGAGCTGATAGCTCATGTTGATGAGGCCGCCGGCGCCGCCGAAGCCGAGCATGACGAAGGAGACCGCCAGCGCCAGCATCATCGGGTTGTCCCAGGGCAGGGCCCCGATCCAGCCGAACATGCCGCGGCCGCCGCGCAGGCGCGCCGCGATCTCGACCGAGGCGCAGATCGTGAACACGGTCAGCAGCGTCGGCAGCGCGACCAGCGCCGTGAAGGCGGAATGGATGAACTTGAAGCCGGCGCCTACTTGCGGATCGGCAAAGGTGTGGTGCATGCCGATCGGCATCGCCACCACCAGGAACAGGATGAAGGAGATCCGCGCCATCGAGTCGGAATAGACGCGACCGCCGATCGCGCGCGGCACGATGGTGTAATAGGCGATGTAGGTCGGCATCAGCCAGAAATAGACGATGGCGTGCAGCGTCCATGAGAAGAAGATGCGCGCCAGGCCGGCATCGATGGTGGCCTTGAGGCCTGCCGCAACCGGAATGATCTGGAGCAGCAGCTCGAGCGCGGCGCCGACCGCGGTCCAGGCCCACAAATACGAGCCCGCGACGTTGGCGAACATGGCGAGCGGCACTGGCGCGCCGGGATTGGCCTTGCGCCAGACGCGCAAGTTAATCGACATCAGCGCCACCCAGATCCATGAGCCGACCACGACCAGCACGACGCCGAGGTAATAGAAGACGTTGCCGATCAGCGGTGGATAGAAGGTGTAGAGCACCGAGGCACGCCCCATTGCGATCGGGATCACCGCCATGATGCTGCCGGCGACGATCAACCAGAATCCTGCCCAGGCCCAGCGCACGCCGACCAGGCGCTGCTGCAGCGCGGACTCGCTGATAGCGTAGCCGAATGCCATCGCCACCAGGGTCGGGAAGACGTAGCCCATCACCGTGCCGTGGGCGGTCAGCGAGCGGTAATAGAGCTCGGGGTTGGAGAGCCAGGTGCCGATCGGGCTGCGGATGAACATCTGCCAGGCGCCGAGCGTGAGCGCGATGCCGAATACGGCGAAGGCCAGCCAGAAATGGGCGAGGATGAGCTTCCTATTGACCAACACAGCTCAGCCTCCCGCCACCCTTCGCGCGATCGGCGAATTCGGTCTTGTCGATCACCTTGACCTTGCCCCACATGCCCTCGTGGCCAAAGCTGCAAAACTCCTGGCAGGGCATCAGATAGTCGCCGGTTTTCGCGAAGCGCATCAGCTGCTCGGAGATGTAGCCCGGCACCAGCATGGTGTTGACGTTGGTGCCCTGAATGAGGATGCCGTGGACGACGTCGGCGCTGGTGGCCCGCAGCGTGATCGGCGTATCCGCGGGCACCACGATGCAGGCAGGCGTGAAGGAATATTGCTGGCCGATTGCACGCACCGTGACGTTGCCGTTGGCCTCCAGCACGCTGCCGAGATTGCTCTCGACGAATTCGCCGGACAGATGAAGGCGCGAGGGATCGGTGATCTCGACGCGCGGCTGCGGCATGGTCGCGCGATGGATGCCGGCGAAAGCCGCCAGCAGCGCCATCATCACGATGATGATCACGGCGATGGTCGCCCAGCGCCGCTCGACGCGGGCCGCGACCTCTGCGCTGTCGTGATGAGTATCCTCTGCGCTCATTGCAGCGATCCGCGGGGCAGGAAGACAAACAGATAGAAGGCGAGCCACATCGCGACCACGCAGGCGGTGGCGATGCCGGCGAGCACGATCGCGCCGGACGGGCCTTGCGCGACGACCTCCTCGACGGCCTGGTCGGCGCTAGCGGGGCTGGTCGGCGGATCGGAGTTGATCATGTGATTCTCAATTCAGCGGTGCGGAGCGCAGCTCGTTGGCCTCGCGCGCCGAGACCGGCGTGCCGCGATTGCCCCAGGCGGTGCGGATGTAGGAGACGACGGCGGCGATCTCGTTGTCGGACAGGAGGCCAGCGAAAGGCGGCATGCCGTAGGGCATCGGGTTGCCCCTGGTGCCCGGTGGATAGCCGCCATTGAGCACCATGCGGATCGGATTGACCGCCGACTGCATCTCGATCGACTGGTTGTTGGCAAGCGGCGGCCAGTGCGGCGGCTTGCCTTCGCCCTGCGTGCCATGACAGCTCGCGCACTGCTTGTCGTAGACGGTCTTGCCGAGGCTGATCAGCAGGCTGCTCTCGGTGGTCGGCAGCGTCGAGCTTGCCGGTGGCGGAGGCGAGGGCTCCGCGATGCTCTTGAGGTACACCGCCATCGCCTTGGTGTCCTCGTCGTTGAGATATTGCAGGCTGTTGTGCACGACCTCGGCCATCGGGCCGTAGACCACGCCGCGCATGGAAACGCCGGTCTGCAGCAGGTCGGTGATGTCCTTGATGCTCCAGTCGCCGAGGCCGGCCTCGCGGTTTGAGGTGAGCGAGGGCGCGTACCAGTTCTGCATCGGGATCAGGCCGCCCTTGAAGGCATCCGATTGCGAGGTGCCGCCGAGCGCGTTGATCGGCGAATGGCACATGCCGCAATGGCCGAGGCCTTCGACCAGATAGGCGCCGCGATTCCATTCCGCTGATTTCTTCGGATCGGGCTTGAACTCGCCTTCGCTGAAGAACAGCGTGCGCCAGCCGAGGATGAGCTGGCGGTTGTCGTAGGGAAAGCGCAGCTCATGCGGCTTGTTCTTCTGGTTCACCGGCGCGATCGAGCGCAAATACGCGAAGATCGCATCGCTGTCGGCGCGCGTGACCTTGGTGTAGGACGCGAACGGCATGGCCGGATAGATCAACCCGCCGTCCGGGAAACGGCCGCTGTGCATGGTCTTGTAGAAGTCGTCGGCGCTCCACTTGCCGATCCCGGTATCCGGGTCCGGCGTGATGTTGGAGGTGTAGAGTGTACCGAACGGCGTCGGCATGGCGCGGCCGCCGGCGAACAGGCGGCCCTCCGGCGCGGTATGACAGGCCGTGCAATCGCCGGCACGGGCGAGATATTCGCCGCGGGCGATGATGTCGCTGCTCTTGTCTTGAGCCTTGTCTTGCGCCTGCGCGGCCGTGGTGAGCGCGGCGAGGGCCAGGAGCTTGATCGATATGAGTGCGGTCGACAGTTTCGAGCCCATCATCCGCCTCGTCAGTTGGGCTGGCTGCCGCAGCCGAAAGGCAGCGCGTAGCTGCCTTTCGGCACGGGAGCCGGGTTCGTGGGCGCCGGTCGTGTCGCGAGCCAGGCCGCGACCGCGGTGACGTCGGCCTCGGTCAGATGGCCTGCGACTTGCTGCATGCAGTCTGGCGATTTCGCCGTGCGAGTGCCGTAGCGCCAGGCGCCGAGCTGGGCGCTGATGTAATTGGCGCGCAGGCCGAGCAGGCCGGGGATGCCGGGTTGCATGCCTGCGAGTCCCGGGCCATGGCAGCTCACGCAGGCCGGAATATTGCGGCTGGCATCGCCGCTGGTGGCGAGCAGCTCGCCCTGCGCCAGCACGTCCTTGCTGACCTCGCTCGGCGCCGGCTGCGGCAGCGGCGGATGTTCGCCGGCGAAATATTCCGCCATTGCCTCCAGATACGGATCGGGCAGAAACTCCAGCAGATAGTTCATGGGCGGATATTTGCGGCGGCCGCTGCGGAAGGCGAGCAGTTGATTGTAGAGATAGCCGGCGGGCTTGCCGGCAAGCCGCGGGAAATAGACGTCGCTGGTGCCTTCGCCCTTGTTGCCGTGACAGGGCGTGCAGGCCTCGACCCGCGCCGCCATCGTATCCGGCGGCTGGTTGGCCGTTTGTGCGGCCGCACCGTCAATGGTGGCCAAGGTGATAGTCACGGCGACCGAGGCCGCGGCGCGAGCGAACAATTTCGTCGCCCTCCAAAATGCTGGTCCGGTTGATTCCGGATCACAACGTAGAGCGGCATTATTGCGCCAATATTTTCTCGCGCAAGATCGGAGACGCGTGATGACGTTTGGTCGCGCCGTCTGCATTCGCGATTCCGATCGAATTGGACGAACTTGCGTGCTTTTTTCGAAAACTGAACATAACGCTGCGGTCTCGCGACAGTTCCTGCCCGAGTCCTGCATTGGTCATGTCGCCCTCAGATGTCAGAGGGCGCAGGGAAGGCCGGGTGCCGGCTGGCACCCGCGGTCCACTGTGCGAATCCTGCGTGACAAGAAGCTGCACAGCGGCATACAGGTGTAGCCAGGACAACCCGGCCTTCCCTGCGCAGTGGTTTGACGGCTTATGCCGAGCTCTCCCCGGGGAGCGATGCACTATTGCCCCCGTCGCCTCACGAATAGCTGACGCGCGCACCCGGTCGGGCAACACGCATCACCGCAAGACTTGACGCACAGACCCGGGCGTCAGGACGACACGGTTTTGCCGTACGCATGTCACACCGGTCGTGTGCGCAACAGGCCTGTCGCTCACGGTTGCCCGCCCTGCAATGCCTCTCGCGCCGATGTGACTAGCGTCCACCGCAGCTCACCCCACGTTTCGTGACGATCGCGATACGCCCCTCTGACCGGGGTGAGGTGGCGGGACAATGCGACAAAGCCGAAATTCTGTAAAGGCGAATATTTTCGCCTGCGCGCCTTGCCCTACCGCTAGCGTGTTTTGCCCGTCGGGCAACGCAACCGCTTGTAGGTGCGCGGGGTGGGTTGGGAGAAGGCGTAATCCACCATGTCTGCCGAGCAGGCATGAGAAGAGGTGGATGACGCTTCGCTAATTCCCCTAAGACGTGTTTCGTGCCGTGTTCCCCTTCGATCCGCACCGCGATCATGTCGCGGCATAGCGAGTTCTCAACGTGCTGTTCGTGCCGAAGCTGGAACGAAACTAATTCCAAGCAGCGCGCTGTTTGTCCCAGCGCAACCAGATTCCCGGTGCGCGCGGCGAGCTTCGCGCGAGATCGCGACGGCGTTCAGCGTCGCCCGCGGGAAAAAGTGGGGCTGGAGTGGGAAGTAGGATCATGAGTCCGTCGTTGGGGCGAGGGCGTTCGTGGCGCACAGGCAGAACGCAAGGCACGGTGCTGCTGTCCTGGACAGCGTCTGCCTTGCTGCTGCCGGCCCTTGCCGGAGAGGCTTGCCTGGCGCAATCGGCGGCGCCGGGCGCGGCGGTCCAGCTCGATCCTGTCGTGGTGGAGGCGCCGAAGAGCGCGGCGAAGCCCGCGGCGGTATCTCGCGAGCGGGTCGCGGCGCGGCGCCGGGCCGCCGAGCCGCAACCGCG
>NZ_LBJU01000004.1:2986-13289 GCF_028128835.1 Bradyrhizobium sp. CCBAU 65884 | reverse complement strand
ATCGCGGCCGGCTTCAGATCGGAACGGTGGCCGACAATTGATCGGAATGCCCGCCGGCTTCACGTCGGAATCCGCACCCATGGGTCTAATCCAGTTTGAAATTCGTTCTGGCCCACAACAAGGACCAGAGCATGAAGCGCAGCCGCTTTTCGGACGAGCAGATCATCGGGATTTTGAAGGAGCATGAGGCCGACGTTTCGGTCGCCGATCTGTGCCGCAAGCATGGCTTCAGCGATGCCAGCATCTACAAATGGAAGGCCAAGTTCGGTTGGCTGGAGATCTTGGAGGCCAAGCGGCTGAGGACGCTGGAGGACGAGAACACGCGGCTGAAGCGGCTGCTGGCCGACGCCATGCTGGACAACGCGGCCTTGAAGGACCTCTTGTGAAAGAATGTATGGTCCGCCCCGTCCGTGCAAGGGTTCGTAACAGCAAAAATGACGCTTCCAGTTGCATAAATGTATCCGGCCTCTCGCGAGTGGACTGCGGTTGCAGCCAGGCCATGATGAGATCCGCGCACGCCGTTCCCAATAAATGGTTCGGGCACGAAGCCCGCTTTTTTGCACAGGGCTTACGGCATGTTGATCCACTGTTTCGTCATCACTGTTCCCGAGCCTTGCAATCGAAGCCAGAAGCGTCAGGTGAAAGCAGGATCTCTGCGTTCGTAGAGAGCTCCAGGCTTGTTCAAGACCACCCAGACAATGCGGGCCATCTTGGCCGCTAAGGCGACAACGGCCTTGTTCGGATGCATCCGAGCCTGGAGCCCGTCGAGCCAATGTCCTAGGCGATCGCGCGTCCGGTCCAAATGGCGGAAGCAGGATCGCGCGCCATGCACTAAAAGTTTTCTCACATAACGGTTGCCGCGTTTGCTGACGCCAAGCGACGTCTGTTTTCCGCCGGTTGAGTATTGCCTAGGCACTAACCCCAGCCAGGCAGCAAGGTCGCGGGCCTTGCGAAACTGCTGCCCATCACCGATCGCGGCAAGTACAGCGGTCGCACCCAATGCGCCGATACCAGGGATTGTCATCAGCCGGCGTGTGACGTCCTCTCGCTCGGCGACCGCTTCGATCTCCTGTGTCACTTCGCGGATCCGTTCTTCGAGGCGGCGGAGATCAGCGAATAGATCGCCCACTAAGCGACGCATCATTGGTGACAAATCGTTTCCTTCGTCATTCAAAGCGCGCGGCAAGTCGAGTTTGAATATTCCGGCACCCTGACGCAAAGGTACGCCGTACTCGAGGCAGAAAGCCCGCATCTGATTGATCAGGCGTGTCCTCGAGCTGACCATCTGCTCACGGATTCGATGCAGCGCTTGAAGATCGACTTGGTCCTCCTCCTTCACGGCGACGAAGCGCATTGTCGGTCGCGTCGCGGCCTCAGCGATCGCCTCAGCGTCGATGATATCGCTCTTGTTTGATTTCACGTACGGCTTCACGAATTGCGCAGGGATCAGGCGCACCTTGTGACCTAGCGCCTTTATCTTCCGGGCGAGCCACTGTGAACCGGCGCAGGATTCCATGCCAACTATGCTTGGTTGTGCGCGAGCAAAAAACTGAAGAAGCGTCTCCCGTCGAAGGCGAACTTTCTGAACAGGTGTGCCGTCGCAGCTTAGGCCAACGACGTGGAACAGGTTCTTGCCAATGTCGATCCCATAGACAGCCGCAGGTCGCGGCCAATTGCGATGGGCCATTATACTCTCCTCTTTTGATCTGACCTTCCTATAATGAGGCAGGAGGACGGGGCGGACCATCCCATTAAATGGTAGGGCCCGCCGCCAAGCGCGCTGCTGTCGCGCATCTGCAGGCCGTCATGAGCCTGTCAGAACGGCGGGCCTGCTCGATCGTGGGTGCGGATCGGAAGATGATCCGCTATTGCTCCAGCCGCCCACCGGACGCAGTTCTGCGTGGCCGATTGCGCGATCTCGCCAACGAGCGGCGGCGTTTCGGCTATCGCCGCCTGTTCGTCCTGCTGCGGCGGGAGGGCGAGCCATCGGGGATCAACCGGATTTACCGGCTTTATCGCGAGGAAGGGCTCACCGTCCGCAAGCGGCGGGCTCGCCACAAGGCCGTCGGGACCCGGGCCCCGATCCTGGTCGAGGCCAGGCCCAATGCCCGCTGGTCGCTGGACTTCGTCCACGACCAGTTCGTCAATGGCCGACGCTTCCGCATCCTCAACATCGTCGACGACGTCACCAAGGAATGCCTGGGCGCCATTCCGGACACGTCGATCTCGGGGCGGCGCGTGGCCCGCGAACTCACGGCAATCATCGAGCGACGCCGCAAGCCAGGAATGATCGTGTCCGACCATGGCACCGAGTTCACCTGCAACGCCATGCTGGCTTGGTGCAAGGACGCAGCCATCGATTGGCACTTCATCGCACCGGGAAAGCCCATGCAGAATGGCTTCGTCGAGAGCTTCAACGGCCGGATGCGCGACGAGCTACTCAACGAGACTCTGTTCTTCGATCTCGACGACGCCCGCACCAAGATCACCAATTGGATCGCCGACTACAATCCTGCATCACAACACCCATCTGTCTATGTGGTTGAAGCAAAGAGATTTTGCTGATCGGGATGCGATCCCGTGGGGTATTTTGGATTTTGGCGCGCGCGTTCTGTGATTGTTTGTGCGGCTGATGCCGAGAGATCGGAACGGGCAAAGATCCAAGGGCCTTCGGACAAGGGATGGATGGCGGCGATCTCGCCGGCCTCCGCCGCCAGTCTGAGGGTTTTGGGCGCGATCTTGAGAAGCCGCGCGGCTTTGCTGAGATTGAGCCACGGCTCGATCCCGTCATCAGCAGGTTTGAACACTAGAATGCGGTGATGCGAGCGCAACGATGTGACGCGCTCACGCGTCCAGCGGTTGCCGTGACCAGTGACAAGGCCATTCCTATTGAGTGTGCCGGCGATGAGATCGTCATTGGCGATCAGCACCAACTGGCGGACAGCCGTGATCACATCGGCTGAGGCGCTATTGCGTTGGCCGCGCCCACGCTTGGGCAAGCGGATCTGGCTATGTACGCCGCCGATCCAGTGGACAATCAACACGATCTCGCCTGCCTCCTGATCGATGTCGGCCACCACCTCCTGGATGAGGGTGCGCACAATGCGCTTCTTCAGGCGCGCGTCTGTCGTTGGGGCGGCCCAGATGGTCTTGAGGTCCGTCGCGAGTGCGGCAAGCGCTGTCGGGGCGATGGCTGGCATCGGCATGGCTGCGCCATGCGTCGCGATCTTGCTTTCGACCTCTGCCACACGCGCGAGCGCCTTGTTCCAGCGAGCCTCCAGTTCGCCAGCAACCAGCCTGTTGGCGGGATCAGCAGCGTCGTACTGACGGAAGGCGCGATCGGCCGCATAGTGCGCCGCTTCAAGATCGCGCAGAAGTGCCTCGCGTACCTGATCGCGCCGTTGACCGGCTTGCCTCTAGGCGGCGACCGCGGCAGTGATAGCGCCGGGCCCCACCACGCCGAGAAGCGCTTCCTCGATGGAATCGTCGACGCGCAGGCCGCCGAAGGCGATGCAGCGCGGCTCGCCATTGTCCATCCAGGCACGGCTGCAGCTATAACGCGGGATGCCATGCTTTGCGCCGGTATATCGAAGCGTCAGCTTGCGCCCGCAGCGCCGGCACCGGATCATGCCGGCCAGCAGCGCATTGCCATGTTTGGCGGCGCCATGATGACGGCTGGTGGGGATGTTGTTGTTGACCATCGTCCTGATCGCCTCGGCCTTCTCCCAACTGACGTAGCCCTCATGGGCATTTGGCATCAGCGCCAGCCAGTCACTGCGTGCTTTGCGACGAATCTTCACGCTGGCACCGTTGGCTCCATAGCCTACCGCAACCGCAGTCCTACCATAGGCATAGGCGCCGCCGTAGATGGGGTTCTCAATCATCCGGTGGATGGCGGCGTAGTTCGGCCGCCGCCAGGCCACATCGCCATTGTTCTGCTTCACCGGAAGTTCGAGATTATGCTCGTGGAACCAGAGCAAGGCTTGACGAGCGCTGCCCAGTTCCTGAACCTTGTCGAAGACCAGGGTAATGGCGTCTTGCACGCGGCGGTCTGGATCCTTCTCGTAGCGGTCGCCGGCCTTCACAAAGCCTACCGGTGCCGCGACGACCAGTTCGCCGCGGCGCGCCTTCTCGTAGCGCGCCGAGAGCGAACGCTGGCGCAACAGGTCAAGCTCGTACTCGTTCAGGCTGCCTTTCAACCCGAGCAGCAGGCGGTCGTTGCCGTGGCGCGGCGCATAGACGGTCTCCTGATCGACCAGCACCGTGTCGACCACGCGGCACATCTCGATCAGTTGCTGCCAGTCGCGACTGTTGCGGGCAAAGCGGGAGACCTCACGCGCGCAGACGGCGCCAACCTTGCCGAGGCACACCTCCGCGACCATCCGCTCGAATCCAGCACGCTGAACGGAGCCCGCCGCCGAGCGGCCGAGATCGTCGTCGATCACCTCGATCTGCGACCAGCCAAGCGCCGTCAGCCGATCCCGCATGGCATATTGCAGCGCGCTGCTCTCCCTGTTGTGCAGCACCTGATGGGCCGACGACTGCCGCACATAGAGCAGTGCTTTGCGCTCCAGATGATGGGGCCGAATCTTGTCAGAGATCATGACCGTCCTCCGTCGTTACGGCCGTCTTGCTCTTGTCCGCGTGTTCCAGGATCAGCTGCGCCATCAGGTTGGTCAGCGTGCCTTGCACCTCTGCCGGCAGCTCCGGCCAAGCCGGTGCTCCGATGACACCGCTGGACTGGCCGCTTGCGAACAGGTCCATTTGCGGCGCCTGGCGCCGCTGATCCTGCCTGTGCCGACTCCGCTGCGCTGGCGGCCGGCGCGCCATTGTCGTGGTCTTGCCTGACATGGGCCTCTCCCCGATTCGGATCGCGAGAGGTCATGATTGCGCCAGAAAGCAAGGCGTTCGATGATGCGGTGCCCGCCTTCAACACATCCGACAGAAGGCCCGCTAGCACCGACAGCGCTGATGAATCGACATAAGGCGTGGTGGTGACGACCGAATCATCCGCGCAAGCCACGCGATCGAACATCCAGGCAGGAATCTCAAGCCACCGAGTCGCGTCGGAGCCGCTCAGCGTGCAGCGGAAAACAACATCATCCGACTTGGCGATCGCCTGGTGGACAAACACCGGCTGACCAAACCACGGATGCCACCGATACAAGAGCTCGCGAAAACCGGTCCCGTGGGTGTTATCAAGCTGGGTTGTACAACGATACGCGACCCCACTCGCAACTCGGATGGAAAACACCATCGGAGTTCGCCTTCACCTGCAACCCGCGACGGGATCTGGCGCTGCGCTACGCCGATGGCTCCGCACCAGCTCCCGTCGCTACCACCGCCCATTCGGGTAAATCCAACAGCCGGGGCGAACTCAGGACTGGATAAAACTTGGGGGCAAGGTCACGTCGACCCAGATGCAATGGAGAATCACGGCGATCTTCCGAGCAATGG
Organism: Bradyrhizobium sp. CCBAU 65884; assembly: GCF_028128835.1. NCBI lineage: Bacteria > Pseudomonadati > Pseudomonadota > Alphaproteobacteria > Hyphomicrobiales > Nitrobacteraceae > Bradyrhizobium > Bradyrhizobium sp. CCBAU 65884. The sequence continues at coordinate 7,832 of NZ_LBJU01000004.1, read as the reverse complement.
CGACCTTCGCCTTCTTCGCGCCAATTCGCTTTGCGAGCTTCATTCCCCAAGCCTTAAGCGAGGACCATTTTTTCGTCCGATAAAGCAGAACGGTCGCCGCTTCGAACAGGTAGCTTCGGAGAAGCCGGTCGCCCCATCGCGATATCTTGCCAGTGATGTCAGTTTCGCCAGATTGGTTCCGGCGAGGGGTAAGGCCCAGATAGGCGCCGACCGTCGAAGCCGATCGGAAGCGCGAGGGGTCATCGATCGTGTGGCGGAACGTTACGGCCGTCACGACACCGACCCCCGGGACCGTCATCAGGCGACGCGTCGTCTCGTCCAGCTTTGCCAACCGGCGGACCTCGTTGTCGAATTTACCTTGTTGTTGAGAAACGTTCTCATGGATCGAGAGCAGCGGCGATCTCACGCTGAGAAGCAAATGATCGACGCCCAAGAGTTCGCTGACCTGGTTGCGGAACTGTTGGCCGATCGCGCGCGGGAATAGCAATCCACATTCCTTGATCAAGCTGCGAACCTGGTTCTCGATGTCTCGGCGCATGGACACTAGCCGAGATCTGGCGACAAGGATCGCTCGGATCTTCTGGCTTTCCGCACTTTTGACTTTGACCTCTCGATAACATCCAACCCGCACCAGTTCGGCAAGGCCTCGCGCATCATTCTGATCGCTCTTGTTCATTCGGACCGACAAGGCTGCGTGCGCATGCCGAGCGTCGATGCAGACCACCGGAAGCTCGACCCTGCGGAGTTCATGCCATAGCCAACTCGCCATCGCACCGGTCTGGAAGCCGATACGCTCGGCATGAGGCGCATGTTTGCTAAGCAGATCAGTCAAGGCACCAGGATTAGGCCTTGGCTTTTCCTTCGAAGATTACTTGTCCAGTCTCGTTGACAACGCACACAGCGGTTTCTCTCTGTGAGACGTCCACCCCGACGTACTGCTTCATAGGAGCTCCTTCGAATCATTTGATTGGGAGGGCTCAACGATAACGGAGGTTGTCTGCCACGAGCGCCGACCGCAATTACGTCATCGTCTTCAAATTTTGCCCCCCTAAGCTGGGGGATCGGCGTCCAAAATTACCGGCCACCACGGCCGGCCAACGACAACGGCCGAGATTTGTCGGCCTCACGTCGCAACATGAGCAAGGCGTCTAAATCGGCTGGTGCGGAGACCTGTTGCCATGAAGATGCCCCGATGGAGAGAAGCTAATTGTCCTAACGCTCACGGATATCTCGAAACGCCTGCAACGCAAACCTGAAATCGATCCCGACTTTGTGGCCCAGACCGTCTACGCCGATCAACTGTGGGGCTTGATTGGGAATTCAGCGGCATTCTCTTTCAGCGATCAGAGAAGCCCGGACTTGGTTAGCGCTTACTTTCCACGGCTATGAGCCTTGCGCCTCCTCTACCTCCAACAGGCACACGTGAAGCGTTATCGCGCGCATGTTGTCGTCCAAGAGGACGCGCACCCTTGTCCTAGTGGTGCCAAGACCAACGATGAGGCCGCGCCGCCCTTTCAACTTTGAACCAGTCCAGTGCGCGACTATCACACGAGACCCGACGGTCATTGCATCCTTGGCACGCGAGAACTGGATCGGGGCGATCGGTCGGTGGGCAATTGGTAATCTCGCCAGACAGGGCCTGCCGGCCTCCTCGCCCTCCAGATCCTCGGTCGTTCGCTTTGTGGATTTAAACCATTTCGGCGGCAGACCCAGCACGTACCCGCGCCGTCTAAGTTCCTGACAAGTTTTGTTTAGCGCTGCCGCGATGAATTTCTCTGGAGTTTGCTTTCCTACCAAATGCCAGAAGATCTCGTCCTGCTCGCGCGTCCAGCCTACGGAGGTTTCGCTCATCAGGAAATGATCAAGTCATTGAAGAATGGGTTGCTATGATGCTGGCGAACCGGGCAATCTAGGTGCGCCGGCATCGAGATGGAAGAGAGACCCGCGCCTTCTGCCTACAAAGCAAAACGGTCGAGTGTGGCCGCGTGAAACCAGGAGCCACATTCTGCGTCATTGGCGAATGAAGGCGCCGCCGATGCCGATAGTTTCGGCGTTGAAATTAACGAGCCCACCGAAGCTCTTGAGCCGTTTGAATTCCTGGTTTTCGGCGGTTAAGGACAAGGCGATATAGCCAGTGTCATCGTCAAGGCCAGTGAGAACCGCTACCGTAGTTGGGCCAGTGCTGTTCTTGAAGTGGTAGTGGCCGGTTGCAGGATAGTTATGGCCATTATAGCTGATCGAAGCAGAAGTAATTTGGCCGTTCGCATCGTTAGCCTGTGAAATTACCAGCTTCGCTCCGATGTTGTCGTTCACATACGTCCCCTGAAGTCTAGACATGATTCTGCTCCATTACGAGTGACGGTATCGCGCAATGAGTCTGCGAGGTGAGGCACTATCGCCAAGGGCGAACTGCGACGCACCTATCAGGATTGAGGGTTGCCTAGGCTATGAAGATGTTCCAGGCCTTGCTGTGGCGATATATATGCTTTTGGGGATGCGCTTAATCATCCCGATCAGATCCGGGCGCTCCCGTTAATAGGTGAATTCGGTCGTATCATGCAGGACAAGAACAGGCCCTTCCGCAGCCGCGATACATTTCCCGCGTCGATTTAAAATGACCAGACAGGATGTCGGCCTCGCTTACTCGTTCATTGGAAAGAAAAACGATAGGCCGCCTTGGTATTCGCCCGGTCTTGGCAAACCATCGGAATGCTCTGTCCGATGTCTCCACCAATCTGCTTCAGCAGGATACGAAATCTCTCGCCAAGTCGAGCGTCCTGGAATTCGCACAGCGCAGCTTCCGGTCAAACCAGGTCACCGCGTCAGACCTAACGGATGCGCCTTCTTATCCCGGGCGCGTGAGGTTACATTGCGTGCCGCACCCCCACGCTGTTGATGCTGTGGACGGCTCCTCCACGGGCACGAGAGTGCCAAGGAGTGGGTGCCGTTTTAAGGCTCCCACGATTCGGAGGAGCAGCAGCCTATGCAGTCAATTTCGACCATCGGTCTGGATATTGCGAAGTCGGTATTCCAAGTGCACGGCGTTGATGGATCGGGCCAAATGGTCCTGCGCCGTCAGTTGAAGCGCCGGCACGTCTTGGCCTTTTTCCAGAAACTGGCGCCATGCCTGGTGGGTATCGAGGCGTGTGCCTCATCGCACCATTGGTCGCGCGAGCTGCAGGCGTTGGGGCATACCGTGCGCTTGATGCCGCCGGCCTATGTGAAGCCCTACGTCAAGCGGCAGAAGAACGACAGCACCGACGCTGAGGCGATTTGCGAAGCGGTTGCCAGGCCAAACATGAGGTTCGTGCCAACCAAAACGGTCGAGCAACAGAGCTGTCTGATGCTTCATCGCGCGCGCCACCTCTTCATCCGGCAGCAGACTGCGGTCATCAACTCAATCCGCGCCTATCTTGCCGAGTTCGGGAGCGTCGCTCCCGTCGGACGCAGGGGTGTCGAGCAACTGCTGGAAGTCGTCGCCGACAACGCTGAAGACCGGCTTCCGGAGGTCGCCCGGATGTGCCTTGCTGCTCTTGACAGTCAACTGCGCGCCCTGAAGGCCCAGATCCTTGAGTTCGACCGGCGCATCATCGCTTGGCATCGATCAAGCGCGACGAGCAAGCGACTGGACGCGATCCCTGGCGTTGGGCCGGCGTTGGCAACAGCCCTGGTCGCCAGCGTTGCCGATCCTAAAGCCTTCCGATCCGGGCGAGACTTCTCGGCTTGGGTTGGTCTCGTGCCAAAGCAGAGCTCGAGCGGGGGCAAAGACAGGCTTGGCAGCATCACCAAGCAAGGCGATCGCTATTTGCGTAGCCTGTTCACGGCTGGCGCACTCGCAGTGATCCGCTACGCCAAGATTCACGGCCCCGATCATCGACCCTGGCTCACACGATTGTTGGCCCGGCGGCCCGCAAGGTCGCGGCCATCGCGTTAGCCAACATACTCGCCAGGATCGCTTGGGCGATGATGGCGAGGAACGAACGCTATCAGGAACCGGCCGCGCTGGCGGCCTGAACGAGATCGCGTCGGGCATATCCGGCGTGACGTAACGGTTGGGAGGGCGAACAGCACGTAATGCAGTGCCGGTCGATCCTGCGATCAGGACAACCCACATGGGCCATGGCATCTCGAATGCGTGCTGTTGACCGGGACCTGATCCGGGGAGGGCATTATGGCCAGCGGTCACGTGTACCGCGCGAAAAGGCCGGACACATGGCTGCTCCGACCAAACCCTGCAACGTGAAGTTTCTTCTTGCCAACCTGGAGCCAATGGTATGGACCCCGCCCTCGCCGCGGTGGAATCTCGAGCGTCAACTGCAGTGAAGGAGGATATCATGCAGGTCGTTCGGATAGGTCTAGATCTAGCGAAGTATGTCTTCGAAGTTCACGGCGTCGACAACCACGGGAAAGTCGTTGTGCGAAAGAGGTTGCGTCGCGATGCGGTGGCCGGCTTTTTCGCCAATTTACCGGCCTGCCTGGTCGGCATGGAGGCTTCCAACGGGGCACACTATTGGGCTCGCGTACTCACGGCGCTTGGCCATCAGGTCCGACTGATCAGCCCTGAGTTCGTGACACCCTACGTCAAGTCAAACAAGAACGACCAGAACGATGCGGAAGCCATCTGCGAAGCGGTCGGCCGTCCGTCCATGCGCTTCGTGCCACCGAAATCAACCGATCAGCTGGCGGTACAGGCTGTCCACCGCATTCGCCGACGCTTGGTCGCCGACCGGGTCAGGCTCGCTAACCAGATTCGCGGTCTTCTGTCCGAGCATGGCATTGTCATTGCCCGTGACATCGCGCAGTTGCGGCGGGGCCTCGCTGTCATCGTAGGGAACATCAACGACGG
>NZ_LBJU01000004.1:0-2188 GCF_028128835.1 Bradyrhizobium sp. CCBAU 65884 | reverse complement strand
ATGTGTGGACCGGCACGGCTTGCGCCGATGTCTCGGGGCCGTTGAGGTGGAAGCGGGCGAAAACCATCGAGGCTCGCGGCGGAGACGTTGTCCAGCCGCATCAAGAAGCCGGATATACGTCTGCAGTTGTGACCGTCGATCCTGATCAAGCCGGTCGTTGCAATCGGGCGGGGTCCATATACGTCCACACATGGCCCATTGGCCGATGCTGCACAAGGCGACGGCTGGACGGTAAGAGCCGGATGAGCGGAGACGTTCACGTCCGGATCTGTGAGCGCCTGGGGGGGGAAACTCCCGCGGGCGACTCGACTCGTGATCTGCTGTCGCCCCGGCTCGTCGGAGACGGCAATGGTGCGGATGCAGGCGCTAATGAACAGGCTTCAGAGTCTGACTCAAAATTCATTAGTTCAGGTTGGCGGATCTGGCGATGCGGCGCACCAGTTGTCGGGTCGACGCAATAAAGAGCCATGCTTCGGCCGAGGTGATAGAGGTCTCCCAATCCTTGGCTAGTCTAGACGTCGGCAGCGGTTGAGCCATGCCAACGTGCGTTCGACGACCCAGCGTCGGGGCAACAATAACGAAGCCCTTTGCGTCATCCGGGCGGTGCGCTTGCGACCTTTGATCTTCTTGTATCGGTGACGATGTGGCGCCCGCATCAAAGCCGCGTGGCCCTCCGCTCTCGGCACCGTTTGGCTGTCGATGATCGCCGCCGTTGGTTGCGGCTCCCGTCCAGCAAGCTTACGCACAATTTCAACCAAGGCTTCATTCATCAAATCCAGCACGCCGCTGTCGCGCAGGCGATAAAAATAGGACTGGACCGTCGTGCAGGGAGGAAAATCTTTTGGCAAAAGCGCCCATTGGCATCGCGTCGTCGCGATGTACTGGATCGCATCCCAAACCGATCGCATGCAGGTCTTGCGCGGTCGCCCGACCTTGCTCGGCCCTGGCATCAACAGCTCGATCAAGGCCCATTCCGCATCCCTGCAATCGCTTGCATAGCGGAACTCCCGTCTGTCATGCTGACAGCGGGTGATTTCGGTCCGATGGCTTCGAACTCGAAGAATCACAACCTGCTGAAATCACCCAACTTTAATTTCCGGTCGGCCTCTCAGACTGACTCCACTTGCGACCCAACCTTATCAGTCGCCAGCGGCCTCTTTAAGTCGCCAAAGGCGATGCTGCGCGGCGGTATGGGGACCCGCCAAGACGGCTGGCAGCAAGCGATGCTTACACTAGAGCTAGCAAGCTGTTGAAGAAGTCTCTGGCGGGATGGAATTGGACGTGATCTCTCGATGATTGAATCGGGAGGCCGGGATGCGAGGATCGGACGAGCGGTCTGGATCGCTGTTCAGTTACGTGGATCTTGAAGCGCGGGTTCGTCCGGACCATCCCTTACGGACGATCCGGGAGATTGTGAACGCTGCGCTGGGCAATCTATCGAAGGCGTTTGCGGGGCTTTACACGGACTTTGGCCGGCCCTCGATTGCACCGGAGAGGCTGCTTCGGGCGATGCTGCTGCAGGCCTTCTACGGCATTCGCTCGGAACGACAATTGATGGAGCGGCTGGAATTTGACCTGCTATTCCGCTGGTTTGTCGGTCTGGGCGTGGACGATCCGGTGTGGGACCACTCAACCTTCTCCAAGAACCGCGACCGGCTGTTAGCGGGTGAGATCGCCGTTAAGTTCCTTTCGGCCGTGCTGGCTCAGCCGAAGGTGAAGCGACGGTTGTCGAGCGATCACTTCTCGGTCGACGGCACGCTGATTGAGGCGTGGGCTTCGATCAAGAGCTTCCGCAGAAAGGACGGAGACGACAACGACAGCAAGGGTCCGGGACGCAACGCTGAACGTAGCTTCCACAAGGAGAAGCGTTCAAACGAGACGCACCAAAGTACGACCGACCCGGAGGCCCGGCTGTATAAGAAGGGGGATGGGCAGCCGGCCAAGCTCTGTTACATGGGGCACGCTCTGATGGAGAACCGCAATGGTCTGGCGGTCGGCGGTGCCGTCAGCCAGGCCACCGGCACGGCCGAACGAGAGACGGCGCTGGCGTTGATCGATCGTCGTGATCGCACAGGCCGGCGGATCACGCTCGGCGCGGACAAGGCCTATGACGTCACGCAGTTCGTCCACGACTTGAGAGAACGATCGGTGACGCCGCACATCGCGATCGACGGACACCTCAGCAAGA
>NZ_LBJU01000003.1:2982-3347 GCF_028128835.1 Bradyrhizobium sp. CCBAU 65884 | reverse complement strand
GTCCGGGGCGACCTTTCATGAACCGCGACGGGCATATGCGGGGCGATCGTATTACCATTCTGAACCTTCCAGGTGGGAGACGGTAGTTTGGTTCCCAGAAGGAGGGGCCGTCATCCGAGGTGGTCGAGAGATGGAGGAACATTCCGAGTGCCTCTGGAATCTATTCCGTCGTCCGTGAAGAACTTTGGTTTCAGGCCGAGACGGTTTGAACCGCGGCGAGCCGACGCAGAATGCCTTCATCGAAAGCTTCATGTATAGACGTATATGGACCCCGCCCGATTGCAACGACCGGCTTGATCAGGATCGACGGTCACTACTGCAGACGTATATCCGGCTTCTTGATGCGGCTGGACAACGTCTCCGCT
>NZ_LBJU01000003.1:0-2189 GCF_028128835.1 Bradyrhizobium sp. CCBAU 65884 | reverse complement strand
GAGGCTGCAACGCGGGTATCAAGCTCGGGACAACTCCTCTTGCGATTCCCTCATGAGAGCTCGGAGCATCTCGCTGAGGCCGTCATTGATGTTCCCTACGATGACAGCGAGGCCGCGCCGCAACTGCGCGATGTCACGGGCAATGACAATGCCATGCGTAAGCGCTTAGCCGTAACCCTTGCTTCGGGATCTGGATAGCTATGCGAAGAAGCCTCCAGCTTTGGACGGAGGCTTTGGATGGGATTGGACAGCAAAAAGGACGTCCATTTGGACGGCCCGTCGGCGGGGTCGGTTAGCCGGCTGGAAGTTCTTGAAGGACCGTCGGGACGCCGCGTGCGTTCGGAAGCTGAGAGAGCTCGGATTGTCGCCGAGAGTCTCTTGCCCGGTGCCCAGGTGTCCGAGGTCGCGCGCAAGCACGGAGCGACGCGCTGGCAGATCTACGATTGGCGACGGCGGTTTCGACAGCGAGGCATGTTGCCGCCGTGCGAGGCATCCCCGCCGACATTCGCTCCGCTGGTCGTGGAACGTGCTTTGGGGGAGCTTCCTGCTCCGGCGATCAAGCTTGAGATCGGGATCGGTGATGTCGTGCTGCGGACGGATACGTCCATTGATGGTGAGCAGCTGTCCCGAGTGATCCGTGCGGTGCGAGCGCCACGATGATCGCGGCCGGTGCTGATCTGAAGATTTACATCGCGACGCGGCCGATCGACTTCCGCTGTGGCCACGATGGGCTTGCGGCGAAGGTGCAGGAGATGCTTGCTTCGTCTCGACCCGTTCAGCGGCGCAGCCTTCGTGTTCCGATCGAAACGAGCGGACCGGATCAAGATTTTGGTCTGGGATCGAACGGGCCTGGTGTTGGTGCACAAGCGTCTCGAAGGTTGCAAGTTCGTTTGGCCAACGATCGCGGATGGCGTGATGCGCATGTCGCCCGCGATGTTTGCTGCCTTGTTCGAAGGGTTGGATTGGAGATTGGTGCGCCCGGAAGAAGCACGGCGCCCGCAGGTCGCTGGATAACTGCGGCAGAATGACTCGGCAGCTATTTTGAGCGTGGCACGCGCGGCGGCGATGTGCTCGAAATAGCGCATGAGCATCGCGGCGCTGCGCGACGAAAACGAACGCCTGAAGGCGCTTTTGGCGCAAACGCAGGCGGCCTTGAGCGAGCATCAGGGGGCGCTGGCGGCGTCGGAGGAAGCGCGGCGTCGGCTGGAGGTCATCCTCGGCGAATTGCGGCGCGACAGGTTCGGCGCGAAATCCGAGAAGCTGCGGCCAGATCAGTATCACTTACCGTTGGAAGACGTGGAGATCGCGCAAGGCATCCTGGACGCGGCGCAGGAGAGAGCCGAGGCTGTGATCAAGGGCCGATCGCGGAGCGTGCCGGCTCAAGGTCCTCATCGCAATCGCGGCTGCTTGCCTGCCCATTTGCCGCGGGTGGAACGGATCATCGAGCCTGCAAGCACGCTCTGCCCGTGCGGTTGCGGCGCCATGACGAAGATCGGCGAGGACGTCAGCCAGCGCCTTGACGTGATCCCGGCGCAATGGCGCGTGCTGGTCACGCGCCGGCCGAAATACATCTGTCGCCGCTGTTCGGGCCCCGTCGTGCAGGCGCACGCACCGGAGCACGTCGTGCCCGGCGGGCTGCCGACCGAAGCGGCCATCGCGCACGTGATCGTCTCCAAATTTGGCGACCATACGCCATTTTACCGTCAGGCCGAGATCTATGCGCGCCAGGGGATCCGGCTTGATCGGGCGACACTGGGCAACTGGTCTGGCCGCGCCTGCTTCCATCTTCAGCCCATCGCGGACCACATGCGCCACCACCTGGCCATGGCGGATCGGCTGTTCATGGATGAGACCAAGGCGCCGGTACTCGATCCTGGGCGCGGCCAAACGAAGAAGGGCTACTTCTGGGCGATCGCTTCAGACGACCGCGGCCACAGCGGGCCAAGTCCACCGATCGTGTTGTTCAGGTATGCCCCCGGTCGCAGCGGTGCCTTCGCGCAGCAGTTCCTCGACGGTTTTGGCGGACGCTACCTGCAATGCGATGCCTATGACGGTTATGACCGGCTGACCGAAGTTGCTCGGCCGCGAGGCCCATGGACGCTCGTGCATTGCTTGCGTATTCCGATGAAGCCGGCCACTGATTCCGACGCGAAGCCGGCCAGGCATTCCGATTTCATTCCGGACGGATT
>NZ_LBJU01000002.1:1471-1921 GCF_028128835.1 Bradyrhizobium sp. CCBAU 65884 | reverse complement strand
TCCTTCAGCGCCGCGATCAGACCGGGACGGTCGAACTTGGCGACATAGTCGTGGAAGCCGGCCTGACGGCCGCGCTCGATCGCCGCCGGCGACACCAGCGCGGACAGGCCGATGATCGGCATCGAGCCCAGATTGTTGTCGGAGCGAATAACTTCCGCGAACTCGAACCCGTTCATGTCGGGCATCTCGATGTCGGTCAGGACCACGTCGAAGCTCTGCGCCCGCAGTGCCGCGAGGCCCTCCTGCGCGGTCGGCGCGGTGCGGACGCGGTAGCCGGCGGCCTTGAGCACGGGCGCCAGCATGTTGCGGAAGAAGGCGCTGTCGTCGACCAGCAGCACCGACTGCGAGTGCATCGACGGCTTCATCTCCTTGCGGGTGAACCAGTCGGCGAACGCCATCGGGAGGAAGTGGCCGACGTCGATCACCTCGGTGGCCTGGCCCTTGATCACG
>NZ_LBJU01000002.1:1031-1327 GCF_028128835.1 Bradyrhizobium sp. CCBAU 65884 | reverse complement strand
TCTCCATGGCAACGAGCGGCATCAGCTGCTCGCGGTATTGCACCATGTAGCGGCCGTTCGAGAACTCGATCTTGTCGGCGGGCAGCTCTTCCAGGCGGGTGACGAGGCCAAGCGGGACCGCCTTGGGCTGCGACGAGCCGGCGCGGAACACCAGCAGCGAGGTGGTCTGCTCGCCCGATCCGATGTGATGCGCGCCGTTCTCGTCGCCCATGTCATGGGCCGAGGAGCCGGCGGCGCCGAGCGCCTTGGCAATGCCGTTGGGGTCGATGATCATGATCACCGCGCCATCGCCCAGG
>NZ_LBJU01000002.1:0-958 GCF_028128835.1 Bradyrhizobium sp. CCBAU 65884 | reverse complement strand
CTTCCATGGCAACGAGCGGCATCAGCTGCTCGCGGTATTGCACCATGTAGCGGCCGTTCGAGAACTCGATCTTGTCGGCGGGCAGCTCTTCCAGGCGCGTGACGAGGCCAAGCGGGACCGCCTTGGGCTGCGACGAGCCGGCGCGGAACACCAGCAGCGAAGTGGTCTGCTCGCCCGATCCGATGTGGTGCGCGCCGTTCTCGTCGCCCATGTCATGGGCCGAGGAGCCGGCGGCGCCAAGCGCCTTGGCAATGCCGTTGGGGTCGATGATCATGATCACCGCGCCATCGCCCAGAATGGTGTTGCCGGAGAACATGTCGATGTGACGCAGCTTGGTCGACATCGGCTTCACCACGATTTCTTCGGTGTGGAACACGCCGTCGACGACGATGCCGAAGGTCTGGCTGCCGACTTGCGTGACCACGATGAAGCCGTTCTCGGGATCGGACGCGGCGCCGTCGTCGATCTTCAAGAGCTTCTTCAGATGGATCAGCGGCAGCAGCTTGTTGCGCAAGCGGAGGACCGCGGTGTCCTTGATGCGCTCGATGCGGTGCTCTGAGTTGGCGCGGGCCCGCACCAGCTCGACCACCGAGAGCTGCGGGATCGCAAAGCGGTCGCCGGCGGCTTCGACGATCAGGGCGGAGACGATGGCCAGCGTCAGCGGGATCTTGATGGTGACGGAGCTTCCCTCGCCGGCCACCGACTTGATGTCGATGGTGCCGCCGATCTGGTCGATATTGGTGCGCACCACGTCCATGCCGACGCCGCGGCCCGACACCGAGGTGATGGCGGCTGCGGTGGAGAAGCCGGGCGCGAAGATGAACTTGTGGATCTGGGCTTCGCTCATCTTCTCGAGCTCGGCCTCGGTGACCAACCCTGAGGAGATCGCCTTGGCCTTGATCTTCTCGGTGTTGAGGCCACGGCCGTTGTCGGCGATGCAGATGATGATGTGGCCGCC
>NZ_LBJU01000001.1:444-13372 GCF_028128835.1 Bradyrhizobium sp. CCBAU 65884 | reverse complement strand
ACACCTAGATAGTATCCCCGACAGCTTATGTGCGAAGATAAACGCGGAGCCGTGCTTGCCGTCGAGATGGCCTTCTCAGCTCTTACGCTACAGCTACCGCTTGCCAAAAACTCGTTCAGCAAGTGCTCTTTGATTGTTGCGGCCTCCCGCTCTCCCTGTGAGGCAAGCCAAAGAATGCGCTCCGCGATCTCCAGCGCAGAGCGGTGCTTCTGCCCGATGAACGTGGAGCTAGCAAGTACTTCATCAAGGACGTTGCGGAGCATCTGCACCGTAGCAGTGTCGTAGGCCATGCGCGAATATCCATCTCGACAAATCCACTAAGCAAAAAACATTGCGCTCTTGCTCACTCCCACCAGCAGCAATTTGTACAACCGACGTTCAAAACACACTTTGATTGCGAATTTATGACATTTAGTGCCCTGGTTGCGTAAGATGGTACCGCCAGTGATGTTGCCCAGCGCAAAAGAGGTACGATCACTTTTGGCAGAGCCGAGTGATCGAGTGATCGAACGTGGACGTGGCGACGGCCAAAGCGCGTTGCAGTACCAGCTGGAAAGGGGAAAGGAATATTACCATTCTCCTCCGCGATGCTTGAAACAAGACGATGTGCTCTCCGAGAGCCGGAACAGCTTCTTGTGATTGACCAGATAGCCCTCCCGTTTGAGCTGCACGTGCAGGCGTCGATAGCCGAAACGGCGACGCACCTCGGCGACTGCCCTCATGCGCTGGCGAAGGCCGGCACCCGTGGCGAGTTTTACGCACCGACGTTGAGAACTGCAAATTTTTGCCCGATTTCTTCGGGGGCGCCAAAGGACTTAACGATACCCCTGAACCATTTACTTCCACTCCCTTTGTCACGGAAGGGTTCTCGCCCTTTCCAGCGACGCACATAGTAATCCTTGCCGTCGTTCGTTTTTGTATCCCGAAGGTCGGATACGCTGCTGAACCCTGGTGACGCAAACAGCAACACTACCTTTGCCGTCTTCAACGGTCCCGCGAATGCTGCGGGTAAGCATCTGAGGTCAAATTCCTGCTTCGGGCTTCGGGGCGCTGAGACGAGCGAAAGCATGTGCATCGTCCGGATGAATGTGCGCGCAAAGTGGGTGATGAGCCGACGTTAGCGCGCAGCCACCGAAGCGATTTGCGCAATGCGTTGGCTGGTCAACCCGACAACATCAGCAACACGGCTCTCGCCCAATCGACCTCCTCGTGACCGCGCGAAACTGAAGGGTCAACAATGCCGCCTGCTTCTGTTCACTCTCCACAAGTGGAGATTTACCTGCCTTACCCCGCCGCTGCGAATCAGTGTGAAGACAGAATCACACCCGGCATCCGTTCGCCAGCAAGATGAAAGGGCGCTGACGGCGAACAGACTGAGGGCGATAGTCTATGCGGTTTCGCAGTTGGCACGTGTTTTGAATGAGAGACCTTACGCAGAACAGCTCAATGGGAGACGAGGTGATGCCTCATAAAAATTGTTGCCAATCTCGACATCGACGCGCGACGTTTGCTAACCTGCTCGGCCGTGCCGGGTGCCCGGTTCAAGCGCAGCCATCGCACGATGTTCGTAAGCGGGCTGCCGAACGTTGTCGAGGCCAAGAAATTCGACGCTTCCGTTAGGAAGGGCAGGATGCAGATGACGCTCCCAGGCCCCGAAGCACAGGTGCTCGCCACGAAGATCCAGATCCAAGGGGCGCCCACCGAGAAGCCTTGGTCCGAAGCGGCCGTCGAAGGCGCCCTTCTGAGGCAGGAGGAGAGCCCGGAACGGAAACCAAATGCGCCCGACGAAACCTCCGTGCTGCATTTCATTCTGCTCCCGTTCAGAGGTATCGGCCCCGTATCCACCCTTGCAACTCTGACGCCCAAAACGACATCATGACAACGGAGTCGGAAGTCACCTCTGCGAACGCAGGCATTCGGGCAAGCACTGTCTGGACAATTGTGCTCGGCTTTGCCGCCGATCCGTTGATGCGTTGGAGTTGGCCTGACCCAGGGCAATATCTTAGGAGCATGCCTCAATACGTTAACGCCTGTGGCGGACGAGCATTCGAGCATGGCACAGCATACGTCATCGGAGAGGTTCGCGCCGCGGCCCTGTGGCTGCCTTCCGACGTGCAGCAAGATGAAGATGCGCTGGACGCAATCATGGCGCTGTCCCTGCGCCCGGAGGTCACCGAAGATATGGCACACCTCCGGCAGGGAATGGCCGAACATCATCCCCCCGAGCCACATTGGTATCTGCCTCTCATTGCCGTCGATCCGAATTGGGGCGGACAAGGGCTTGGCACCTTGCTGATGAAATACGCTCTTCAACGATGTGATGAGCAGGGCATCGCTGCCTACCTCGAAAGTTCGAATCGGGAAAACATTTCCTTTTACCAGCGTCACGGCTTCAAGGTTATTGGAGAGATACAGCACGGTTCTTCGCCCCCACTCACGCCAATGTTGCGAACGGCTTATTGAGCGGAAATCGAAGACGCTTCGCATGCTCCAGATGCCGGAGCTTCGCTGCGGAGATGGCGAACTGGTCAGGCCAGAGTGCGCCACGAGTAAAGGCCGATGCCGGCTTTGAGTACTTCCCAACGACGTGGCGCGTGCGGCTGCTGCCTCTAAGGTCGCCACAGCCGAGTGAGCTGCACTCCTCAATCGGCACGCTGCTTGCTCTATTCAAATCATATCATCACGACCCGTCCGGTGATCTGGAAGGACTCGGTACTTTGTTGCCTCATGGCGTCCCGTCTGCACCGTCCTGCTCTCCCCGCGAGATCGAGAGTAGGAGCGCTGTAAAACCGTACATTCGTCCGGCGGCGGTGTCGCGAGCTGATAGCATCTGGCATTTGCAAGGACGAGGTCGAGACCGTTCGCAAGCTGTTGATGTCAGCGCGCGGCGAGATCGGCATGAGTGAACGTGGCCTCCATCCAGATGCCACCGGTGCACAGCGCCTCAGGGCAGATCGGCACATCCGATAGGTCGGACGTCAGGAGTTTTCGAGCTCGTCGCGAGCATGGAACCAGTGACAGCTCAAAATGCATCCTCGACGCTACCGCGCTGTGTCCACACCGATAAATCCGCCGCCCAGCTTTGCCGCCATGAAGAGGCGAGATCCAAGTGGTATGGTCGAGTGGTTATAGCGCGGAGGCTGACTCGCGCCATCTGGCTCGGCCATATTCACCTTTGGGCGCAAATGACGAGGCGTTCATACCGGGGCCCTATCTAGTCAGAATTAATTGGCAATGACCTAACATGACCGCGTTCGGTTGAAGACGGTTATGTTCGGGGCCAGACAATAACACGCGAGGCGCCGCGCCCGGCCGACGCAAAAGCACATTAATCCTTCCTTTGGCCAAGTTGGCACGTCTGATGCTGAGAGCTGGAGAGGTTCAGTTCACCGAGAGTCGGTCACCGCCGGCGGGCAGTTCTGACTCTCAACAAGTTTCTGATCTCAGGGTCGCACAAAGTGAATGAATGGCGGGACGCGTATGGCTACGGAGACTCGATCCGGCAAGAAGCAGTTTATGGAATGTCAGCCGATCGACGCGATCATGGCGATCGATCGCCTTGCAAGATCGGATCCAGAGAGGGTTGCGCTGAGGGTCGGCGCGGACGAACTCACCTACAAGGCGCTGCGATCAAGATCGGATGCCCTCGCAAAAACGTTGCGAGAGCGTGGCGCTCAGGGCGCGGTCGTCGGCTATTGGGGTGAGCGGGACCTCGACTGGGCGACTGCGGTCGTCGCAATTTTGAAGGCGGCATCAACGTACCTGCCGCTCGATCCATCGTTACCGGCTTCGCGTGCATCATTCATGATCGAGCAGAGCCGCTGCGCTCTGATTATTGGCCCACACCAGCTGGATTCGCTCGGCCTGTTCCAGGCGAATAACAAGGGCGCCACGCAATTCATGCCTATGGAGGCGGCGTTACGACAGGGTCAGACTTCGTCTGTGGTGCCATCGTCAAGTGAGAATGGGCCAGCCTACATTCTATTTACGTCCGGTTCGACCGGCCAGCCTAAGGGCGCAATGATCGAGCGCGCAGCCCTAAACAATCATTTGGCGGCGAAGATTGATGCCTTAGCCCTCGCTCAGACCGATTGCATCGCTCAGACGGCCTCGCACTGCTTTGACATATCGCTGTGGCAGCTGCTGGCAGGGCTTTGCGTGGGAGGCTGTGTCGCGATTATTGATGATACGACGCTGAGATCGCCGGTGACCCTCCTCAAAGCGATCCAAGGTTACGGCGCAACGGTTGTTCAATTCGTTCCGTCGATGCTTGCAGTTTTTGTTGACTATCTGCAGTCGCTTGCGGGGGTCGAGCGAGCTCTGGACAGCTTGCGAATTATTTCTACGGTCGGAGAACCCTTAACACCCGGATTGGCGCGCGCCTGGCTTGCCTTGTATCCCGGGGTTCCCATTCTTAACCACTATGGGCCGACCGAATGCGCGGACGGAGTTACGCATCATCTGGTTTCCGTGCCGCCTGGGCTGGCTGACTCTTATGTTCCGATCGGCGAACCGATTCCTAACCTTGAGGTTTATGTCGCCGACGGACCGCGGCTGTGCAACACAGGAGAGGTCGGCGAAATCTGTGTTAGCGGCGTTGGTGTCGCTGCTGGTTACGTCAACGACGATGTCCGCACCAAGGATGCCTTTGGGCCAAACCCGTTCTCGAGCGACCCATCCTTTCAGCGCCTATACAGGACAGGTGATCTCGGGCGCGTACGTTCTGATGGCCTTTTGGAATGTCTCGGTCGACGGGATCGTCAGGTCAAAATCCGCGGGCACAGAATTGAGTTGGGAGAAATCGAAGCTCGCCTCTCCGCTCATCATTTGGTGCGCGGCGCCGTCGTGGTCGCCTCCTGCGCAGGCGTAAAGCTGACGGCGAGAGATATAACGAGGGCCGGGGGGGAAAGTGGATCGAGACGCCTCTTCGCGTATGTGTCAGCTCCGGCTGAACTGGCGCAAAGCGAGCTTCAGGACTTTCTTGCCGAAGCGCTTCCCACCTACATGCTTCCAGAACGGATCATCCACGTCGGCGGTATTCCACTGACAAGAAACGGAAAGGTCGATTTTGGAGCATTGCCGGACCCCTACAGTGTCCGCCCTCTCTTGCCGACGCCATTTGAGGAGCCGCAAACAGAGCTCGAAGCCAAGCTGTGTCAGATCTGGTCCGCCGTTCTACGTATTGAGAACATTGGCGTGAATGACCAGTTCATAACCCTCGGCGGCGACTCGCTCCGGGCAATGCTCATATTGGGTCAGTTGCAGATCCAGCTCGGAGTGAGACCGGATTTCAGGCTAGTCCTGAATGGAACGATCCGATCTCTTGCGGCCTCGATCTCGGCCCGAATCGAATCCGAACCGTGCATAGCCCCGGCAACCGGAAAGCTTGCGCGATCGCCTCTGACGCGGGTTCAGGAGCACCTATGGTTTCTCTCGCAGCTCGATCCGTCTGCCCGGAACTACGTCATTCAAGGTGGAATACGAATAAGGAACCTCATCGATCTGGCCGCATTCAATCGCGCCTGGAGCGATGTCATTCATGCCCATCAGGCACTTTCGGCCCGCTTTATCGACGAGGACGGTCCGGTTCAGCTTTTTGAGGCTCCGCAATGCGCTCTTGAATTGACTGATGCATCTCATCTGACACCTGAGCAAGGGGAGGAGTTGGTCGCTGAGTTACGGCGAACAGAGCTGAACGGCAGCTTTGATCTCTGCCAAGGCCATTTGTTTCGCGCGCGCATGATCCGTTTTGGCCCTGACAATCATCTTATACTAATCACCGCTCACGAAATTATCATCGATGCCTGGTCGATCTCAGTTCTACTTAGGGACCTTCGGCAAAGGTACGCAGATGCCGCGGCGTTTTTGCCAGAGAACCGGGCGTCACTCTCGACTTACGCGGCCTGGGAAACACAACACGCTACCCCAGAGGCGCTGGCCAACCAACGTAGCTATTGGCGTCGTCAGATCGGTGATAATCCGCCGGTGCTTTCGCTTGGAACGGTACGCGCGCGGCCGCAGACTAATTCCTATCGCGGCACCTCGCATCCGGTGCTGCTTGATAGCGAGCTCTCCAATCAGATACGGGAGTTTGCGTATCGACATAGGTGCACCACGTCGACAACACTCCTCGCATGCTTCAAGCTGCTGCTGCGGATGTACAGCGGTCAGAACGATATTATCGTTGGCATACCGCACGTGGTACGGGATCAACCTGGCAGCGCTGATATCGTTGGCTTTTTCCTCAATATGCTGCCGATCCGCGCCGCGATCGATGTCGAGCAGTCCTTTACAGTTCATGCCTTGCGCATCCATAGCTTGGTCAGCGATGCCATTGCAAATTCGGCATATCCTTTCGGCTGGATGGTAAGGGATACCCAGCTACATCGCGAAGCGGATCGATCACCGATCTTCCAGGTCATGTTCAACATGTACTCCGAGGCTGCGGAGCCACATGGCCCACATGAGCTGGATCTGTCATTCCGCGAATATGACACCGGCTATGTAAAATTCGACCTGACGTTGTACGCACAAGAGCAAGGCGACGAAATTGCCCTTCAGCTAGCGTATGCGGAAGACATATTTTCCCGCGATCTGATTCTTCGCATGGCAGAGAATTTACGCTGTCTGATTGCAGCCTGCATTGAGAAGCCGCTTGCGCCAATTAACGATCTGAGTTGCGTCAGCGCGTCAGATATCGCGATGCTGGACTCGCTGGATGGATCGGCGCAGCCATATACGAATGAATGTCCGCTTATTGAAGCGTTCGAGCAAATAAGTGCCTCCCATCCTAACCAGGTGGCGTATTTTGGTGATTTCGGTGAAATCACATTCAACCACCTGCGTGAGCGTGTAACAGCTATCAGGTCGCAGCTGGTGGCTTCGGGCCTAGGGGCTGGTGATATGGTCGCCATGCTGTTCGACCGATCGCCCGACGTGGCCGCTGTTATTCTTGCCGCACGAGCATTGCAGTCCATTGTTGTCCCGATATCGCCCGATTATCCACGTGATCGCATCGAACACATCCTCCGAGATAGTCAGGCAACGCTTTTGGTTCACGCAAATAGCTCCGACCTCGGTTTTGACATGCCGTCGATTTGTCTATCAACCTTGGGAGGGAGCTGCGCGCCAGCGCGTAAGCTTGAGCGCGACGGCACACCGCCGGCTCAGCGAATTGCAAGTCTTATATACACGTCATCTTCAACCGGAAAGGCGAAGGGGGTTCTTATACCGGAGTCGGCAATTCTCAATCGATTGCACTGGATGTGGCGACGCTTTCCCTTCGATAGTACAGACGTCATAGCTGTCCAGAAGTCCGCGTCACTTGTCGCCTCCGCTTGGGAGTACCTTGGGGGACTTCTGAGAGGTGTACCCGCGCTGATCCTGACCCAAGAGCAGTTGCTGGATCCAGATCTATTGTTGTGCACGTTGGCTAGACATCGCGTGACACGCTTATTTGCCTCGCCGCCGCTTTTGTCCGGCCTCATTGCTTCCCAGGAACGGCACCCGCAACCGACGACCTTGCGGTTGGTTACAAGCAGCGCTGAACCGATGCCTTCCTCGCTCCCCGTTCGCTGGCGTGCGCATTTCCCGGACGTGCCCTTGTGGAACTTCTATGGTGCTACAGAATGCGCATCCAATGCAGCAGTCTATGATACGTCGGACCACGACGGCTCGTCGCTCGTCCCCATTGGGCGTCCAATCGATAACGTCAAGCTCTACGTGCTCGATGCTCACTTGAAGAGAGTCCCTGTCGGAGCTTCTGGCGAACTGTGCATCGCGGGACGCTGCTTGAGCGCTGGGTACTGGCAGGATCAAGATCGGACCAGCCGCTGTTTCGTACCCAATCCGTATGATCACGGACAATACAGCGTTCTTTATCGAACTGGCGATATCGCACGCATCTCAACCAGCGGCCTCCTCCAGATTTGCGGCCGCTCGGACAACCAGATCAAGGTGCGCGGCTTTCGTATCGAGCTGGAGGAGGTCGAAACAGCCCTCGAGTCACATCCGGCAATCGCAAAGGCTGCGGTTATCGCAGACGGCATGGATGACCAGCGTCGCTTGAGCGCAATCGTGGTTCCGGCTCGCGAAAGTCTAAGTTCTGGGGATATCGTCACCCACCTGCGCCAAACATTGCCATCCTACATGATTCCCTCCGCCTTCCGTTTGGCTGACGGCATCCCCCTTACGGCGAGCGGAAAAATAGATCGAGCTCGATTGTCGTCCGTTCCTTACCGCGAATTCGGCCCTGGTCGATCTACTGAACCTCGCACGAGGGAGGAGCTTATCCTTGCTGGGATCTGGCAGGATCTATTAGGCGCCAAGCGGGTCGGAATCGATCGGAACTTCTTTGATATCGGCGGAAACTCCCTTCTGAGCGTGCGCTGCGTCACTCTGGCGCGCAAAGCTGGGTTAAATCTCACTGTCAACCAACTTTATCGAACACCCACCATCAGGGAATTGGCGGCAGACGGCGCGGCGGTTACACTCGATACCTTCTCTTCCGGGGGCAGCTCATTGCCAGTCACCCCCGCCATCTCATCTTGGAACCGTCTCGCCGGCTTCGATGAGCATTTCAACATCGGCGATCTGTTCTTCTTGCCCCGCGGACTCCTGAATGTCAGAATTCTCGAGCGTGCCCTTGCCCATGTCATGGATATGCACGAAGGCCTCAGACTCCGCGTTGCCCGAACCGACGATGGTCTACGTCTGACAATCGGACCTTCCGTGGCCGAACGCCTCGTGGAGGAGATCGATCTTATCGGAATGACCGGCCCAGAGCAGCGTAAGGCAATAGAGAGCATCTCAGCCAGACGTCAACATATGTTTCGGTTTGACGGCCAGACGCCTCTTGCTAACGTCACGGCGTTCCGCACCTCGGAAAGCGGCGATTACCATCTGCTCTTCCTCTTGCATCATTTTGTAGCGGACGGGATAGGCTATCGACTGTTCCTGGAAGCATTGGATGCGGCCTACAACGCCCTTGCCTCGGGCCACGCCGTGAGTGGTCCCGAGAACATACAAATGCTCTCTCCATGGTTGAAGCGCCTTGAGCACTACGCGAACAGCGAAGCGCCAGCTGAACTCACATACTGGGAAGGGATTGACTATCATCAGTTCGATTTACATGTCAGCGACACTTCATCGGGGGCTGCGAGCTTTTCGGAAGTGACCGCGAGAGAGCTTCACTATGCAGGCCTTGAAGGTCGCTTGAATGAAGCAGCTTGCCGGTCCCTTTGGGAAGATCAGGCCAAGTATTATCTGGAGATTGACAAGGAAGCGACAGCTGGTCTCCTCAATATTGCAGCCAGATCGGCGCATTGTCAGGACTTTGATGTGTTCCTTGCCGCCATGTCTGGCGCCTTTGGACGCGTTTTCGGCAGCTATTCGCTCTGGATTGATAGCCTCACCTCCACCCGAGGTCGGCTGTTTGATGATCTCGATCCATCTCAGATTATCGGCGTTATCAGCGAGATCGTTCCGCTTCCCTTGGCTCTCACGGGAACGGAGCCGCGGCCCGATCGTGCTCGTTCAATTTACCGCCAGCGCAATGCCTTGCCGCGCGGGGCGATAGGCTTTCGGGCTATGAAATTCCTGAACCGAGATCCCGCCGTGCGGAGCCGGATCGATCGCCTGCCCTTACCTCGAATCGGATTGAATTATCGAGTGGGTTTGCAGCGCCATTTTCCACGGCGCTTCCTAGCTAAGGACCCTTCTCCACTCTGGATCGGCAAAGACATGGATGAAGCAAGCGTGGACTACCTCTTCTGGTTCAGTGTCGGCTATGAAGCCTGCCATCTACAGATCGAAACGACGTACAATTCGACCAAGGTCAGCTATGAAGTGACCCGCAATCTTTGCACGGTGTTGCAACAGGAGCTGTTGCAGACGATAAACGAGTTCGGAAAAGTGGGCGACGCCGTAATCCATGGATAATCCGGATACGCATTTCGCCGTCGAGATCGCGATGTAATGCCAAGGAATAAGCAGCACATCGATCTATCGGACCCCAACCTTTCGAGCCTCATCCTGCGGCTCGCCATTCCCTCTATTATTGGCTTATCGATCAACGGGTTTCAGCAGGTCGTCAACTTGATCTTTGTTGGCGCACTTGGCGTGCAGGCGATGGCAGCTGTCAGCATGACCCTGCCCATCGTGGTCTTGCTTACGGCAGTCGGACAGGGAATTGGGGTTGGGACAGCGTCGTTCATATCTCGTCATTTTGGCGCTGGTGACTACCTGGAGGCGAGTCGAGGCGCGAGTACCGCGCTCGCGCTCGCCGCTCCGATCGGCATCATCTTGACGGTCGCTTTGCTTCTAAACCTGCGAGGGATCTTTGTAACGCTCGGGGCAAGTCCAACCATTACGCCCTTGGCGCTCGACTACGCGGCGACGCTTTTGTTCGGGTACACCGTGATGCTTCTAAACATGGTCAACGGCTTCATCGTCAGAGCCGAGGGTAACACACGATTGAGCATGTGGACGATGATGACCGCCTTCATACTGAACGCTGTGCTCGATCCCGTCTTCATATTCTTACTAGACCTGGGCGTGCGAGGCGCAGCCCTCGCAACGCTGGTATCTCAGATCGCAGCCATAAGCCTCTATATCGCGTATTTTACGAATGCTCGAGGGATAGTCCGCGTCAGGGCATCTCACATCTCAGTGCGAGCAGATCGCATCAGACAGCTCGCATTCATTGGGGCGCCGGCGAGTATAACCAGCATTTTATCTGCCGTTGACTTTATGCTGTTGTACAGAGCTGCTGCGCCGTTCGGCGACGATTCGATCGCCGCCGTGGGAATAGCTGTGCGATTGCTGACGATCGGCGCACTGCCTGTCACAGGCTTCTGTATAGGCTCTCAAGCTGTCCTGGGTTTCGGTTGGGGCGCAGGAGACTTTGCTCGCGTATTGAAGGCTGCGAAATTGATGCTCTCGATGACTGTCGCTCTTTCCGTTGCCTATTCTGCGGCCGTTGTGATTTTTGCCCGGCCTTTGGTCGGGCTGTTCAGTGATAGCGAGAATGTCACGAGACTCGCGGTCTCGACCTGCAGCGTCTTCCATCTCTTTTTTGGGCTTTTTGGTATTCAGAGCGTCGCGACAACGATGCTTCAGTCCTTCGGGAGAGCACGTCTTAGTGCACTTGTTTCCTTGGCGAGGCAGGGCTATCTCTTCATACCGGCCGTACTGCTATTTCCGCCCATGTGGGGTTTCAACGGACTTTTAGCCAGCCAGGCAATCGCTGAGCTGGGCGCCGGAATGATCGCGGTATTCGTCATGTTCCACCAATTCGCTCAGATCGGACGAGCGCATGAAGCGTAGCCGCTTTACGGAAGAGATGGGGTATTCGGTCCCGATCGCCTGACCTATTTGCTGCGCGGCACGTTTTGACTGACGATCATGGACCAACTCTATCCGAAGGAGAAACGTCATGATCTACGTCGGCCTCGATGTTTCGCTGAATTCCGTTGCGGTATGTGCGGTGGACGAGACCGGAAAGCTTATCCGGGAGGGAACCACGTTGGCGGACGCGCCATCGATTGTGCAGTACCTCGAACCATGGGCTGGTCAAGTTGAACGGGTGGACCTTGAGGCAGGACCGATGTCAGAATGGCTGACCGCAAATCTAATCGAACTGGGGCTGCCGGCCGACAGTTTGGAAGCCCGCCCGGTTAAGGCTGCGCATTTCGGTGATGGTGAGCGGCGATTTCACTCGATGGTGAACTCTCGTTTCGTTTGATCGTGAGCAGATATTTCACGCGATCCTGAGCGGCCGCTTCGACCGACATGGTGATTGGTTCAGGGGTTTGTTCGACGGGGATCTGGCTGGTGACGATGGTCCAGGCGCGACCGTGGCGATCATCGAGGATCTCGAGAAGGTCGCGCCGTTCGGGCGGATTGAGAACCGACAGCCCCCAATCTCGTCGAGTATCAGGAGTTGAACGCGGCCAAGGGTTTTGAGCGTAACCGGCATGAGGCCCCCACCTAGCGGCCGCTCGGTTTGCGCTCGATACAGCCTGGCATGAGCTGATCGGTGGAGGTGGAACGATGGCAAATGCCATGCTTGATGCCAGGCAGGAAGATGACGTCTATCGTCGCGTCGAGGTGATTACCGGGGAGCGCCGACGGCGTCGGTGGACGGGCGAGGAGAAGGCCCGGATCGTGGCGGAGAGCTTTGAGGAGGGTGCGAACATCTCCGAGGTTGCGCGGCGCAATGGCGTTTCGCGCGGGCTGCTTACGGTGTGGCGCCGCCAAGTTGCGGCGGCGGTGGGCAAGGCACCGAACTTCGTGCCAATCCAAATTGGTGCCGGGAGCGATCGCGGGACAGCGGGCGAGCATGAGTGTATTTCCGGGCTACAGACGAGTCCTTTGGAGATCGCCGCGCCGCCGGCCAAGGTTTGCGGAGTTGTCGAGATCGAGGTGAACGGGGCGCTCATCCGGGTCGAGCCGGGCGTAGAGCTGGCGACGCTGTCGACAGTGCTGGCGGCGCTTCGGGGTATCCGGTGATTGCGCTACGCTCTGACCTCAAGGTGGTGCTGGCGACACAGCCGGTCGATTTCCGCAAGTCGGTGCATACGCTGTCGGCACTGGTGAGCGAAGCGCTGCGTGCCAATCCGTATTGTGGTGACGTCTTCGTGTTCCGCAGCAAACGCACGGACAGAGTGAAGCTTCTGGCGTGGGACGGCGGCGGCATGGTGCTGGTGACGAAGTGGTTGCACCAGGGGCACTTCACCTGGCCGCCGATCCGCGACGGCGCGGTGCATCTTNGAATCCGTATTGTGGTGACGTCTTCGTGTTCCGCAGCAAACGCACGGACAGAGTGAAGCTTCTGGCGTGGGACGGCAGCGGCATGGTGCTGGTGACGAAGTGGTTGCACCAGGGGCACTTCACCTGGCCGCCGATCCGCGACGGCGTGGTGCATCTC